>NZ_JBFTNV010000013.1:0-215214 GCF_056397645.1 Rhizobium sp. 05L429 | reverse complement strand
GTCGACACGGGCTCTGCAGGCAGCCTTCGATCCTGAAAGAAAGCCGGATTTCGCCGTCCAGCTTTCCGACATCAACACCTATCTCGCCGCCGATCCCAATTACGAGGGMGCGCAGGCGACACCTTTTCCGCCGACAGCACCCGAGCGTTTCCTTCTTGGCGCAAGCGTCGAGAGCGCAGTGCTGGCCGCCGAGAAGGGCTGGGGGCTGGTATTCGCCGGCCATCTCAACGGCGATCCGGAAAACCTGCGCAAGACCTTCGAAGCCTATGAACGCGCCTCCGGTGGCAAGAAGCCGATCCTGGCGCTCGCTGCCTTCGCAGCAGATAGCGAGGAGCAGGCCCGCGAGCGCGTCGGCAATCTGCGCATCGTCAAGATTTTTCTGCCCAACGGCCAGACCGTGAATGTCGGCAGCGAAGAACAGGCGGCCGAATTCGCAAGGCAGGCCGGTGTCACGGATTATCGCACCGAGGAAAAGGTGCCGAGCGTGCTGCACGGCACGGCCGCTCAGATCCGCAAGGAATTGGACGAGTTGCACCACCGCTACGGGGTCAAGGAATTCGTTCTCGATACACCGGCGCTCGCCGCTTCAGAGCGGCTCTCTTCAATCGAACTGCTCGCCAAGGAACGGCTTTCCCTCGCAGCCTGACCATCCCCAGGAGGATTGAACCCATGGCCAAGAAGAAAATCACTTTCGGTATCATGCTGCAGGGCCCAGGCGGCCATATGAATGCCTGGAAACATCCAAGCGGCCCGGCTGATGCCAGCACCAATTTCGAGTTTTTCGTCAAAACCGCGCGCAAGGCCGAAGAGGCCGGCATTGCATTCGCCTTCGTTGCCGATGGTCTCTATATCAACGAACAGTCGATCCCGCACTTCCTCAACCGGTTCGAGCCGCTGACGATCCTTGCAGCCCTTGCTGCCTCCACATCGAAGATCGGTCTGGTTGGCACGGTTTCCACGTCCTACAGCGATCCCTTCACGATCGCCCGCCAGTTTGCCTCCATCGACCTCGTCAGCGGCGGCCGCGCCGGTTGGAACGCCGTGACTTCGCCGCTCGAAGGGTCGGGCCGCAATTACKGGCGCGAGCATCCCGAGCACGAGCTGCGTTACGAGATCGCCGAGGAATATATCGACGCCATCAAGGGTCTATGGGATTCCTGGGATGACGATGCCTTCGTGCGTGACCGCGAGAGCGGCGTCTATGCCGACAAGAGCAAGCTGCACCGGCTGAACCACAAGGGGCGTTTCTTCCGCATCGAAGGGCCGCTCAATATTGGCCGGTCGAAACAGGGCCAGCCGGTCGTCTTTCAGGCTGGCGCTTCCGATTCCGGTATCCGGCTTGCCGGCAAACATGCCGATGCGGTCTTCACCAATGGCGGGCCGATCGAGGAAGCGCAGGCTTTTTACAAGCAGCTCAAGCAGAGCGCGATCGCGCAGGGACGCCGGGCCGCAGAGATCGGCGTCTATCCCGGCATCGGCCCGATCGTTGGTGTAACAGCGGAGGAGGCGGAAGCCAAATATCAGGCGATCCGCAACCTCGTCACCATCGAAGAGGCGCTTCTCTATCTCGGCCGCTTCTTCGACCATCACGATTTCAGCGCCTATCCGCTCGACGAACCGTTCCCTGACATTGGCGATATCGGCCGCAACAATTTCCGCGCCACGACCGACCGGATTAAGAAGACGGCGCGCGAGAAGGGGCTGACCCTCCGGGATGTCGCGCTCGACAGCGCAACGCCGCGCACCGCTTTCATCGGCACCGCTGAGCACATCGCAGACGAGATCATTCGCTGGACCGACGGCGAGGCCGCTGACGGTTTCATCCTCGGTTTCCCCGTGATCGCCGAAGGCTTCGACGATTTCGTGAAATACGTTCTGCCGATCTTGGAAGAGCGCGGCTATTTCGATCCGGTCCTCAAGGGAGAGACATTGCGCGACCACCTCGGCCTGCCGTTCCGCGAGAGCCGATATGCGGGTGGCGACGAGGCTATCGAACATGGAAAGGCCGTCGGCGCATAACGCGCCGCGGACGTTTCCATGAATGTCATCACCAAGACTTCGCGCAGTCATGATCGGATCGAGGTAGGAATTGCCGCCTATCTCGACGAGTTCATCGCGCTTCGCCACGACCTTCATCAATATCCGGAGCTCGCTTTTCAGGAGCGCCGGACGAGCAAGCTCGTGGCCTCGCACCTTTCCTCCTGGGGCTATGGGGTGGCGACGGGCATTGCCGGTACCGGCATCGTCGCCACCCTGGTCCGCGGGAATGGCAAGCGGACTATCGGCATTCGCGCCGACATGGACGCGCTGCCGATCGAAGAAGCGACCAGCCTCTCCTATGCCAGCAGCAATCCCGGCGTGATGCACGCCTGCGGTCATGATGGCCATACGACGATCCTGCTTGCTGCCGCGCGTTACCTTGCGGAAAGCGGTAATTTCAGCGGCACCTTGCGGCTGATCTTCCAGCCGGCCGAAGAGATCGGCGCCGGCGCTCGCAAGATGATTTCCGAAGGGCTGTTCGAACGCTTCCCGGTCGATGCGGTTTTCGGCCTGCACAATTGGCCGGCCGTGCCTGCAGGCCACTTCGGTTTCGTCGCCGATGCCGCCATGGCGTCCGTCGATCAGGCTGTCATTCGCATCATCGGCAAGGGTGGTCATGGCGCCGAGCCGCATCGCGCCGTTGATCCCATCCTCGCCTCGGCCTCCTTCATCACGGCGTTGCAGAGCATCGTTTCGCGCAATGTCGATCCGCAGGATATGGCCGTCGTCACCGTCGGCTCCATCCATGCTGGGTCAGCGTCGAACGTCATTCCGGAAAGCGTCGAGCTGAAACTCACGATGCGTGCCTTCAGCCAGGCGGTGCGTGACAAGCTCCAGGAACGCGTGCCGGCGCTTGCCCGAGCCCAGGCCGAGAGCTTCGGGGCAACGGCTGAGGTCGACTACCGGCTGGGTTTTCCGGCGCTCATCAACCATCGCGTTGAGACAGCCTTTGCCCGCGATGTCGCGCTCTCCTCCTTCGAGCCGGAAAGCGTTGAAGCGGGGTTCCGACCGCGCACGGCGAGCGAGGATTTCGCCTTCATGTTGCAGGAGAAGCCGGGCAGCTACCTCTTCGTCGGCAATGGCGACAGCGCGCCCCTTCACAGCGCCCACTACGATTTCAACGACGCGATCATTGCGCCGGCCGCCCGCTACTGGGTTCGGCTCGCTGAAACCTTCCTCACTGACGATAACGGGTGACGAACGACATGAGCGATACGTTTCTTTACACCAGTCCTCTCGATCCCCGCGCCAAGCCGCTGATCGACGAGCTGATCCACGAATATGACAGCCGCTACGGCAACTATTTCAGCGAAGAGGGTGCCGCGGCCGAACTCAGTCGCTATCCGCCCGAGGCTTTCGCCCCGCCTGTCGGAAATTTCGTGCTGCTCGTGCGCGACGGCGAGACGATCGGTGGTGGAGCTTTCAAATATTACGACGAGCAGACGGCCGAGTTCAAACGCATCTGGACGCGCTCCGATCTGCGCAGGCAAGGCCTTGCCCGCAAGGTGCTCGTGGAGCTTGAGGTGCAGGCGGCCCGACAGGGCTATCAGCGGGTCTACCTGACGACTGGCTTTCGCCAGCCTGAGGCCGTCGGCCTCTACCTCAACTACGGCTACACGGCACTCTTCGACCCCAAGGTCGACCCGGAAATCTACAAGACGCTGCCTTTCGAGAAGGACATCCGTCACCTCGCACCGCAGCTGTCGGCCAATACCGATCAACCGCCGCTGCAGGCTGCAGCGGGTCGCTGAGCTCAGGCAAAAAACACTCCACAACAAGGGGAAACACGATGGCATTGACGAGTGACTATGCCGGCATCGACACCGGCAGCAGCAGGGCAGGCGATCATGCGCAGCAGGACTACTCGCGATTGAGGATCGTCCCGGCGCGGCATCCCGGCCGGCTTGCCGGCAGCGTATTCGCCGCTGTCGTCATTGCCGCAGTGCTCTATTCGACCTTTACCAATCCGCGCTGGGGCTGGGATGTCTTTGCCGAATGGTTTTTCGCAGCGCCGGTTCTTGCTGGTCTAGGGCGCACGCTGCTTCTGACGCTGCTTGCGACAGTTTCCGGCTCTATCCTCGGAACCGCGCTGGCGCTTGCCCGCGTCTCGAAATCGCCGCTGCTGTCTGGACTCTCATGGGGTTATATCTGGCTGCTGCGGTCGATCCCCGTCATCGTTCTGCTCCTGGTGCTGAACAATCTCGGCTATCTCTATGAGACCATTACCCTCGGCGTACCATTCACCGGCACTGTCCTTTTCGAATATCCGACGACACAGTTGCTGACGCCCTTTGCTGCGGCGTTCCTCGGCCTCACGCTCAATCAGTCGGCTTTTTTCGCCGAGATCGTCCGTGGCGGCATCCTGTCCGTCGATCAGGGGCAGCTCGAAGCGGCGTCGGCCCTCGGTCTGCCGCGTCGCCGCCAGGCCTTTCGTATCGTGTTGCCGCAGGCCATGCGGTCGATCCTGCCAACTGGTTTCAACGAGATCATCGGCCTGACCAAGGCCACCTCCATGGTCTATGTGCTGGCCCTGCCGGAACTGTTCTACACGGTGCAGGTGATCTACCGCCGTAATCTCGAAGTCATTCCGCTGCTGATGGTGGCGACGGTCTGGTATCTCGTCATCATGACGGTTCTGTCGATCGCCCAGCACTATATCGAGCGCTATTTCTCGAAAGGCGCGCTGCGCAACCCGAAGCCATTGCCGTTCCAGGCTTTCTTCCAGCGTTTCAACCGTCCGCTACCTGCAGTTACACCATCGAGCGTACCAGTCCGCACCTCCGGTTTCCGGGATGCAGCGGTGCTGCGATCCGGCGGTGCGGTCCGTATCCACGGCATTTCCAAAAGCTTTGGCTCTCTAAAGGTGCTCGACGGCATCGACCTGACCCTGCCGGCAGGCAGCGTCACCGCCATCCTGGGCCCCTCCGGCTCCGGAAAATCCACGCTGCTGCGCGCCATCAATCACCTGGAGCGCGTCGATAGTGGTTTCATCTCGGTCGATGGCGATCTCGTCGGCTACGAGCAGAAGGGTGACGTGCTCTACGAACTCAAGGAAAAAGACATTCTGAAGCGTCGTGCCGACATCGGCATGGTCTTCCAGAGCTTCAATCTCTTCCCGCATCTGACTGTGTTCGAAAACCTCATCGAGGCGCCGATCCAGGTCCGCGGCGTCAACCGCGAGGACGCCATCCAGCTTGCGCAGGAATTGCTTGCCCGCGTCGGCCTCAGCGACAAGATCAACGCCTATCCGCGTCAGCTTTCCGGTGGCCAGCAGCAGCGCGTCGCCATCGCCCGTGCGCTGGCACTGCGCCCGAAGGTGCTGCTGTTCGACGAGCCGACCTCAGCGCTCGATCCGGAACTTGTCGGCGAAGTTCTCGATGTCATCAAGGAGCTGGCGCGTACCGGCACGACCCTGGTGATTGTTACCCACGAAATCGGTTTTGCCCGCGAGGTCGCCGATACTGTCGTCTTCATGGACGGCGGTCATATCCTCGAAGCCGGTTCGCCGGCCCGCATCTTCAACGAAGCGGAACATCCCCGAACCCGAGAATTCCTCGCCAAGGTCCTCTGAATAGGAGGGCAGGGCGCCAGCAGATCCCGGCCGCGACGGGCGTCCGGAGGGCATGGAAACAACAACAACCCTAAGATGAAGTGGAGAAGGAAAATGGCATTCAGAAATAGAGCCAATTACCTGCTAGCCGGTGTCGTCGCCTTGGCGACACTCGGTCTCGGCACGGCGCAGGCCGCTGAAAAGTTCAATCTCAGCCCGGATACGTCCAACCGCGTACGCGCTGAAAAGGACGAGACGGCCATCAAGGTCATCGCGCCGAACTTCAAGTTCGTCGAACCGGGCAAGTTCACCGTTGCCGTCAATGCCTGGGATCCGCCGATTGCCACCTATGCATCGGATGCTGCGACCGTGGTCGGCGCCGATCCGGATCTGGCGCAGCTACTCGCCGATTCCTTCGGCCTTGAGCTGAACCTCGTTTCAGTCGCTTGGGCTGACTGGCCGCTCGGCGTCTCCTCCGGCAAGTATGATGCGGTCATTTCCAACGTGACGGTCACCGAAGAGCGCAAGGAGAAGTTCGATTTCTCTACCTATCGCAAGGACGTGCTCGGCTTTTATGTGAAGTCCGACAGCAAGATCACCGAGATCAAGGAACCGAAGGACGTCGCCGGTCTCAAGGTGATTACGGGTGCTGGCACCAACCAGGAAAAGATCATCCTGGAATGGGATCGGCAGAATGTTGCCGCCGGCCTGAAGCCGATCGAGGTTCAGTATTATGACGACCGCGCCGCAGCCGACCTGGCGCTGCAGTCCGGTCGCGCCGATATCGAGTTCAATCCGAACGCGACCCAGGCCTACAGCTCTTCCATCAAGGGACACACCAAGCTTGTCGGCATCGTCTMCGGCGGCTGGCCGCTGACGGCTGAAATCGCCGTCACGACGAAGAAGGGCGGCGGCCTTGCGGATGCCGTCACCGTCGCCGTCAACGATCTCATCAAGAACGGAAAGTACGGCGAAGTGCTGAAGCACTGGAGCCTGAACGCAGAAGCCATCGACGAAGCAAAGACCAACCCGCCGGGGCTGCCGAAGAGCGGTTCATAAAGGATGGTCTGACGGACCGGCGTTGGAGGTCGCGCCGGTCCGTCCTCGTTTTCATATATTTTGGAGAGTTCTGTTGTGACGATATTTTCCAGACTGCGMATCACATCGATTGCCACCATTGCCTCGCTGGCAGCCTGCTATGCAGGCATTGCCACGGCTGATGAGTTCGACCTGAGCCCCGAGCAGCCCAACCGCGTGCACGCGCAACGCAACGAGGCGGCGATCGCGTCCATTCCGAAGAATTTCAAGTTCGTCTCGCCCGGCAAATTCACGATTGCGGTCAGCCCCGGCGGGCCGCCGCTCGCCACCTACGCGACAGATGCCAGGACGGTCGTCGGCGCAGACCCCGATTATGCCAGTGCCATCGCCGAAAGCCTCGGGCTGCAGCTTGAGATCGTCCCGGTTGCCTGGATCGACTGGCCGCTCGGCCTGACCTCGGGCAAATATGATGCTGTCATTTCCAATGTCGGCGTGACCGAGCAGCGCAAGGAGAAGTTCGATTTCTCCACCTACCGGAAAGGCCTTCACGGCTTCTTCGTCAAGGCGGACAGCCCGGTGAGCTCGATCAAGGAGCCGAAGGATGCGGCGGGACTGCGCTTCATCGTCGGTGCCGGCACCAATCAGGAACGCATCCTGCTGAAATGGAGCGACGAGGATGTCGCCGCCGGTCTCAAGCCTCTCGAGCTGCAATATTATGACGATGAGGCGGCAAGCCTGCTGGCGCTGCGCTCGGGTCGCGCCGACGTCATCGTCCAGCCGCATGCGCAGCTCGTCTATATCGCCGCGCGCGACAAGAACCTCAAGCGGGTCGGAACGCTGAGCGCTGGCTGGCCCGATCGCTCCGATGTCGCGATCACCACCCGCAAGGGAAGCGGCATTGCCGATACGCTGACGCTCGCCACAAACGGCCTGATCAAGGATGGAACCTATGCAAAGATCCTTGAGCACTGGCAGCTCTCGGAAGAGGCGCTGCCGGCCTCCGAGACGAACCCGCCCGGCCTGCCGAAATTCTGAGTGAGGACAAGATGAGCGGCAATACGCTTTCGATCAGCCATATCGGCTTTCTGACACCCGGAAACTATTCGGATGACGACCCGCTCCCCGGCCTCGAAAAGACATTGCAGCTTCTTGGCTTCGGCGAGGAGCTGGGTTTTGAAAGTGCCTGGGCTCGCCAGCGGCATCTGGAGCCCGGCATCTCCTCCGCGACTGCCTTTCTGGCGGCCGCCACCCAGCGAACCAGCCGTATCGAGCTCGGCACCGCTGTCATTCCGATCGGTTACGAAAGTCCGTATCGGCTGGCAGAGGATCTTTCGACGGTCGACGTTCTGTCAAAGGGAAGGCTGAATGTTGGCCTGAGCGCCGGACGTCCGCTGCATGCCGACCTCATCGGTCCGCTTGCCTTCGACGGCGACTGGCAGAACCATGATTTCTCGCATGAACGCGTGCTGCGCTTCGCCAGCAATCTGAAGGGAACCTATCTCGGCGACGAGAACACCTTCATCAAGACGCCGTTCGGCCCGCAACGCCCGAGGCTGCATCCCTATGCGAGAGGCCTGATCGACCGCATCTGGTATGGCGGCGGCTCGCTGCGCTCGGCCGCCTGGGCCGGGCAGAACGGGTTCAACCTGCTGATCGGCAATGTCACGACCGGCGAGGAGACCGACGATTTCTTTATCGCCCAGTCCCGTCAGCTGGTCGTCTACCGTGCCGCTGGCGGAGCCGATCGACGTGTAGCGCTCGGCCGTGTCATCGTGCCCTTCGACAGTGCCGATGCGGCCACCCGCAGGCGATATGCCGATTATGCCGCCGGGCGTCATGAGCGCACGCTTTCCCCGCAAGGTGAGCGGCGCACCCTTTTTGCCAGCGATCTCGTTGGTACATCGGAGCAGATTCTCGAGCGTCTCCATGCCGATCCCATCCTGCCGCATGTCAGCGAGCTCAGGCTGGAATTGCCCTATGAATTCGAACATGACGAATATCGCCAGATCCTGCATGACTTTGTCACGCATATCGCGCCTGAACTCGGCTGGCAGACAAAGGTCCTTCGGGTGGCCTGATGCGTGATATTGCTATGCGAGTCGCTTGAAAGAACCGAACGAGCAGGTGCATCAATAGCATGTCCCCATCGGCCTTGAATCGAGTGCTGCATTCGACCGCAGCCTCAGTGCGACAAACATCGGAATTGTAGGAATCTCTCCGTGACCAGATTAGTCGAATATTTCATTTCCATAAGCTCACCCTGGTCGTATATCGGGCTGGATGCCTTTGCCGAGCTTGCCGAAAAAAACGATGTGAGCATCAAGCCGTATCTGACGACGGTCGTTGAAGAAAACGGCGGGATTTTCTCTCGCAACCGGCCGGAAATCCGCCGAGCCTACTGGGTCCGGGATCTCAAGCGCTGGGCGGGTGTCCGCGGCAAGACCCTGATCCTCGAAAACCGGCCTGAACTCAGCGATCCAACGCCGGCTTCCTTCTTCGTCATCGCCGCCTATCTCGACCGCCAGGACTGGATCGGCGTGACACGTGCCCTGCAGCATGCCTTCTGGAGCGAGGCAAAGGATATCGGCAGGCCCCATATCCGCGAAGCGATCGTCAATGCGGCCGGTTTCGATGGAGCGGCCTTGCTGCGGCGGCAGGGCGACGGCGATGTTCAGCAGAAATGGGCGGCAGATCGTATTCACGCACGCGAAAGAGGCGTCTTCGGCTTTCCGACCTTTGCCTATGAAGACGAGCTCTACTGGGGACAGGACAACTTGCCCTTCCTCGAGCGCCATCTTCACGGCGACAGGCCGTAAAAAGCCGTCATTCGAACAGCGCGCTTCCGTCGCCGGTAAAACTCTCTCCGGCGGCGAGATCGATCCTGTGTTTTCCAAAGCCGCCGCTGACCGTCTCACCGGACGCAGCGTTCTTTCCGAGCACAGGATCGTGGAGCTCGGCGACAAGCGGAAGTCTATTCGCCGCCGCATCATGCTGGAAGGCGACGTGCCGAGCCCGTCGCACATTCCACCTGGCTGCAGCTTTTCGCTAGCCCTGATCCGATTCTAGTCGCCTGCGCAAAGCCGTCCTTTAATCTTTGCGCTTCGGCGTGTTGGACACAGCGTTCAGCCGGCGCCACGGTGCGTGATCCGTCTTGATCGTGACCAACGCCGAAGATGGCAGAAGCGGCAGCCGCTTGCGCCGTCCGAAGCGGCGTTTGAAGCCAAGTATGTTTTCGACAAAGCTGCGGGCGTAGAGGCCGGGGCCGCTGGAATAGATGCGCCAGCCGCCGTCGACGGCGATCTCGCCCTTTTTGACCTGCTGCCAGTTGCTCGCGGCCTGATAGCGATCCGGGAAGGCGACATCACTGCTGCTGAAATAGGTATTGCGCTGGCGCAGAGATGCTTGCGGCAGGGCATCCGTGACAGCGATCGGATTGACGAGGCCGATCGCCCTCCAGAGGGCTTTTGCATCGTCGGCTATGGCCAGCGTTTCGCAGTAGCGTAGATGCGCATGCACATACATCAGACCGATTTCGCGGCCGAAAAAGGACGAGGATTCGGCGCGGCGGAAGAGTGTTTCCGGGCCGCCTGCATAGGTCGCAGGCTTCTCCATCAGGCGCACGCCATCGGGGAAGAGCAGGTGCTTTTCGATCAGCTTCATATGCTCTTGCCGTTGCCCCGGCGTAAAGAGCTTGCCGAGCATCGCCTGTGTCATCGAGATCAGCGAGTAATGCAGCCCGGTGCGTTGGTCGTCGGGATGCAGCAGCAGTTCGACCCCGTCATGGGTGGGATCGAAGATGCCGTAGCCGGCAACCACGCCGTCGCGGATCAGATGCTTGTTGAAGTCGCGCCGCATGGCGGTTGCGATCTTCCGCAGCGCTGTTGCGCCATCCCCCTTGCCGACGCGGCGCAGGATGGCGGAGTAACGCACGACCTGCTCGTAGAGCAGGGAAACTGTCCAGCTGCTCACCATCCAGTCGCGCAGATGGGGATCGGCTGGCTGCAGGGAATCGTTCCAGTCACCTTCGCCATAGCGGATCAGATGCGTGCCCGGGATGAAGCGTTCGCGCACCGTATCGAGGAGCTTTTCGACATGGATGGCGATCGTATCAGCCGGCGCTTTGCCCATCGTCTTGTCGTCGCGCCAGGCGACTTTCTCCTCAAGGATGACAAGATCGCCGGTCGCTTCGATATAGTCGCATAGTGCCTTGAGCGGCCAGACGACGATGTCGCCGTGGCTGTCGCCGGAGCGGATGTTGGAATAGGGCTCCAGCATGAACCATTGCGGCCAGTCGCCTTTTTGCAGGGACTGCTCGCTGAAGACCGTCTTCACGACTTCTTTGGCTTCGCGATCATGCTCATAAGCGAGCAGGAATTCAATCGGCCCCTGGCAGGCATCTCGGGTACCCCAGGCCGCGCCCGTATATTGCTCAAGCCCGTGCGGAACACTCAAATGCACGATGGCGTCATGCGCCAGCCAGGGAAGGATCGTCGCATGCGCCACGGCTTCGGCTCTTGGCTTGTCGAGCGTCAGGCCGCGGATAGTATCGCGCCAGAAACGTGACGCCGGTGCCAGCATCTCTTCTTGCGTCACGCCGCCTGCATAGCGATCTGCCAGACGTTTGGCCTCCGCCTTGTCCGTCATCGAGCCGACGACGGTGAAGGACAGCGATCGTGTTTCCTTGGACCGCACCGCAATGAAGGCGCCGTTGCGGGCGACGCCATCCTCATAGAGAAGCTCGTCGCCGCCGATCGCCTCAACGGCATCGGGTGTGGAGCTCACCAGCCAATAGCTTGCATCGGGAAAACGCTCACCCCAGAGCCAATGCGGGTCCGGACGAAAGAGGATGCGCTTGGCATCGTCGTCGAATTCGACATGACCGCTCGTATCATATTCCCGTTCGCCGAGGACGAGGTGACCGAAAACCAGGAAACGGCAGGGCTTGCCTTCCACGGAGACCGCCCACTGCATGGCAGGATCCTCGCCGGGGGCCGTGGCCATCACGGTGATGGTGCGGTCGGCAAGGCGATAGATCCAGCGGCAGTCGCTAAGCCCCATCTCGAAGATCGAGGGCACGGCGAGAAGCTGCCAGCCCTGGCCGACATCGACAAGGATGCGCAGCCCGGTGGTGCGCGTCAAATTGTAGGGGTCGCGGGAGACGGAAAGCAGCTTGTGGAAGGATGTATTGCCGATCGTCAGTTGCGCGGCAAAGATGCCCTGCATCCAGCAGGTCGATGCCAGCGTGACATCGTCGAGCAGCATGTTCTGGCCGCTGCGGATGATCGCTCCATGGCGCCGCGCGACCTGTAGCTCCTTTTCCCGTAGCACGATATGCCGGTTGAGAGCCCCCTCGGGCACGAAGAAGGAGAGGAGCTGTCCGTCGACGCGTTCTTCGAGGATGCGGTCAGGATAGAGGCCGGCGAGCGCCTTGTCGCCGAGCGTTTCCACCGTCAACAGCGCAGCATTCTGCAGGATGCTGCGCGGAGGCGTTTTCTCCGCCGGACCAGCCGCCTTCTTCTCGGCGGTGGTCAGATGGTCGAGGCGGGAAAGATCCGCATCGCTTGATGCTGCCTGGTGATCGTTGAGGAACAGGCCGAAGAAGCTGGCCGTCACGCCCTCGGATGAAACGGAAAGCGGCTTCGACTGAAGGGCAGGGCAGGCCATCTCATGCTGCCGGCGCTGGCTTGGCAGGTCGCTGCCGAAGGGGCCGACGAGAAGATCGTTACTGCGAGCGGCTGATTGCACCAGCTGGATTGCATCTGTGGCATAGGCAGCCACACCTTCCAGGCAGCCCTGTGCGAGCCACGGAATGCGTCCGCCACCTTGCTTGAGGTTCTGCCGGTTCATCACCACCAGTCCGAAAGCCGGATGCTCGGCGATGTGATGATCCACATATTGCGAGGCATAAGCCTCGCTGTTCATCAGGAAACCACGATCGCCGAGGCCGACATCCTGAACCAGCACAAGATCGGCCGGCAGCTTATCCTCGCCGGCATGGGTGAGCGTGACATGCCAGAACCAAGTCGCCTCGGAGGGGGCGAGCACGAGGCTGACGTGATAACGGATTTCCCCAGCTTCACCGCTCCAGGTAAAGCCCGTTTCGTGGTGGCCGAAGCGGCCCTTTGCCCGCGGTCCGACGATTTCAGCGAMGACAGGCTCCTTGCCGCCGAGCCGCAGGTAGAGACGTCCRACGCCGCCGGAAAGCGGCGATCCCTGGATCTGGTTGATCTGCACAGATCCGAGACTATCGGCATAATCGATGGAAAAGAGCGTGCCGTTCGGTAGCGCGGATATGGAGAGGCCGGAGCCGTTTGCGATTGTCAGAAGGCCGAGGTCGTCGCGGCGGGGCATCTGCAATTTGCGATTCAGTCTCGAGGGCATGTGAGATCTCGTGTCGCCTAAAAGGGAATCGAAGAATGACGCAAAATGATTGAGGGAAATATTATCTGTTGTCACTGGTGAGATCGTGTCGCGCAGACTGTTTACCGCAGTCCGGATTGCCGAACTGCCGCTCTTCATCCTTTTTTGGGCTAAAAAGGCTCTTACGCCGCTATGCCCTGGCCGCAGCTGGCAGATGGTCTTCTGCTGCTAGACAGCAAGCGGAAAAAACCTCTCCGACACCGATCAGCACTGGCCGGTCGAAGCCCATATCGACCATGGCGATAGCGAGATCTTCCAGATTGCCGCTCCACCGCCTCTCGTCGGCACTGGCGACCGAGCTGACAATAACGACGGGCGTCTTTGTGTCGAGGCCGGCTTCGATAAGTCTGTTCTGTATGGCGCCGGCGGTTCTTCCGCCCATGTAGAAGACCGTCGTCTTTTTCCGATCGGCAAGGGCGTGCCAGTCGATCGTCTCAGGCAGCTCGCCATGACGCGAATGCCCGGTGACGAACTGGACGGCCTGAGCATGATCGCGGTGGGTCAAGGAAACACCGAGCCGTGACGCCATAGCGCTTGCCGCCGTGATGCCAGGGATGACATCGACCGGAATATCATGCTGTTTCAGATAGGCGATCTCCTCGCCGGCGCGGCCGAAGATCATCGGATCGCCGGATTTCAGCCGGGCAACGTTCTTGCCGGCCTTGGCGAAAGTCAACATCATCTCGTTGATGTCTTCCTGCCGGCAGCTCGTGCGCCCGCCGCGCTTGCCAACCAATAGACGTTTGGCCTCACGCCGCGCCAGTTCCAGAACTTCGTCCGACACCAGATCATCGAACAGGATGACATCGGCGGCTTGTAATGCCCGCACGGCCTTCAGCGTCAGATATTCCGCATCGCCGGGACCGGCGCCGACAAGCGTCACTCGTCCGACGGGGCGCGCCTGAGCCTGCCCTTTCATCTCCGCAAGCAGATCGCGGGCGCTTGTCTGCGTCGGTTCAGCTCCGAAAGCGCGATCGACAAAACGCTCCCAGAAGGCGCGGCGCTCAGCGCCGGGCTTCAGACGAAGGGCAATCTCTTCGCGCAATGACTGGGCAAGGGTCGCCCAGGATTTCAGGGATGTCGGCAGCAGCGTCTCGATGCGGCGGCGAATGGCCTGGGCGAGAATGGGGGCGGCGCCATCGGTCGAGATCGACACCACGACGGGCGAGCGGTTGACGATGGAACCGAACTGGAACTGGCAAAAAGCCGGTTTGTCGATCACATTGACGGGAACGCCGGCTCGGCGCGCGGCCTCGAAGAACTCCCGGGCTTCGGCCTCGTCATCGCAGTCCGCTATGGCAAGCGCCGCGCCTGCAAGAACATCCTCGTGCCATGCCATTGGACGGTGGATGAGCGCGCCTTCTGGATGTGGGGAGCCGCGCTCAATGAGGGTGGCACAGACCTCGCTCAGTTGCTCTGCATGGATCTCGACTCTCGCCCCGCAGGCGGCCAGCAGTTCCGCCTTCCAGGCGCAGGCATCCGAACCGCCGGCGACGATCACCCGCTGGCCGGCAAGCGACCAGAAGACCGGCAGCTTGGCGAGCGGCGCCATGCGGGCCGGCGCCCGGTCGGCAACATCATTCGGCAGCGTCTGCAACACAGGCATTGATGATCCCTCTGATTTCAGCGCGGCAGGAGCCGCAATTGGTGCCGKCCTTCAGTTCGCTGCCGATCGCCTCGACACTGCGGCAGCCGGAACGGACGGCGGCGACGATCTGGTTGACGCCGACGCTGAAGCAGGAACAGACGGTGGCCCCTGGATCCGGCATGTCAGCGCCCGGCCTGCCGGCAATGATCGCAAACCGGCGGCGCAGATTGCTGTGATCTGCAGTCAGCTGCGAGACTGCCCAGTTGCGTGCGACAGCAACCGGCTCCTTTGCAAGGAAGAGCGCGGCAAGCAGCCTTTCTCCGTCGAAGAAGGCGATGCGCCGGTCGCCCGATTGCTGGTCGGCATAACCCAAGGGCTCGATATGGTCGGCAATACCGAAGCTTTTTCGGCACCACGCCGTCCAGTCTGCGATGCTGTCACGGAACGCGATCTCCAGTCGCCAGCCGCCATCGGCCTTGGCAAGTGCCCAATAGTCCGCATCGAGCACATCAGGCTTTGTCACGCTGACAGCGAAACCATAAGTGGCAGCGCGATAGCGGCTGACGGCAACCGCGACATTCTTCGAGGCGGGCTGGCCGGAAACCGGATCCGTTGCGGGTTTGACGACAGCGCCGATCCGCCCCCCAGCGGAGTTCTGATCGCTCCAGTGCATGGGCACGAAAACGCTGCCGCGTGCCTGCCGGTCGGTCACAAGCGCGCGGATGATGGCCTTGCCGTAGGCGCTTTCGACCTGCACGAGGGCGGCACCAGCCACGCCAAGCTCGATCGCGTCGCGCGGGTGGATCTCGGCGAAGGGCTCGGCGATATGGGATGACAGCCGCGCGCTCTTTCCCGTGCGCGTCATCGTGTGCCACTGGTCGCGGATCCGGCCGGTATTCAGCGTGAAGGGATAGGCCGCATCTGTCCTGTTGGTTGCCGGCGCTTCGACGGCGATGAAGCGCGCCTTGCGATCGGGATGGAAGAAACCGCCCTCGGCGAAGAACCGCGTTTCCTTTTTCTCCGTTCCGGAAGGTTGCGGCCACTGGAACGGCTTCAGCGCATCATAGGTGGGGGGCTGTATTTCGGCATAGGCGCCGATGTCGAAGTCGCGGCTGCCATCATTCTCGAAGGCGGACAGAGCGGCATGCTCAGCGAAGATGGCGGCCGGCGATGGGTAGTCGAAAGCTTCAGTAAAACCCATCCTGCGGCTGACTTCTGCCATCTGCCACCAGTCGGCGCGTGCTTCCCCCGGCACGCTCAGGAAGGGGCGCTGCCTGGATATGCGGCGTTCCGAATTGGTGACAGTCCCTTCCTTCTCACCCCAGCCGAGGGAGGGGAGCAACACATGCGCGTGTCGTGTCGTATCGGTCTCGCGCAACATGTCCGACACGACGACGAAGGGGCAGGCGGCAATCGCTGCCTCGACCCTGATGGCATTGGGCATTGAAACGACGGGATTGGTCGCCATGATCCAGAGCGCCTTGACATGACCCGCCTCGACGGCTCCGAACAGATCGACGGCCTTCAGGCCGGGTTTGCTGGCAAGATCAGGCGCATTCCAGAAGCGCTGCACCCGGTCGCGATCCCCAGCGTTTTCGATGGCCATATGGGCGGCCAGCATATTTGCGAGGCCGCCGACTTCGCGCCCGCCCATGGCATTCGGCTGGCCGGTCAGCGAAAACGGTCCCATGCCGGGTCGACCGATGCGACCCGTCGCCAGGTGGCAATTGATGATGGCATTGACCTTGTCGGTACCGGAAGCCGACTGGTTGACGCCCTGGCTGTAGCAGGTGACCACCCTTTCGGTGGCTTCAAACAACCGGAAGAATTCTCTCACCTGCATTGCCGGCAGGCCGGTGCGATCGAGCAGATCGTCAGTTGTCAATGTGGAAGCAGCGGCAAAGGTCGCGCCGAAACCTTCCGTATGAGCGCCGATGTAGTTCTGGTCGATGGCCGGGCTTGCCGCGAGATGGGCGAGCAGTCCCATGAAAAGCGCCACATCGCCATCGGGTCGGATGGCGAGATGCAGGTCAGCGATATCGCAGGTCATCGTTCTGCGCGGATCGATGACGACGATCTTCAGGCCCGGTCGGGCAGCCTTGGCAGCCGCCAGCCGCTGGTAGACGACAGGATGGCACCAGGCAAGGTTAGAGCCGGTCAGGACGACGAGATCGGCGAGTTCCAGATCCTCGTAGAGGCCCGGCACGGTATCCGAGCCAAAGGCGCGMCGATGGCCGGCGACCGACGAGGACATGCAGAGGCGCGAATTGGTATCGATATTGGCTGAGCCGATGAAACCCTTCATCAGCTTGTTGGCGACGTAATAATCCTCGGTCAGCAACTGGCCCGACACATAGAAGGCGACGGAGTCCGGCCCGTGTTCGGCGATAGTTTCCGAAAAGCGCTGCGCTACGAGATCGAGAGCCTCATCCCATTCCGCCTGCTTGCCGTCGATTTCCGGATGGAGCAGACGCCCATCCAGATCGATCGTTTCGGCGAGCGCCGAACCCTTGGAGCAGAGCCGGCCGAAATTGGCCGGATGCTCGGGGTCGCCCTTCACGGTCATAGCGCCGGCATCGTCCACCTTGGCGATCACGCCGCAGCCGACGCCGCAATAAGGACAGGTGGTCTTGACCTCTGCTCCCATCATTCCGCCGCCATCATCAGGCTTTCGAGCGCGATATAGAGCGTGCCGCCCTCGTTCTTGAGCGGGATCGTGCGCACCGTGCCGTTATCGGCACCGAGCGCCTTGCCGGTCTCCAGCGAAATCACCCAGTTGTGCAGCGGGCACGTGACGGCATTGCCGTGCACGATGCCTTCAGAAAGCGGTCCGCCCTTGTGCGGGCAGCGGTTTTCGATCGCATAGACTTCATGCTCGCTCGTACGAAAGACGGCGATATTCATCTGCGGGGTCTTCACGCAGCGGGAGCCGCGTAGCGGAATATCGGAAATGTCGCCGATCGGGTGCCAGTTCATGATGGTTCTCCTCACTCGGCCGCCTGATTGAAGCCGATGGTTGCCATCGGCCGGAACTCGTGCTTGTCCTTGCCTGAGACACGCTCCGACCAGGGATCGACCTGTGCGAATTTCTGGGAAAAGACGAAGCGCTCGTAATAGGCCTGGCGCTTTTCATGGTCTTCCATGATCTGCCGGCGGATCTCGTCAAGGCCGATACGCTTGGCCCATTTGTAGATGCGCTCCAGGTAACGGCCCTGTTCGCGGTACATCTGGGTCAGTGCCACGATATGTTCGAGCGCTTCGTCCTCGGTCTTGACGAGGCCGAGTATCTCGGTGCCCTTGATGTCCAGGCCTGCGGCGCCGGCAAAATGGATCTCGAAGCCGGAATCCACGCAGATGACGCCGACATCCTTGCAGGTCGCTTCCGCACAGTTTCGCGGACATCCGGAGACTGCCATCTTCAGCTTGGCCGGTGTCCAGGAGCCCCACATGAATTTCTCGATGCGGATGCCGAGCCCTGTCGAATCCTGGGTGCCGAAGCGGCACCAGTCGGAGCCGACGCAGGTCTTCACCGTGCGCAGACCCTTGGCGTAGGCCTGGCCGGAGACGAAGCCGGCCTTGCCGAGATCTGCCCAGACAGCGGGCAGGTCTTCCTTCTCGACGCCGAGCAGATCTATGCGCTGGCCGCCCGTGACCTTGACCATCGGAATGGCGAACTTGTCGACCACGTCGGCGATGGCGCGCAGTTCGCCGGAATTGGTTACTCCGCCCCACATGCGCGGCACGACGGAATAGGTACCATCCTTCTGGATGTTGGCGTGGACGCGTTCATTGATGAAGCGCGACTGATAGTCGTCGGCATATTCGTCCGGCCAGTCACAGACGAGGTAATAGTTGAGCGCGGGGCGACATTTGGCACAGCCGCCCGACGTCTTCCATTCCAGTTCCTGCATGACGGCGGGAATGGTCTTCAGCGTCTTCGCCTTGATGAGGCGGCGCACGTCGTCATGGCCGAGTTCAGTGCAGTTGCACATCGGCTGCACGGCCTGCGGATTATAGGCATCACCCAGCGTCAAGGACATGAGCTGCTCGACAAGGCCGGTGCAGGAGCCGCAGGAGGCGGAGGCCTTCGTGTGAGCACGCACGTCATCGAGCGATGTCAGTCCCTTGGCCGAGATCGTGGACGTGATCTTGCCTTTACAGACGCCGTTGCAGCCGCAGATTTCCGCATCATCCGGCAAGGCTGCAACGGCCGCCATAGGGTCCAGCGGGGATCCTCCCTGATAGGCCTGGCCGAAGATCAATGTGTCGCGCATTTCGGAGATGTCGACGGCCTTTTTCTTGAGGTCGTTGAACCAGGCGCCGTCCGAGGTTTCGCCATAAAGCACCGTGCCGATGATGCGGTTGTCCTTCAGAACAAGGCGCTTGTAGATTCCTGCAGTCGCATCGCGCAGTACGATTTCCTGCCGGTCGTCGCCGTCGGCGAAATCGCCGATCGAGTAGAGTTCGATGCCGGTAACCTTGAGCTTCGTCGGCGTGTCGGAATGTTTAAAGGCCGGCTTCGTGTCGTCGGACAGATGGGCGGCGGCCACGCGGGCCATCTCGTAGAGCGGCGCGACGAGGCCATAGACCATGCCACCCACCTCGGCGCATTCTCCGAGCGCGTAGATATCGCCATCCGATGTCTGCATGCCGGCATCGACGACGATGCCGCGGTTGACGGCAAGTCCGGCGTCCTTGGCAAGATTGACATTCGGTCGAATGCCGACAGCCATGACGACAAGCGTGGCGGGAATGATCGTGCCGTTGTCGAGCTCGATACCCTCCACTTTGCCGTCGCCGATGATCGCCTTGGTATTGGCCTTGCAGATCACCTTGATGCCACGTTCCTCGACGGCTTTCTGCAGCAGGTAGCCGGCAGCGGGATCAAGCTGGCGCTCCATCAGCGTTGGCATGACGTGCAGTACGGTGACATCCATGCCGCGCTGGGCAAGGCCGGCGGCTGCTTCGAGCCCGAGCAGACCACCGCCGATGACGATTGCCTTTTCGCGCGACTGGGCCGCCAGCAGCATGGCCTGAACGTCGTCGAGATSACGGTAGGTGATGACGCCCGGCAGATCCTTGCCGGGAACAGGGATAATGAAGGGCACTGATCCGGTTGCGATCACCAGCTTGTCGTAGCCTTCGGTGACGCCGTGGTCGGAGGTGACGGTCTTGGCGACGCGATCGATGTTGATGATCTTGTGGCCCTTGTACAGCGTGATGCCGTGCTTGATGTACCAGCCGTCGCCGTGAATGATGATCTGTTCGTAGTCCTTTTCTCCTGACAGGACAGGCGAGAGCATGATGCGGTCGTAATTGACGCGCGGCTCGGCGTTGAAGATCGTAACTTCATAGCGGCCCGGCGCCTGTTCCAAGAGGTGCTCCAGCATGCGCCCAGGCGCCATGCCATTGCCGATGATGACGAGTTTTTCGGTCATATTTACAGGTCCTTGGTCAGGTTGCAGCCACGGGCGCGGAGTGCCCCTGGCGTGACAATTGCTTTACGGACAGGTGCATCCAGATCAGCGAGATCGCGACGATCGCGAAAAGCAGCAGGAAGCAGCTCGACCAAAGGCCGGTCATGTCCTTGAGGAGGCCAAAGGCGATCGGAAGGATGAAGCCGCCAAGCCCGCCCATCATCCCGACGATGCCGCCGACGGCTCCGACGCTTTCGGGATAGTAGGCCGGAATGTGCTTGTAGACGGCAGCCTTGCCGAGGCTCATGAAGAAGCCGAGCACGAAGATGACGACGATGAAAATGACAGGCGTGATGGTAGCAGACGGCAGTGAAAGAATGAGGGTGGCCACGGCCGATACGGCAAACATCGCATACATAACGCTGCGCGCACCCTTCTTGTCCGACAGCACGCCGCCGAAGGCTCGGAAGATGCTGCCCGGGATGGAGTAGGCGGCTGCGACCATGCCTGCAGTTTCCAGGTTGAAGCCATAGACGCCGACCAGATAGCGCGGCAGCCACAAGGACAGGGCGACGAACCCGCCGAAGGCGAAGAAATAGTAGAGCGAGAAGCGCCAGACCTGAACGTTCTGCAGCGGCGCGAATTCCTGGGCAAGGCTCTTGGAAGCAACGCCACGTTCGCGGCGAAGACGGAAGGCCGGATCATCGGTCGTGGTGAACCAGAAGACGATTGCCATCAACGCCAGACAGACGGCCCAGATCTCTGCGACCGCCTGCCAGCCCCAGGCGAGCAGAACGAACGGGGCCGCGAATTTGGTCACGGCCGCGCCGACATTGCCCGCGCCGAAGATGCCAAGCGCCGTTCCCTGCTTCTCCGCCGGGAAGAAGGGCGAGACGTAGGCGACGCCAACCGCGAAGGATCCGCCGGCAAGCCCGACACCGAGGCCGGCGATCAGCATCTGCGAGTAGGTGTGGGCGTAGGAAAGCAGAAAGGTCGCCAATGCGGCGGCAAGCATCGTCAGCGTATAAACAAGACGGCCGCCGTAGCGTCCCGTCCAGATGCCGAGAACGATACGCACGAGCGAACCGGTCAGCACCGGGGTGCCGACCAGCAATCCGAACTCGGCTTCGTTCAGGTTGAGTTCCTGCTTGATGCGGATGCCGATGATCGCAAAGATCGTCCAGACGGCAAAACAGAGAGTGAAGGCGACCGTGGAGATCCACAGTGCTTTGGCTGGTTCGCCGGCGGACATGGGCTGCGCTTTCTCGATGACAGACATGGCTTCTCCGTGGCCCGACAAGGTCGTGCCGATCTATCGCTGGGGGTTAAAACAAAAAGCCGCTGGTCAGGACGCGCATGCACGAGGTGCGCGAAATATCCTGATCAGCGGCTTTGCTGGTGGCGCCCGCCGTTGGACGCCGAATTCATGGCCTTCTGGCCCATCTGCCTCAAGCAATCCGTATGCAGATGCCAAGAGGTAACTCTGTGTCTCTGATGAGCGCCTATCGCGCACATCCTGCCCCGATCGCCCTTGACCAGTGCAGTTTTAGTCTTGCAAGCGGCGTGCCAGTTTGTTCAAGCTACTGCAGGTTATTGAAATAAAAGGAAATTACTTCGACCTACACCCGATGCTGCTTTTGGAAGCACGAAATCGCTCTGCAAAACTTTTGTGCGATTGCTCAGTCGCGGGTCGRAAATGCTGCAAGYGATTTATGCAATGCAGCAGTTCTGTCAGGTCTCATCAGCGTGCGGAATGAAGGGCAAGGCGCTCTTCACGGCAAAGCCCGCAATATAATCCGGCAGTTTCGATGGGTCGAAAACATGGCCGTCCATGAAACGGTCGTCTTCGTCCGCGCCTTCGATGCGCACGTCGGCATCAATGGGTGCGCTCCCCTCGCCAAGGGCGGTGCGGTAAAGGTCCGGGCGATAGGCGGAGGCGGCTGCGCGTGCGGGGTTTAGACCGAGTTCGGCCTGACCCCAGCGGATCATCTGGCTGTAGATCCAGAGTGCCTGGCTCGTGCGAGGATAATTGGCAAAGCCCGAATGGAACATGAAGTAATTATCGATGATGCGCCGGTTCCCCTTTGCATCGAGGCTGAACTCGCCGGCCAGCACATGACGGATGATGTGAACCGGGGCTGCGATGTAGCGGGCATCCGCGAGGGCCTCGGCAAGCGCATCGTGGTTTTCCGGCCGGTCGCACCAGCGCGCCGCTGCGTCGAGAGCAACGATCAGCCGGGAGACTGTTTCCGGATGGCTGTCCGCCCATTCCGGGCGCATGCCGATCACCTTTTCCGGTGCAGATGGCCAGATATCCTGTTTGGCAGCGACGATACGCCCGACACCGCGCTCCGACGCCACCATGTTCCAGGGTGCGCCGACGCAAAATCCGTCGATGCCGCCGGCAGCCAGCGCATCCGACGTCAGCGGCGGCGGCACGACGACGAGTTTGACGTCCTTGTCCGGATCGATGCCCCCGGCGGCGAGCCAGTAGCGGAATTCGTAATTATGCGAGGAAAAGGGATAGGTGACGCCGAAGGTGGGCAACGGCTCTCCGCGCGCTCTCATCTCTGCCAGCACCTTTGCGAGCGCCCTGGCATTTTCTAGTGCATTCGCGGTCTCGGAAAGATCGGCGGCATCCCGCATTCTATCGAACAGGCGGGTCGAAAGCGTGATCGCATTTCCGCCGCGCCCGAGAGAAAAGGGCGTGATCGTCGGCGATGGATTGGAGCCGAGGCCGAGCATGGAGGCGACAGGCATCGGCGAGAGCATGTGGGCGATATCGAACTGCCGGAAGGCGAGGCGGTCGCGAACATTGGCCCAGGAGACATCCTTGACGAGGTCGAGCGTCAGGCCCTCCCGCTGCGCGAAGCCGAATTCTGCGGCAACTATCAGCACAGAGGCATCGACAAGCGGAATGAAGCCGGCCCTCAGTGTTCTCTGGCCTTCGCCATTGAGACGCGCGGGGGCCGGCAGACCGGCGCCGGGATCAAGGTTTTTCGTCATCATATTCACTCCGGCTTTCTCCGGACATCAGCACGCGAGGCCGCCATCACATCAAAAGCCCTGCCGCGGTGACGACGCTCTGGGCGATGTCGGACATCTTCTTTTTCTCGTTCATCGCCGTCTGGCGCAGCAGTGCAAATGCCTCTTCCTCTGACAGGCCGCGCATCTTCATCAAAATGCCCTTGGCGCGCTCCACCACTTTGCGTTCCTCGAGAGCCGATTTGGMATCGGCAAGTTCGCGCTGTAGCCGGCTGAAGGCATTGAAGCGGCTGACCGCCATATCAAGAATGGGTTTGACGCGCTCCTTCTTCAACCCGTCAACGATGTAAGCCGAGACGCCTGCATCCACTGCGGCCTCGATGGAGGCCGTGTCTGAACGGTCGACAAACATGGCGATCGGCCTGCCGACAGTGCGCGTCAGTTGAAATAGATGCTCCATCATGTCGCGATTGGGGTTTTCGATATCAATGATGATGACATCGGGCCGCAGTGTATCGATGATTCTCGCCACGCCTTGAACTTCGTGGATGACCGTCACGCGCGCATGACCAGCCTCCCGCAGCCCCTCTTCGATGATGGAGGCGCGAATGGTGTTTTCATCGATCACAAGAATGGTCAGGTCGAGCCGGCTCATGCGCTATTTATGACGCAACGCAGCAAAGCGGACAAGCTTAAAAGGCAATTTATTAGGCATTTTGTAAAAATGACTAAATAATGGTCTTGTTGCTTTATATATGTGCAGCCGCCTGATTTCCCCGGGGTTTCGAAAGAGATCGCGGCATCCATGCGCCTTGCCGTTGGCTGCGCTACCTATGCCTGAGTATAATGCACCGCCCGGCCGCGCACTGTTATCGTCCGGCTGTCTCGAAGACGGAGAGCTGACATGAGCGACAAGCGTCCTGATGGTGTTGAGGAATACGGGCATCCCGCGGGCGGCTGGGATGCTCTGAAAGCGGTGGCGAAAACGCTGAAGCATCAGCAGATCGTCGCGCAGGGCAGCACGACCCTGCTCAAGGCAAACCAGCCGGACGGATTCGACTGTCCTGGCTGCGCCTGGCCCGATCCGAAGCACACCTCGTCCTTCGAATTCTGCGAAAATGGTGCAAAGGCGATCACATGGGAATCGACTGCCCGCCGTGTCGCGCCGGAATTCTTTGCCGAACATACGGTCTCGGAGCTTTGGGAATGGATCGATCACAAGCTCGAAGACCAGGGTCGGCTGACGCACCCGCTGAAATACAACGGTACCACGGATAAATACGAAGCCATCGAATGGGATGACGCCTTCAACTTGATCGGCGCAGAGCTGAACAAGCTCGCCAGCCCGGACGAGGCTGAGTTCTATACTTCCGGCCGTGCTTCGAACGAAGCTGCATTCCTCTACCAGCTTTTTGTACGCGCCTATGGCACCAACAACTTCCCCGACTGTTCGAACATGTGCCATGAGGCAACGAGCGTCGGGCTGCCGTTGTCGCTTGGTGTCGGCAAGGGCACGGTGACACTTGAGGATTTCGATCATGCCGATGCCATCTTCAGCTTCGGCCACAATCCCGGAACGAACCATCCGCGCATGATGACGACCTTGCATGAGGCATCGCGCCGCGGCGTGCCCATCATCGTCTTCAATCCGCTGAAGGAGCGGGCGCTCGAGCGTTTCGCGGCGCCGCAAAATCCGGTGGAGATGGTGACCTTTTCCTCGACACGCATCGCATCGGCCTATCACCAGCTCCGCACCGGTGGCGACCTCGCAGCTCTCAAGGGTCTGATGAAACTGATCTTCGAGCGCGATGAGGCCGATCTTGTCGCTGGTGGCGAGGGCGTTCTGGACAGGGCCTTTATCGCCGAACACACTGTCGGCATCGATGCCCTGAAAGAGGATCTCGCCGCCGCGCGATGGGCCGATATCCTCAGTGTCTCCGGTCTCACCATGGAAGCGCTGAACAGCGCCGTCGATGTCTATCTCAGCGCCCGCAATGTCATCCTCTGTTACGGCATGGGCATCACCCAGCACGCGAACGGAACGGCGAATGTCCAGCAGCTTGCCAATTTCCTGATGCTGCGCGGCAATGTCGGCCGCCCCGGCGCCGGTCTCTGCCCTCTGCGTGGTCATTCCAACGTTCAGGGCGACCGGACTGTCGGCATTACCGAAATTCCGAACAAAGCGCTGCTCGACGGCATGGAACGCGCCTTTGGTTTCCGTCCCCCTGCAGAGAAGGGCCATAATGCGGTCGAGGCCATCGAGGCGATCGCTGCCGGCAAATCGAAGGCGCTGATCTGCCTCGGCGGCAATCTGGCTGTCGCCATGTCCGATCCTGACGTCACCTTCAAGGCCATGCGCAAGCTCGATCTCGCCGTCCATATCGCGACCAAGCTCAACCGCTCGCATCTCTTGATGGCAAAGACCTCGATCATCCTTCCCTGCCTCGGACGAACAGACCTTGACACGCAGRCATCAGGGCCGCAGTCGGTGACGGTCGAAGATTCCATGTCGATGGTGCACGCCTCGCGCGGCTTCCTGAAGCCGCCGGGTGAGTTATTGAAGTCTGAGCCGGCCGTCATCGCAGGCATTGCAATGGCCACATTGGGCACAAAATATAGCATCGACTGGAGCGGGTTGATCTCCAATTACGACCGCATCCGCGACAAGATAGAATTGGTGTTCCCGGACTTTCACGAATTCAATAGCCGTGTCCGCGTTCGCGGCGGCTTCCGGCTCGATGTTCCCGCTTCTTACCGCGTCTGGAAGACGGCGAGCGGAAAGGCAACCTTCCTCGTCGCCCCCGGTCTCGACGAAGATCCTCGCCTGAAGGACCCGACGACACTGGTGCTGACGACGCTGCGCAGCCACGACCAATACAACACGACGGTCTACGGCCTCGACGATCGCTATCGCGGTATCTTCGGCCGCCGTGATGTCATCTTCATGAGCGGTCAGGATCTTGCTGAACGGGGCCTGCGTGACGGAGACCGGATCGATATCCGCTCAGCCACCCGCAACGGGGGTGGGAAAACCGTCATCGGTTTCACGGTTGTCGAGTATAATATCCCCTTCGGTTCGGTGGCCGGCTATTATCCGGAAATGAATGCGGTGATCGCGCTCGATCACTATGACCGCAAGTCGGGCACGCCGAGCTACAAGGGGGTTCCGGTCACGATCTCTAAGAGCGAGGCCCAAGCTGCTGCCTGATGGTTATGCCTGTACTTTCGCGGGCGATGACTTCGAAGCCAAGATCGATCTGGCTCGGCGGCTGGCGGCTCGTCGAATTGAGGGCCGCCAGTACCTTTTCGGCGGCAAGTTTGCCCGTCTCGAAACGCCTCGTCACGATCGACGAGAGGGAGGGTGACGCACAGGCAGAAAATTCCAGATCATGAAAACCGATGATGGCGATATCGTCAGGCACGCGGATGCCGCGCTTGCGGCACTCCTGCATGGCGCCGAGCGCCACGTTGTCGTCGGTGCAGAAGATCGCTTCCGGGCGGTCGCCACGTTCATGCATCAGGGCCAGGAGATCGGAGCCGAGCGCAACCGAGCTGTGCCGCGGTCGCTGGGTGACGATCTCAAGGTTCTCCAGGCCCGCTTCCTGCATTGCCAGGCGATAGCCGTCGAAGCGGGACTGGGAACGATGGTCGAGATTGCCCGCCAGAAAGGCAATACGCTTGAAGCCGCGGTCGATGAGATGCTGCGTTGCCGCCTGCCCAGCGCGATCTTGCAGCATGCCGATATTGAGGTCGATCGGATCCGGCGACAACTCGAATGTCTCGACAACGGGCAAATGCGCCCGCATCAGAAGCTGATGGGCAAGCGGTGTATGATGAATGCCGGCGATGATGATCGCTTCGACCCGTTGGCCGAGCAGTACCTTGACGGCATTTTCCTCTTCCTGCTCGGAATACCGGCTGTTGACGACGATGACCTGAAAGCCCGCCCCGACAAGCACGTCATGCAGAGCAAAGAGATATTCGGCAAAGATGACGTTATAGAGCGTCGGCACAATGACGCCGATTGCGTGCGTGCGCGACGAGGCAAGCCGGCTGGCCGCAATATTCGGCACATAGCCGAGTTCCTGGACGGCGGCATTGACACGCCGCCGCAGCGCTTCCGAGACCGCGTCGGGCTTGCGAAGTACGCGTGAAACTGTGATCGGGCTGACGCCGGCCAAAGTTGCCACATCGTCCAAAGTTACTCTTCGCATGTGCTCTCGCTCTATACAACAAAGTCGTGCGGATCTGTAATTTATCTCGCAGTTGCGAAATATTGTTCTTTGAATTTGCAGTTGACAGCGCTAGCAAATCCGATTTGACAGCGCTGTCAACTATGTTACGCTAAAATTGCACCGGAAAGGATGGGATGGAACCTTCCGGGAATCAGCATGCCAATAAGACTTTGTGGAGAGGCGGCTCGGTCCGCCCGAGGGAGGAGATATTCAATGCTCAAGGTGAAGAAAGCGAAAATGGCACGTGTCGCCGCGTTTTCGGCGTCGGCGTTTGCTCTGCTCTGCAGCACGGCCATGGCGGAGCCAAAGGTCGTGTCCGGCCCCGCCGCCGATCCGAATTGCATGGTTCCGTGGTCGGCCGAAACCCAGTTCTTGCAATATCCGAAGAAGGATGGTCGTTACCGCATCGCGCTTGCCAACGGCTATATCGCCAACACCTGGCGCATCCAGATGGTGCAAACGGCAAAGGCCTACGCTGCCCAGCCGGATGTCGCCGCCAAACTCAAAGAATTCAAGGTTGTGTCGACCGGCGAGGACGTTCCGGCCCAGATTTCGGCGATCAACAACTTCATCGATGCCGGTTATGATGCCGTCGTCGTCAACGCCCAGAACCCGACAGCCTTCGGTCCGGTCATCAAGCGCGCCAAGGAAGCCGGCGTCGTTCTTGTCGCCTTCGACAATATCCTCGACACCAAGGATGCGATCAACGTCAATGTCGACCAGAAGGGCCTCGGTGTCATCTGGGCCGACTGGCTGGTGAAGCACCTGCCGCAGGGTGGCAAGATCCTCGAAGTGCGCGGCGTTGCTGGAACTTCGGTCGATACGGATCGCCATAACGGCATCCACGAGACGCTGGACGCTTCCGGCAAGAAGTTCACCGTGACTGAAGTCGTCGGCAAGTGGGACGACGGCGTGGCCCAGAAGGCAACGGCCGATGCGATCGCTACCAATGGTCCGTTCGATGGCATCACTGCCCAAGGCGGTGACACCGGCGTCGTGCAGGCGATGATCGATGCGAAGCATGCTTTCGTGCCCTTCGGCGGTGAGACGGAGAACGGCTTTCGCAAATTCTGCGCGGCCCATGCTGGCGACGGTCTGAAATGCTCGTCGGCCGGTACCGGTCCGGCGCAGGTCGCCGTCGCTATCAAGACGGCCATCGCCGCTCTTGAAGGCGAAGTCGTGCCCCAGGCCGTTAAGCTGCCGACGGCACTCGTTTCGGATCCCGATTTCAAGGAAGGTGAGGATTATTACCCCACCCAATCCGACAACTTCTTCGTCGGCAACGCCTTCCCGACCTGCGGTATCAACTTCACCGCACAGGAGATCATGGGGCAGTCCAAGGAAAACCAGTAATCCCCACCATCCGGACCTGACTGCGGGCGCTCGCGCCCGCAGTCTTGATCTCGACGCGACCGAATGGAGGCTGGATGCATGACCCTTTCCGAACCGCTTCTGCGCCTGGAAGGCATATCGAAACGCTACGGCGGCGCGATTGCGCTGAAGGAAGCCAATATCGCAGTCCGCCCGGGCGCGATCCATGCCGTGCTCGGGGAGAACGGCGCCGGTAAATCAACCCTCATCAAGATCATGGCAGGGGTAGTCGCGCCTGATGAGGGGCGCATGCTGCTTGACGGGAGCGAGGTCTCCTTCGCCTCGCCGGCTGCCGCCAATGCCGAGGGCATCGTCTGCGTCTTCCAGGAACTGTCGCTCATTCCCGATCTGTCGGTGGCCGACAACATCGTTATCAGCAATCCGCCGCTTCGTTTCGGCATGATCGACCGCAACAGGCAGCGTCAGATTGCTGAAGCTGCGCTGGCCCGTGCCGGAGCGGCCGATATCCATCCCTCGTCCCTTGTCAAGGACCTGCCGCTTTCCCGTCGGCAGATGGTGGAGATTGCCAAGGCTCTTGCGCGCAAGCCGCGGTTGATGATCCTCGACGAGGCGACCTCGGCGCTAACCCAGTCGGATGTCGAGAAGGTCTTTGGCGTGCTGAAGCAACTGCGTGCCGAGGGCATGGCGCTGATCTACATTTCCCATCGCATGCACGAGATTGCCGAGCTCGCTGATGACTGCACGGTCTTTAGAAACGGCCGCAGCATCGAATCCTATCCTGCCGGCACCAAGACGGACCAGCAGGTTGTGGAACTGATGATCGGACGCGAATATACCAATGTCTTCCCACCCAAGCCGCTGCGATCGAGGGCACATGCGCCGGTGCTCTCCTGCCGCAATCTCTCTTGGGAAGACCGGCTTTCCGGGATCAATTTCGATGTGCGGCCCGGCGAAATCATCGGGTTCGGCGGGCTGGACGGGCAAGGGCAGCGCGAATTGCTGCTGGCGCTTTTCGGTGTGCTGCGCGACCTGAAAGGCGAGGTGGCGGTCAATGGCCGACCGGTAAGGTTGAAGAGCCCAGGTGCTGCGAAATCAGGCGATATCTCCATGGCGCTGATTCCGGAGGACCGCAAGACCGAGGGCCTCATGCTCCCCATGACGGTGCGCGAGAACCTGTCGATCGCCGCACTCGACCGCGTTTCACGCAATGGCGTGATCGACCGGGCCGCGGAGCTTCGCGAGATAGACGAGCTGTTGAAGCTTCTAGCGATCAAGGCCGCGACGATCGACATGCCGGTCGCTTCGCTGTCAGGCGGCAACCAGCAGAAAGTCGTGATCGCCAAATGGCTGATGAACCGCCCGCGCATCATTCTGCTCAATGATCCGACCCGCGGCATCGATGTCGGCACAAAGCAGGAGATCTATGCTTTGCTGCGCAAGCTTGCCGACGCGGGCGCGGCCATCATCTTCTATTCGACGGACTATGACGAACTGGCCGGATGCTGCGATCGCGTGCTCGTCATGTATGATGGCAGCATCGTGCGCATCCTCGAGGGAGACGAGATTACCGAGCGCGAGCTGGTGAGCGCCGCCCTCAACATCGGCGCCGGCCAAGCGCAGCAAAGGATAGCCCAATGAGCAGGCAGGCGGGCGGCGAATGGCGGTACTGGTACGTTCAGCAGAAGGGTACGCTCTTTGCAGCGCTTCTCTTCATCCTGATGTTCATCATCTATGTCTCGAACCATCCGGCCGGCTTCACGCCGAATGTGGTGCAGACGGCCGCCAACAAGGCGACACTGCTCGCTTTCGTGGCGATGGCGCAATGTTTCGTGGTCATCACATCGGGCATCGACCTTTCGGTCGGCATGATCCTCATCCTGTGCAATTGCCTTGCCTCATGGCTCGTCGTCGGCACGCCGCTGCAGACTGGGTTGGGTGTCGTGGCCGTACTTTTGACCGGTMTCGCCTGCGGCCTGCTGAATGGGCTCGTCATCATCTTCGGTCGATTGCAGCCGATCGTCACAACGATTGCKACCAGTGCGGTCTTTTACGGATTGGCGCTGCTGTTGCGGCCCACACCCGGCGGCTCGGTCAATGAAGATCTCGCCGATGTGTTTACCTCGAAACTTTTTGGCGTCATCCCTGCAAGCCTCGTCGTGCTCGCGCTTGTCGTCCTGGTGATCTGGGTGCCGTTCAGCCGTTCGGTGCTCGGCCGCACCGCCTATGCGGTCGGCTCGGCGGAAAACGCCGCTTACATGTCGGCCATGCCGGTGAAACGGGCGAAGCTCGCCGCCTATGGGCTGGCGGGGCTGCTTTCAGCGATCGGCGGGCTTTACCTGACCTTCTTTTCCTATACGGGCGAGGCAGCTTTTGCGAGCGGCAATGCGTATACGCTCTATTCGATCGCGGCAGTGGTGCTGGGCGGCGTTTCGCTGGCGGGTGGCAAGGGAAGCGCCGTCGGTGCCGTCTTCGGTGCGCTGGCCTTCCGCACCATCGGCGACCTGCTGTTCGTCTTCGATCTCGATCCGCTCTGGCAGCCGCTCTTCCAGGGAGTGGTGCTGATGCTGGCAGTCAGTATCGGCTGCATCGGCCTGTCGCGGGTCCGCAATCGCCTGGAGTGGTTCCAATGAGCGAGGATGCTTCCACCATGCGGCAAATTCCCGTGCCCGCCCGGCTGCGCGGTGTCGATCCGGCGGTGGCGATCGCCTTTGGCTGTATCATCCTGCTGCTTCTCGGTGGTTCGCTCTATTCCTCCAACTTCCTGTCGCCGGATTACCTGCTGCAGCAGTTGAAGGTGGCTTCCTTCCTTGGTGTCATCGCAACCGGCATGATGGCGGTCATCCTGCTCGGGCAGATCGACCTGTCGGTGCCATGGGTCGTGACGACAGGGGCGATGATGGCCTGCGCCGCCACTGCTTACGGAACGACGGGTGCGGTTCTCGCAATCCCATTCGGCATTCTCTGTGGTGCTGCGATCGGTCTCGTCAATGGCATCGCGGTTGCCTATCTGCGCATTCCCTCGATGATCATCACGCTTGCAACCAATGCCGTCGCGCAAGGCTTGATGGTCGTCTATACCGGCGGTTTCTCACCGCAGGATTCGGCTTCTGCCGCCATGCGCTTCCTGGCAACCGGCTATGCCATACCGGGGCTTCCGAATGGCGTTCTGGTGTGGTTGGCCGTCGGCCTGCTTGCCGTCTTCCTGCTAACGCGAACGACTTTCGGCAGGGCGCTCTATGCAATCGGCAATCGCGAGCGCGCCGCGTATATGTCCGGCATCAACACTCGCAGGATCACCCTGCTGGCCTTCATCATGTCAGGTGGGCTTAGCGCGCTCGGCGGCGTGCTTCTCGCCGGCTACGCCTCGAAAGCATCCCAATCCATGGGTGACGCCTATCTCTTGCCCTCGATCGCGGCCGTGGTGCTTGGCGGCACACATGTGCTCGGCGGCAAGGGTTCCTATCTCGGAACCGTGGCCGGCGTCATCTTGATCACCCTTCTCCAGTCGATTCTCTCTGTCATGCAGATCGAGGAAGCCGGTCGCCAGCTCATCTATGGGGCGGTCATCATCGGCATGTTGCTGCTTTACGGGCGGCAGAAGGTCTCGTGACGAAACTCAGTACTTCGCTTCATCTAGGCGTTCGATTGCCTTGACGTGTTCGACCGATAGACGATTCGGGTCGAGGCTGCAGGCGAGGTAGGTATCGACGATCGCTCAGGCTGGTTCGGGGCCGACCACCCATGCATCCACGGTGGTGATGACTTGGCGGCGCGCTCGGCAGAATAGGTATCGTGGGTCAGCGCCGCCAGGATGCTCGTTAGCAGAAATCGACACGCCGACGCCCGTTCCGCAGAAGAGCAGGGCGCGATCATAATCGCCGTCGATAATCTCTTTGCGCTACGTCAGCATGATGTTCCGCAAGCCCTCTTTCCCGTCGTGATATCGCTCTTAGCCCCGCAATTGCTGGGTTTTCGGCACCGTTCCTGGCTCTCTGGCACCCTGACATTTAAGTGATTTCATATCGCTTGACATTTGTCGAACGCGAGTCGAATATTGTCAGTATCGACATTCGGGCGGAGGTTTCCTGATGTCGAATGGCGCGTTGGAATTTGCTCGCCAGACGTATGCGTGGAGGAGACTGACGTGGAATTTCTGCTGGAAGTGGAAGGGCTCAAGAAGTCCTTTGGCGGTGTCGCAGCCCTGTGCGACGGCCGCTTCCAACTTCGCGCCGGCTCGGTCCATGCGCTTTGCGGCGGCAATGGCGCGGGCAAGTCCACATTCCTGAAAATTCTGATGGGCATTCACAAGCGCGATGCCGGTTCGATCCGCAGGCGTGGCCAGGAGGTGGATTTCTCCAGGCCGGCTGATGCGCTCGCGTCCGGTATTGCCATCATCGAGCAGGAACTGAGCCCGGTTCCGCACATGACGGTTGCCGAGAATATCTATCTCGGCCGCGAGCCGTCAGCCCGTTTCGGCGGCATCGATTTCCGCACCATGAACCGCGCGGCGCAGAGGCTGCTCGATGGGCTGGAATTCGATATCCGTGCAAACCAGTACATGATGAACCTTTCGGTCGCGCAGATGCAGCTGGTGGAGATTGCCAAGGCGCTCAGCCACGATGCCGAAGTCATCTTCATGGACGAACCGACATCGGCCATCGGCGAGCGTGAGGCCCAGCAGCTCTTTGCGGCGATCCGCCGCTTGCAGGCGCAGGGACGCGGTATCGTCTACGTTTCGCACCGCCTTTCGGAAATCTTCCAGATCGCTGATTCCTACACGGTCTTCCGCGACGGTTCCTTCGTCGGTGCCGGCGCCTTGTCGGAGATCGACCGGCCGAGCTTGATCCGCATGATCGTCGGGCGGGAACTTGCCGAAGAATACGTCAAGACCAATACGCCGACACCGCAGATCGGTCTGGAGGTCAGTKCKCTTTCGTGCCCGAACAAGATCGAGGACATTTCCTTCGCCGCCCGTAAGGGCGAGATCTTCGGCATATACGGGCTGATGGGCTCCGGGCGCACGGAGATTTTCAACTGCCTTTTTGGGCTCGAAAAACCGTCTGCGGGGCGCATCTCGGTCGATGGTGCGGCGATCTCGGTTGCAAAGCCATCGGATGCGATGGCCCATGGTCTCGCGCTGGTAACCGAAGATCGAAAGCAGACGGGGCTCAATCTCTCCGATTCCGTTCGCGCCAATATCTGCATGGCAAGCCTGCCTGAACTGAGCCCAGCCTTTTCCATGGATCATGCAAAGGAAGTGGATGCCAGTAAGCGCATGCGCGAGCAATTTCAGATAAAGGCAGCGCGCGACACCATGCCGGTATCAGGCCTTTCCGGCGGCAACCAGCAAAAGGTCGTTCTCGGCAAATGGTTCCTGCGCAACCCCAAGGTCCTGCTGCTGGATGAGCCGACACGCGGCGTCGATGTCGGCGCCAAGCGGGAAATTTATCGCATCATCTGCAACTTCGCCGAAGGCGGCGGCACCGTGGTGATGATCTCATCGGAAATCGACGAAGTTCTCGGCATGTCGGACCGCATCATGGTGATGCGCGGCGGCAAGAGCGCCGGAATATACAGCCGGGAGGAGACGAATGCCCAATCACTCGTCCACTTATCAACCTGACCAGGGTCAGGGCGTTCGTCCGGCAGCAGAGGAGCAGGCAGTGTCAGTGAGTGAGAACAAAAGTGCGGGCGGCTGGTTCAAKACCGAGCAGCGCCGTTTGATCGTGCAGGAATACGGCATCTTCCTCGCCTTCCTGCTTCTGGTCGTTATCCTGTCGTTCTCGAATGAGTTCTTCCTGACCGGCGGCAATATTTCCAACGTTCTGCTGCAGACGTCCATCAACGGCGTGCTGGCGATCGGCATGACCTTCGTGATCCTGACGCGCGGCATCGACCTGTCGGTCGGTTCTGTCGTGGCACTCGCCGGCATCGTCAGCGCCAGTTTTGCCACCACTTCGGAAACGGCCGGCGTCATCGGTTCGCCCTATCCGGTCGCTATCGGCCTGCTGGTCGGTGTCCTGGTCGGTGTTGTCTGCGGCTCGATCTCCGGCGCGATCGTCTCGCGCTTCTCGGTGCCTGCCTTCGTCGCCACGCTCGGCATGCTTTCGGCTGCCCGCGGCATGACGCTGATCTATGGTGGCGGCCGTCCGGTTCCCGCACTCACACCCGCCTTCCGCTGGATCGGCACCGGCGATGTGTTCGGCCTTCCTGCTCCGGTCATCGTGCTTGCGGTCGTGTTTGCGGTCTCCTGGTGGATCCTCAACCGTACGCGGTTCGGCCGCTATATCTACGCCGTCGGCGGCAATCCGCATGCGGCCAAGACCTCGGGCATCAATACGGGTCGTATCCGCTTCACCGTCTATGTGATCTCCGGCGGCCTCGCAGGGCTTGCAGGTATCCTGCTCAGCGCCCGCACCGGTTCGGGCCTGCCGCAGGCCGGCGTCGCTTATGAGCTGGATGCGATCGCGGCAGTCGTCATCGGTGGCACGAGCCTTTCCGGCGGTGTTGGCCGCGTGACGGGAACATTGATCGGCGCGCTCATCATCGGCGTCATGAACAACGGTCTCGATCTGATGGGCATCCAGTCCTACTACCAGCAGGTCCTGAAGGGTGCGCTGATCGTCGGCGCCGTCATGCTCGACCAGAAACGAAATTTCGGAGCCTGAGCTCATCAGCAGAAATTCGGGGCAGGCGCTTCGTTCGCCCCGTCCGACAGGCAAGCCATGCCGGCAGCCTAAACCCAAAGTGGAGGAGAATTAAAATGAGAAAGCTTCTGATTGCGCTTGCTTCGGCAACGGCGCTGCTGGCGACGTCCGCCGCAGCCCAGGAAAAGATCAAGATCGGCGCAGCACCCTACGGCTTGAATGCGGAGTTCATGCAGATCTGGACCGCAGCCCTGCAGGATCACCCGGCCGTCAAGAGCGGCGAGGTCGAACTGACGGTCTTCGATGGCCGCTATGACGCATTGGTCCAGCAGGACCAGTTCAAGACGATGATCACGCAGAAGTACAACGCTATCATTTTTGCGCCGATCGATGTCGACGCAGGTGCATCTGCCGTTCAGTCCGCCGTCGATGCCGGCATTCCGGTCATCGGCTCCAACACCCGCGTCAATTCCGACCAGCTGACGTCCTATGTCGGTTCCGACGACACGGTTTCCGGTTATCTCGAAGCCAAGAGCGTGCTGGACAAGATCGGCTGCAAAGGCAATGTCGTGATCATCGAAGGTCCCGTCGGCCAGTCGGCACAGATCCAACGCCTGCAGGGCAACAAGAAGGCTTTAGCCGAATGCCCTGACGTCAAGGTTCTCGAAGACCAGACTGCAAACTGGTCGCGCGCCGAGGCCCAGACACTGATGGAAAACTGGCTGACGTCGCACCCGAACCAGATCAACGGCATTATCGGCCAGAATGATGAAATGGCGCTCGGTGCCATCGAGGCGATCAAGGCTGCCGGCCTCGACGTCAAGAGCTTCGCCATCGCCGGTATCGACGGCGTCACAGATGCGCTACGGGCTGCCAAAGCCGGTGAGATGACCTCGATCCTTCAGGATGCCCGTGCCCAGGCGCAGGGCGCTCTGGATCTGGCGATCTACAATGCCAAGAAGGGCGATTATAAGCCGGAATCCGATATCTGGACCACCTACAAGGATATGCCGTGGAACGACGGCAAGGATAAGACCTATAATGTCCCGTGGACCCCGGTGACGGCTGAAAACGTCGATAAGCTGCTTTCCACCCGCAAGTGATCCTCCCTGGGGCGGGAGGAAGATCCCGCCCCATATCCCGACAGGTTGAGAAGAAAGCCATGACTGATTCAAAACAGGTTGATCTGAACTTTTCCCTGAGCGGCAAGGTCGCTCTGATCACGGGCGGTGCGTCCGGCATCGGTAGCGCCATCGCATCCGCCATGGCCGCGAAAGGCGCGATTGTCGGCGTGGTCGACATCAATGAATCGGTCGCAAAGGCCAAGGCCGACGAACTCGGTAACGGGGCGAAATCATTCGTCTGCGACGTATCGAACCCGCAATCCGTCGAAAAAGTGGTTGCCGATGTGGTGGCCGCGTTCGGTCACATCGACATTGCCGTCAACAGCGCCGGCGTCGTCATGCTCGCGCCTGCAGAGGAACTCAGCCTTGATGCGTGGGACAAGACCATCGCCATCAATCTCAAGGGCACGTTCTTGATTTCTCAAGCTGCCGGCCGCGCCATGATCAAGGCGGGCAGGGGCGGCAAGATCATCAATATGGCGTCCCAGGCCGGCACTGTCGCCATCGATCAGCATGTTGCCTATTGTGCCTCGAAGTTTGGCGTCATCGGTCTTTCCAAGACGCTGGCTGCCGAATGGGGAAAGCACGGCATCAACGTCAACACGATCTCTCCGACCGTCGTCCTGACCGATCTCGGCAGGAAGGCATGGGATGGCCCGCGCGGTGAGGCGCTGAAACAGCGTATCCCATCCGGACGCTTCGCGTTCCCCGAGGAAATTGCGGCGGCGGCGGTATTCCTGGCGTCTAACGGCGCCGATATGATCAATGGCGCGGACCTTCTGGTCGATGGCGGCTACACCATTATCTGACGCGCAGTAGATAGGAGTTATAATGCAGCGGTTTATCAATAATCCGGATGAGGTCGTCGAAGATACGGTCAAGGGTTTCGTCAAGGCCCATGCCGACATCGTCAGGCTATCCGCACAAAATTCCCGTGTCATCACCGCCCGTCACACGCCGGTCGCCGGCAAGGTCGGCGTCATCACCGGCGGCGGTTCGGGCCATGAGCCCGCCTTCATCGGTTATACTGGCCGCAATATGTTGGATGCTGTTGCCGTTGGCGAACTCTTTTCCTCGCCGACCGCAAAGAGCTTCCTCGATGCCGCCCGCGAGGCGAATGGCGGCAAAGGTGTCGTCTGCCTTTACGGCAACTATGCCGGCGACAATATGAATGTGAAGATGGCGATGAAGCTTGCCGCGAAGGAAGGCATCGAAATCGCCACCGTCGTCGCCAACGACGACGTCTGTTCAGCAGGCCCCGAGGAGCGTGAAAAGCGCCGCGGCGTTGCCGGCGAAATCTTCATGTGGAAGTGCGGCGCGGCTAAGGCTGCCGAAGGTGCTAGCCTCGAAGAGGTGCGGGCGACCGCGCAGAAGGCGATCGATAATTGCCGTTCGATCGGCGTCGGCCTCGGCCCCTGCACACTGCCCTCCGTCGGCCATCCGAATTTCGTGATCGAACCGGGTACGATGGAAGTCGGCATCGGCCATCATGGCGAGCCCGGCGTGCGGGTCGAACCGCTGAAATCGGCCAAGGAAGTCGCCGAGGAGATGGCCAGGATCGTTCTCGATGACCACCAGCTTGCCGCAGGAACGGAGGTGGCAATCATCGTCTCTGGTCTCGGCGCCACGCCGCTCAACGAACTCTACATTCTTCATGATACGCTCGAATCTGAKATCACCGGACGCGGACTGAAGATCAGCAAGGTCTACATCGGCAACTATTTCACGTCGCTGGAAATGGTCGGCGCAACGCTGACGGTCATGGCACTGGATGATGAACTGAAGCGGCTACTGGATGTCGACGTTCAGTGCCCGGCGATGCTCTGAAGGAGGCAGGCAGAATGCAGCAATTTCAGAATGCCGGATCTGGCGATATCGTGCTCTCGGTCGCGAGCCTGATCATCGAGAATCGCGCCTACCTCAGCGAAATCGACGGCAAGATCGGTGATGGCGACCATGGCGTCAACATGGCCAAGGGATTCGGCATGGCTGCCGAACGCATCAAGGGGGCGGACATGTCGCTGGCGCAGGCCCTCGATACCCTCGGCACGGTCCTGATGACGGAGATCGGCGGGTCGATGGGGCCACTCTATGGCGTCATGTTCACCCAGTTCGCCGAAACCATTGAAAAGTCTGACGCCATCGATACCGCGACCTTCAGCAMCATGCTGCACAATGGCCTCGACGGCATCAAGGCGATCGGCTCGGCCAAGGTTGGCGACAAGACGCTGCTCGATACGCTGGTACCGGCGATCACCGCATTCGATGCGGCTATCGGCAATGGCAAGTCCTTTGGCGAGGCGCTTGAGGCACTTGTCGCGGCAGCCGAAGCCGGACGGGACAGCACGCGCGATCTCGTGGCCAAGATCGGTCGCGCCAGCCGCCTTGGCGAACGTTCGCTTGGCGTGCTCGATGCGGGCGCAACCTCCTGCGCATTGATCCTGAAGTCGCTGTCTGATGGTGTGGAGACGAGGCTCCAGCCCGCTTGACAGATCGGGCTTTGGTGAGAGCCCGCGATCCTCCCTTGCATCACCGTCCCGGCCGCTGAGGCGGCCGGGAACAATCAGGCGAGGGCATGTTGAAAACTGCAGCTTTTACGCTCATCTTCGCCGTCGATTTGGATGAGGGAAACCAGGCAGGATGGTCGCAAAGACATCATCGGCACGAAAGAACGGTACGGCTGATATCGCGGCTGAGCCTATTCCGTTGCGCTACGGGGACGATCCCTACGTATGGGCGTGCTGGCTTTACTACGAAGACGGCATGACCCAGGGCGATATCGCCGAAACGATGGGTATTTCGCGGGCGACGGTGAACAGTTACCTCGCCGATGCACGCGCCCGCGGCATCGTCAATATTTCCATCGAGCCGGCGCGGCTAAGCTCGCTGACCATCGCTCAGGAGCTGAAGCGGCACTTCGGGCTGCACGACTGTCTGGTCGTGCCGAGCGACGACAATGCCCGTCCATTGATCGAACGGCTCGGCTCTGCGGGCGCCCAGGCGCTGCAGAAGATCCTGAAATCCGGCGACACGCTTGCGGTCGTCTGGGGGCGTACGATCATGGCGGTCGGCGAGCAGGCCTCCATATCGGGGCTGCAGGATATGACCGTCGTGCAGGCAACGGGTGGAACGAGCGCGACCTTCACTTATACGCCAGAGCTTTGCGCCGCGGCCTTTGCCGATGCCGTCGATGCCAAGCTCATCAATATTGCAGCACCCGCCATCGTCTCCAGCCCTGCGGTGCGCGACGTGTTCTTGCGTGAACCGCTGATCGACCGGCAATTCGAAGCGCTTTCGCAGGCAAACAAGGTGATCTTCGGTATCGCCTCCATGCGGCCGAATTCCACGATCCACACAAGCGGCTTTTTCGATTCCGTGTCCCTGCAGGAGTATCTCGCCAAGGATGCGACCGGCGTGGTGGCTGGCCGCTTCATCGACGGTCATGGACGCCTTGTCGCGGGGCCGCTGGACGACCGCACGGTCGGCATCTCCCTTGACCTGCTGAAGAAGATCAAGATGCGCATCGCCGTTGCAGGCGGTTTCGACAAGGTGCCGGCCATCCTTGCTGCGCTTCGCGGCGGCTATGTCAGTGTGCTCATTACCGATGCCGCCACCGGCCGGGGCATCCTCAATGCCGATGGTGTGACGGAGGTCGATCAGAAGCATTCGCAGCGGCCAAAGGTCGACAACGAGATCACCACGCCGCTGACTGGCTTCCGCACCCACATCAAGAAGTTCCTGAACGACCCCGACGATGTCGTCGAAGAAATGCTCGACGGCGTCGTCAAGGCGCATGCGCATTACCTTCGCCCGGTCGACAGTTCCAATCGGGCGCTCGTTGCCCGTTCAGGCCCGCGAGCCGGCAAGGTCGGTCTGGTCGTCGGCGGAGGGACGGGGCATGAACCGGCCTTTCTCGGCTATKTCGGCAAGGGGCTCGCCGATGCGGTCGCGGTCGGCAATATCTTCTCCTCGCCGCCGCCGGGGCCGATCCTGCAATGCGCCAAGGCGGCATCGGGCGGAGCGGGAGTACTCTTCGTCTATGGCAATTACGCCGGCGATGTCATGAATTTCGAGATGGCCGCCGAAATGGCCGCAGAGGACAAAATCGAGGTCCGTACCGTCGTGACGACCGACGACATCTCCTCCTCACCGTTGGAGGATCGGGACGGTCGCCGCGGCGTTGCCGGTAATTTCTTCATCTTCAAGGTCGCCGGTGCTGCCTGTGACCGCGGTCTTTCGCTCGATGCCTGCGAAGCAGTGACCCTCAAGGCCAATGCACGGACCTTCACCATGGGTGTTGCGCTTGAACCCAGTTCGCTGCCTCAGACGCGTCGCCATAACTTCGAGATCGGCCCTGATGACATCGAGATTGGCATGGGCATCCATGGCGAGCCTGGCGTGATGCGCGAGAAGATGATGAGCGCCGATGCCGTCGTCGACGTCGTCATGGACAGGATTTTTTCGGAGATGAAGGTTGTATCGGGAGATCGTGTCGCCGTGCTGGTCAATTCCTTCGGCGGCACGCCGCTGATGGAGCTCTATATTCTTTTCAGGCGTGTGGAACAGCGGCTGAGCGCAAAGGGCATCAAGATCGAGGCCAATTGGGTGGGGCATTATTGCACATCGCTCGACATGGTCGGAGCATCCATATCGATCCTGCATCTCGACCGGGAACTGACGGATATGCTGCACCATCCCTGCGATACGGCATTCCTCAGGGTCGTTAACTGAAAAAAATGGAAGACAGCATCCCAGGGGGCTGGGCTGCATGAATTGGGAGGATAATCATGCCGGCAAACGCGGCCCGCAGCCTCAGCAGGATGTTTCACCGGATATCGGTGGCGATTTCGGCTGAGAAAGACCATCTCTCCGATCTGGACGGGGCGATCGGCGATGCCGACCATGGCATCACCATGGCGCTTGGCTTCCAGGCGGTGAATGGCGAACTGGCAAAACACGACCTCGATGAAACGCTGCCGTCGGAGGTGTTTTCGATCGCAGCGTCCGCTTTTCTCGATGCCGTCGGCGCATCGACAGGGCCGCTCTATGCCACGGCCTTTCGCAAGGCAGCCCAGGTGCTGAAGCAGGACGAAACGCTGTCAGCCGCCGGGCAGGCGGCAATCGTCGAGGCGATGACATCAGGGATCAGGGACCGAGGCAAGGGCCAACGCGGCGACAAGACGATGCTGGATGCCTGGATCCCGGCAACCGAAGCCGCTGCCGCTGCCCGCGACCGGCAGGCGAATGTTTCGGACATGTGGCGCGAGATTCTCGAGGCTGCCGATACTGGTGCACGCTCCACGCGCTCCATGGTCGCCACCCGCGGCCGCGCCGCTCGTCTTGGGGAGCGATCCCTCGGACATATCGACCCCGGGGCCGCATCGGCCGTCATCATCATCAGGGCGATGAAGGACACATTCACGGAAAACGAGCCGGTGGAGTGATCCACCGGCTCCGGTCACTGCTTTTGACCTGACTACTTGCCGGCTGCCTCAGCAGCCTTCGCGATCACATCGGCGACCTTTTCCGGCTGAGACGCGAAGACGGCGTGGCTTGCCTTGATCTCGGTGACATCGCTTCCTGCCCGCCTCGCCATGTCGCGTTCGAGGTCGGGATTGATCGAACGGTCTTCGGTGGCGACGATCGTCCAGCTCTTCTTTGTCTTCCAGGCGGGATCGCTGACCTTGGCCGAGAAGGCCTCCTTGGAGGCGAAGACCTGCGACTTTGCGAGGAACGCAGCCTCGTCCTTCGGCAGGTCGGCGGCAAAGTCGCTGGCAAAGGCGGCAGGGTCGAGATAGAGGTATTTTCCGTCCTTCGTCTCACGAATATTCATGCCGCCGGCCGGCTTGGAACTCGCCAAGCTGATGAGGCTTTCACCCTGGTCCGGCTGGAAGGCCGCGACATAGACCAGGCCCGCGACATTGGGGCTGTTGCCGGCTTCGGTGATCACCATGCCACCGTAGCTGTGGCCGACGAGCAGGGTCGGGCCATCCTGCAGGTCAAGCACCCGGTTGGTTGCGGCGACATCATCGGCAAGCGAGGTGATCGGTTCCTGGACGATGGTGACGTTGAAGCCGCGGCCTTCGAGGATATCGCTTGCCTTGCGCCAGCCGGAACCATCGGCGAGTGCACCATGGACGATGACGATGTTTTTCACCTCGGCCGCCTGGGCAGCAAAAGCGATGGCACTGGTGGCAAAGGCAAGGGCGATAGTAGAAAAATACTTGTGTTTCATGGTCATTGCTCCTGTTGTTCAAGTAGAATGTGAGAACGAATGTCAACCGAATGTGAAGGCGTAGGCCTGGACGTCTGGATCGAGGAAATGGATCTCGAAGTTGCGTGCTTCCACGTCACCGGACTGGCGCACGAGCTGATAGAGTTTGGTCGATGTCACCGTTCCGTTTCCATCGGCATCGATATCGCTTCCATGGTCGGCGCCTGGCGCCTTGCCGTCGATCGTCACCTGGAAGCGGATCGGTTTGCCGTCAGCACTTGGGCCAAGAACGAGATGTAGGTCGCGGGCGCTGAAGCGGTAGGAGATTCCGCCGCCTGCCTGATCGAGGGTCGCCTCTTCGGCGCCGACAGTCCATTTGCCCGAAAGACCCCACTGGTTGAGACCCGGCTGCTTGACCGAATAGTCCCTGGTAGCATCGGCGCGCATGCTCTCGTTGGAGGCAAAGCCGGTGGCCTGCTTGTAGCCGATATAGGTCTCGCCGGAGCCGATGTCCTTCAGGTCCGGGCTCATCTCGGCGCCTTCGGCATCCGGCACGACCGGTGTGCTTGTCGCCATCTCGCTGCCAGCTTCGTGCAACAGGTCCTGGATCGCCTGCTCGGTCTGCCGGTAGTTGCCTTCGCCGAAGTGATGTTCGCGGATCTGGCCCTTGGCGTCGATCAGGTAATGGGCCGGCCAGTAGCTGTTATCGAAGGCACGCCAGATCTTGTAGTCGTTGTCGATTGCGACCGGATAGCCGATGTTGAAGTCGCCGATGGCCTTTTTGACATTGTCGATCTTCTTTTCGAAGGCAAATTCCGGGGCATGCACGCCGATCACAACCAGGCCCTGGTCTTTGTATTTTTCAGCCCAGGCGCGGACATAGGGGATAGTACGGATGCAGTTGATGCAGGAGTAGGTCCAGAAATCGACGAGTACGACCTTGCCACGAAGCTGTTCCATGGTCAGCGGTGGCGAGTTCAGCCATTCGACGGCGCCGTCAAGTGATGGCGCACGGCCTTCGACAGGCAGATCGCTATGGAAAGGTTTCTTCGCATCGGCAAGRCCGATCATCTTGTCGTTGCTTGCTACCTCGGACGATGCTCCATCGGTTGGCTTCACTTTCGCGGTGTCGAGAACGGCCTGTTCCAAGGATGCGGTGCTGGCATAGGAGAGCTGCGACAGCAGGCCGGTGTCGAGACCGAGTGCGATAACGACGACACCTGCAAGCACGGCAGCACCAAGGCCCTGACGAATTCGCTCGCTGACGCCAAGTGACTTCTTCATGCCGGCAAAGATCTTGCCGCCGACGGAGAGGGCGATTGCGAGCGAGGTAGCCGCACCCGCCGCATAGGCCAGCAGCAGGAAGGTCGTCTGCAGATTGGCGCCCTGAAGTGCCGCCCCCGTCAGCACGAGACCGAGGATCGGCCCGGCGCAGGGCGCCCAGAGCAGACCAGTCGCAATGCCGAGGATAAAGGCGCTCACCGTTGTCGGCGCAGAACCGGTCTTGCCGGAAGTGTTCAGCAGGCGATTGCCGAAATTGACGACCGGCTGGGTGACGAAGCTTGCAATACGCGGTGAAATCAGGCCGACGCCGAAGACGGCAAGCAGGGCCAGCGCGGCAAGACGGCCATATTCATTGGCGTTGATCGCCCAGCTGCCGCCAACGGCGGCAAGGGTCGCCACAAGTGCAAACGTGGCGGCCATGCCGATCAGCATGGGCAGCGTGCTGCGCAGGAATGGTTGTCCGGCGCGGGCAAAGACGAAGGGAAGAATCGGGAGGATGCACGGGCTGAATATGGTCAGCGCCCCTCCCAGATAGGCAATGATAAGAAGCGTCATCATCGTTTCCTTTGATACCGGGTTGTCAGGCTCTGGAGGGCGATGCGGCCCGACCAGCGATGGCGCCAATCTGGTCGAGGCGATGTATCTCGGATGTGTCCGGTTTCTCGGCAATATGTACCGAAGTGTAGGAAGCGCTCCGATGAGGGCTGCGCTATCTTCCATGGATAAGCGCTTCACCCAGCCGGGATCCCGCAAGAAGAGGGATGATCGGTGAATGAGGAGGATCAAATGACAGTCAGAGCTGAGACGATAAAGCTCAAGCGGGTCTATGCGGCCAGGGTGGATGCGGATGGCGCCCGACTGCTGGTCGATCTCATCTGGCCGCGCGGTCTCAGCAAGGAGCGTGCTGCACTGGCTGCGTGGCTAAAGGATGTCGCGCCAAGCAACGAGCTGCGCCACTGGTTCAATCATCAGCCTGATCGCTGGGAGGAGTTCCACCGGCGCTACACCGCAGAGCTTGAGCACAAAGAGGAAGAGCTGAAGCCCGTGACCGATTTCGTAAGGAAGGGYACGGTCACGCTGCTTTATGCCACCAGCGATGACGAGCACAACAATGCCGTGGTGCTCCGTGACTTCCTCATCCAACGGATTTTCGATTGAGAAGGCAGCCAATTGTATCAGAACGTATCCGGAAGGCCGGATGCTACATTCCCATGCAATTGAAGCGGATACCCGAAACATCGGGGATACATGCGCGCTGTTTTTTCCTTGCCATCAACTTGAAACGGAGAGAGCCAATGTCCAGCGAAATCAATCTTCAGCGTCGTCGTTTTTTCGGTGTTGCTGCCATGACCATGGCGGCGGTCGAATTCGGCCTGACCAGCGCCGCCGGTGCCCAGTCACAGGCTACCGCGCCCGCCATCACGGCAGGCTCGCATACGTCCTTTGCACCGCTGAAGCAGATCAAGGCTGGCGTACTTAATGTYGGCYATGCAGAAGCCGGTCCCGCAAATGGCCCAGTTGTTCTCCTTCTTCATGGCTGGCCCTACGACATCTACAGCTTCGTCGATGTAGCGCCTGCGCTTGCCGATGCCGGCTACCGGGTACTGATCCCCTATCTGCGCGGCTATGGCTCAACCGAATTCCTCTCCGCAAAGACACCACGCAACGGTCAGCAGGCTGCMATCGCCACCGATATTATCGCCTTCATGGATGCGCTTGACATCAAGCGTGCCGTGATCGGCGGTTATGATTGGGGCGGCCGCACCGCGGACATCCTGGCCGCTGTCTGGCCGGAGCGCTGCAAGGGCTTGGTCTCGGTCAGCGGCTATCTGATCGGCAGTCAGGAGGCGAACAAGAAGCCGCTTCCGCCGCAGGCCGAGCTGGCCTGGTGGTATCAGTTCTACTTCGCCACTGAACGCGGCCGCGAGGGGTATGAAGCCAACCGGCATGATTTCGCAAAGCTGATTTGGAAGCTTGCTTCGCCGCAGTGGAAATTTGATGACGCAACTTTCGACCGCTCTGCCAAAGCCTTCGAAAACCCCGACCATGTCGCGATCACCATCCACAACTACCGCTGGCGCCTTGGTCTTGCCAATGGCGAAAAGAAGTATGATGCATTGGAAAAGAAGCTCGCTGCTTTTCCTGTTATCACCGTACCGACCATCACCATGGAAGGCGACGCCAATGGCGCGCCGCATCCGGAGCCTTCGGCCTATGCCAAGAAGTTCACCGGCAGGTACGAGCATCGCAACATCGCCGGCGGCATCGGCCACAACCTGCCGCAAGAAGCACCGCAGGCCTTTGCGCAGGCCATCCTGGATGTCGATCGCTTCTAAAGCCTGCMTTGGCTGCCGCGAACGGAATTCTCTGTTTCGCGGCAGCCAATTCAGAGTCAAAACAGTAAGCAGTGAGTCTGCGTCTGAGATAACAATTCTGCTGCACGCCAACAGATAGAGGATCCGAAAGTCCTGCCATGGAGCACGTCGACCACATCCTGATCGTCGATGACGATCGTGAAATCCGCGAACTGGTTTCGAGCTATCTGAAGAAGAACGGGCTTCGGACGTCAGTCGCCGCCGATGGCCGCCAGATGCGCAGCTTTCTCGAAGGCAATACGGTCGATCTTATCGTGCTCGATGTCATGATGCCGGGCGATGACGGGCTCGTGCTCTGTCGTGAGCTGCGTGCCGGCAAGCACAAGGCAACGCCGATCCTGATGCTTACAGCCCGCAGCGACGAGATGGACCGCATCATCGGGCTGGAGATGGGCGCCGACGACTATTTGCCGAAACCCTTTGCTGCGCGCGAATTGCTGGCACGCATCAAGGCCGTCTTGCGGCGCACCCGCGCGCTGCCGCCGAACCTGCAGATTTCGGAGGCGGGACAGTGGCTTCGCTTCGGCGACTGGCGCCTGGATACGGTCGGCCGGCATCTTCTCGACAGGCAAGGAACGGAGATCGCACTGAGCGGCGCCGAATATCGGCTGCTGCGCGTCTTCATCGACCATCCGCAGCGAGTGCTCAACCGCGACCAACTCCTGAACCTCACACAGGGTCGAGATTCGGAACTTTTCGACCGCTCCATCGACCTGCTCGTCAGCCGCGTTCGCCAGCGACTGGGGGATGATGCCCGCGAGCCGACCTATATCAAGACGGTGCGCAGCGAGGGTTACGTCTTTTCCGTTCCGGTGGAGATTGAAGAGGCCAGGTCATGAGCGCGGGGGCTGCTCTTCGCTCCGGGTTCTGGCCGAGCACGCTGCGGGCTCGGCTTTTCTTCATTCTGCTGGCGGGCCTGGCGATTGCCTATGGCCTGTCCTTCACAGTCCTCTTCGTCGAGCGTTCCATGTCGGCCAAGGCCGTCATGCTCGGCACGCTCGAAAGCGATGTCGCGACCTCGATCGCCGTTCTCGACCGCCTGCCGGCGGATCAACGCAGCGACCTGCTCGATCGTCTCAGCCGCGGCAATTATCGTTTCGAACTTGGGCCGGGTCTGCCAGGCGTGCCCGACAATTCCAGCAAGGGCAGGGAAATCGGCGGCAGGATCGAAGAGGCGATCGGCGGCAACTATCCGATCCGCATGGAAACCATTCCAGGCGATATCAGCCGATTGCAGGCACATCTGACGCTGAGCGACGGAAGCCCGCTGACGATCGACATCACGCCGCGGCCTCCCATGCCGATTGCGGCATGGTTGCCCTATGTGCTTGCCATCCAGATGGCCTTGCTGGTGCTCTGCACATGGTTTGCCGTGCGTCAGGCGATCCGCCCGCTTGGCGCACTTGCGGCGGCGGCGGATGCGCTTGATCCCAACAAGAAAGGTCCGCCGCTCGCCGAGACTGGGCCTAGCGAGGTTGCGCATGCGGCGCGTGCCTTCAACGCCATGCGCGAGAGGATCGCCCACTATCTCGAAGAGCGAGTACAGATTCTCGCGGCGATATCCCACGACCTGCAGACGCCGATCACGCGCATGCGGCTGCGCGCCGACATGACTGACGATTCGCCCGAGAGAGACAAGCTGGTGAGGGATCTCAGCGAGATCGAACGGCTCGTGCAGGACGGCATCGCCTATGCCCGCAGCGCTCACGGCAATGGCGAGAAGTTTTCGCGCATCGACCTCTCATCCTTCATCGACAGTATCGCCTATGACTATCAGGACACCGGCAAGGCTGTCAGCGTCGTCGGTATCGTCCAGGGCATTGCGTCGACAAAGCCGCATGCGCTTCGCCGCATTCTCACGAATTTCGTCGACAATGCGCTGAAATTTGCCGGTGCTGCGGAAATCAGCGTTGAGCGGAAAGGCGAGGGGGATATTGCCATTACGGTGATGGATCGTGGTCCGGGCATTCCCGATGCCATGCTCGAAGCCGCCATGCAGCCCTTCTTCCGGCTGGAGCAGTCGCGCAATCGCGAGACCGGTGGCACGGGCCTCGGCCTTGCCATCGCCCAGCAGCTGGCAGCCTCGATCGGCGGCTCGGTGCGGCTCCATAACCGCGAGGGCGGCGGGCTCGCGGCCGAAATCACCATCCGAGCCAACTRATTTTTTCGCGGCATTTGTATGCGAAAATGTCCAGATAGACCGGTGCTACGCTTTGATACAGTTCGGCCGATTTCAGAAACATGCGGGATACGTCAGACCTCCAGAAACCACTCCGTCACAAGATGCCGCAGAGAGCGGCATGAACCAAGGAGTGCACTCATGACGACGATTGAAAAGGTTCTCTACACCGGCAAGACCCACACCACCGGCGGCCGGGACGGCTCCGCCCGCAGCAGCGATGCACAGCTTGATGTGAAGCTGTCCCCTCCCGGCAGTACCCATGCCGGCACCAATCCCGAGCAGCTTTTCGCCGCCGGCTGGTCGGCCTGTTTCATCGGCGCAATGGGCCTTGCTGCCGGCAAGCGCAAGTTCCGGCTTCCTGCCGATACCGCCGTCGATGCCGAAGTCGATCTCGGCATGACCGGCGAGGGCTACTTCCTTCAGGCCCGCCTGAACATCAGCTTGCCCGGCCTGGAGCCGGAAGTGGCCCGCGCTCTGGTCGAGGAAGCGCATCAGACATGCCCCTATTCGAAGGCGACGCGTGGCAATATCAATGTCGAGCTGAATCTCATCTAAGGCATTCAGTGCAAATGGGGCGCAGCTCGGCTGCGTCCGCGGAGGTTTCGATGAAAAGGGTCATCATCTGCATTTTGGCAGTAACCGTTCTTGCAGCTCCCTGCATCTACGACGTGTTCTCTAGCGAACCATCGCCGCTGCTGGGCCTGCTTGCGGCAGCCTCGGCAACGCCTGGATTCCTATAGTCATCGCGATCTGATATCGCGAGAAGCAGACATACAAGGCACCCGCCGAGAAACGGGTGCCTTGTCTTTTTCAACGGCTGATTTTCCCAGCGCATTGATGGTGGAGCTTATTTACTGCGCTCGTTTCGCAGGGCGAACAGAGCGTTGTTCTATCCGGCCAGCGACAGAGAAGATCAGCACATCGACGTCGGCATCGATGGTGGCCCCGTCCAGAAGCCGGACGACATCATCGATCCCTGATACCGGCTGTCCACCGATTGCGAGCAGATAATCACCCTCGCGAAGACCGGCCCGTGCGGCGGGGCCGCCGTCTTCGACACGACGCAGGCGAACGGTCGTGCGTTGTGAAACGCCGGCCTCGAGCGCGATGCGCCGATGCAGCTCGACTGTATCGGCCGCAATACCGATATATCCGCGGCGGACCTCACCGAAGCGCAGAATGTCAGAGACCACATGCTTGGCGGTGTTGGATGCGACGGCGAAGGCGATGCTCTGCGCCCCTTGGATGACGGCGGTGTTGACACCGATCACCTCACCCGACGACGAGACGAGCGGACCGCCCGAGTTACCGGGGTTGAGGGCCGCATCAGTCTGGATGATATCCTCCATCAGGCGTCCGCTGGCAGCGCGCATCGAGCGCCCGAGCGCAGACACCACGCCCGCCGTGACCGTCCATTCGAAACCGAGCGGATTGCCGATCGCGACAGCGATGTGCCCGCGCTTCAGCTTCTTCGAGTCGGCAAGCTGTGCCCAGGCTCCGGACCAGTCATTGGCCCTGATGAGGGCAAGGTCGGTATCCTCGTCGCGGCCAAGGACGCGGCCTTCGACAACCGCGCCGTCGGGTGTCTTGATGGTCACGGCTTTCGCATCGCCGACGACATGATTGTTGGTGACGACGAGGCCGTCAGGCGAAATGGCAAAACCGGAACCGTGTCCTGCCCGCCCGCCGACGCGTTCAATACGGCTGACAGCCGGGCCGACTGTATCAACGGCGTTCGACACCGTTTCGGAATAGGCATCCAGCAGCCCGGCATCGGATGACGGCTGAATGTCGCGATCAATGAATCCCATGAAATTTCCTCCGACGCCCGACGCGTCGATGTTGAGGACCGGCAGCGATTGCTGAAAGCGAAGGGCTGTCAGTTCGACAGTTGAACAATGGAGGATATCAAGTGAGATTTGCGAGACCGTGTTTCAAGAGCCGCGTGGGGGACTAGCCTTCAGGGCCGTCATATCCGGAAGTGGCAAGCCGCGACGCGGCGATCTTACAGGCGGCGAGCGCTGCCGCGCCGGCATCGAGACCTCTGACGATGGCATCGATGTAACCGCCGGCAAAATAGTCTCCCGCGCCCGTCGTATCGCGCACCGGGGCGGCTGGCGGCACCTCGACGACAACGGAATGCTCCTGGCTGACGATCTCGATGGGTTGCATGCCGCTCGTCAGTACGAGCGTTTCAAGACGCGGCGCGGCAATTTCGGCAGCAGCCTGCCAGGCGCTTTGCGCTCCCTGCACGTCCGAGCGTGAAGCGATAAGGACATTCGCCGGCCGGCGTTCGGTCGAGAGCGGATACTGTGAAACCACCCGGTCGAAATCCTCCAGCTGCCGCAAGGCGGCCGAACTCATCTGCCGTGTATTGAGATAGACGAGCGACGCTTCGATCGATGGAAGGGTCTCGATCCCTGGTCGGCGGCGACTGGCCGGCGCGATGATGGTGCGTTCCCCGTTGGAGTCGACAAGAATATCGACTGCTGCCGTAGCGCCGGGCACGAGGCTGACAAAATCGGTATTGAAGCCGCGCTTGTCGAGATCGTTCAGATAGGCGCGTCCTTCATCGTCGTCGTAAAGGCGGGTGACCAGCACAACCTCATGGCCGAGGTCGAGCAGGACCAGGCCGGTGTTGAAACCGCCGCCACCATAGCGTTTTTCGATCGACTGGCAGGAAAGCCTTCCACCCGGCACGAGCGGCCGGTCGAGCCACCAGATCCGGTCGACATTGGCATTGCCGACCACCATTATTCTTGCCATTCCGTTTCCCTCGCCGCGCCTTTCCTCCGCTTAGCGCGCGCTGTCGTTCTTGCCAATGATCCTGCCGCGCAGCCAGKCGGAGGAAAGATCGATAGCATAAACGACAGCGACGATCAGGAAGATGATCGTCCAGGCTTCCGGCCAGTGATAGGCGGCAATGCGGTCCGCCAGCAGAAAGCCGATCCCACCGGCGCCGACAATGCCGAGGATGGTGCCGGAGCGGGTGTTGGATTCGAAATTATAGAGCATGATCGACAGGATCACCGGCATAGCCTGCGGCATGATGGCAAGCCGGATGGTCTGCAGAGGCCCGCCGCCTGACGCTAGAACACCATCGACGGGTTTGCGCGAAGTGTTTTCGATCGCTTCCGAAAAGAGCTTGGCGAAGGTGCCGATTTCCGAGACGGCGATAGCGAAAACGCCCGGAAGCGGGCCGAGGCCGAAGGCGCGGATGAAGATCAGTGCAAGCACGATCTGTTCGACGGCACGCAGTGCATCGAAACCGCGGCGGGTTGACAGCCGCACCCAGCCGAGCGGCATGATGTTCTTCGCGCCAAGAAACGCGAGCGGAAAGGCGATGATTGCGCCAAGCAGCGTTCCGAGGAAGGCCATCGAAATCGTCTGGCCAAGGCCGATGAGTACGTCGCTCCATTCCTGCCAGGTCGTCCAGATATAGGGCGGGAACATGAAGGAGAAGATCATGCCGAGCCGCGTGAGACCATTCAGGATACGGGTTGGCGAAAAGTCGAAGAGATAGAGGCCGGCAATKAGCGGCAGGATAAGCGCTGCAGCACCGGCATAGCGCATCAGCCGCACGCGCGGCGCCACGGTGAAGGCGCCCGGAACGCGCTGATGCAGCTCGGAAAGGGAAGAGGTGTCCGTCATGTCTCAGGTACTCCGGCCTTCGATGCCGATGATGCGGTGACGCAGCTTCTCGCTCAGGAAATCGATGATCACGACCGTGACGAGGATGATCACAAACAGCGCCGAGAGATCGGTATATTCCTGAAGCGACATGGCGGTGCGGATCTCCTGGCCAAGGCCGCCGGCGCCGACATAGCCGATGATCGAGGATGAGCGTACGTTGATCTCGAAGCGCAGCAGCGTGTAGCTGATGATGTTCGGGATGACCTGCGGCACGACCCCATAACGCATCTGCTGGAACCAGGTGCCCCCCGAAGCCCTGACGCCTTCCAGCGGCCGCATGTCGATATTCTCGTTGACCTCGGAATAGAGCTTGCCGAGCGAACCCGTCGCATGGGTGGCAATCGCCAGCACACCGGCAAGCGGTCCGACGCCGAAGCAGAAGACGTAGATCAGCGCCCAGACGATATCAGGGACAGTGCGGATGACCTCCAGATAGCGGCGGGAGGCGATCAGCAGAAAGCTGTTGGGGCTGAGGTTGCGAGCKGCCGGGAAGCTGAGGATGAAGGCGCCGAGGACGCCGAAGAACGTGGCGACATAAGCGATCAGGATCGTTTCGCCGAGTAGTTCGAGCCAGACCGGCCAGCGCCAGAACCATTCGGYAAGGTCCGAACCGAGCGTTTCGATACGCAAGTGTGGCAGCGTCTTATAGAGATATTCGCCGAGCCGGGGCAGGGAGGCCCATAATTTCCAGGTCGTGATGCGTTCACCCGAGGGCAGGTTGACCTCGGTCATGTCGAAGAAACCGCCCGTCCAGGCGGTCAGCAGGACGGCGGCAGCAAAGAGTGTGACGGAAATGAGCTGCACGATTTTGGCGCGGCTGCGGATAAGGCGGTATTCGGCCTCGAACTGGCGGATGGTAATGGAGGGTGTCGCTGTCGTCATGTCGGATCCCGGTCGTGGGAGCGCCGGATATACGGCGCTCCCGTACCTGACGTGGAGGGATATCAGCCGTTACGGCGCTGCTTCTTCAGCCAGTCGCGCATGTCGACGATCCACTGGTAGCGCTGGTGATTGACGTCGACATAGCCCTTGGAGGTGGAATTGTCGCCCCCGCTCATCTCCTTGAAGGCATCAGGCGCCTTTTCCGGCGTTGCCTTTACCGCCGCCTTGACGTCCGCAATCATATCGGCAGGCAAGTTGGTGCGGGTGGCGAAAGGTCCGTTGGTGATCTCAGGCGACTGCCAGATACGGCAGATCTCGCCCTTCGGTATCATGCCCTTGGATTCCATGCGCTGCGGAATGCCGCTGACGTCGTTGTTGATATAGGTCGCGGCGGCATCGAACTGCTTGTTGGCGACGGCCATGACACCGGTTTCGTGGGCGCCGGAAAAGGGAACGGCCGAGAAGAAGGTCTTCGGATCGTAGCCCTGCTTGACGAGGTTATAGTAGGGCACTGCATAGCCGGAGGTGGAATCCGGATCGGCGAAAGCGAGTACCTTGCCCTTGAGGTCGTCGACCGACTTGTAGCCGGAATCGCAGCGAACGGTGATGACCGAATAGTAGCCAGTCGAGCCATCCTGTTCCTGGCCGGCGAGCAGCGGCTCAACGCCGCCATTGGTTTCGGTATAAGCGGCAGCATAGGCCGAGGAGCCGAGGAAGGCGAATTCGATCTGGTCGGAGGCGAGCGCCTGGATGACGCCGTCATAGTTGCCGGCGGTGAAGATCTCGACCTTCACGCCGAGTTCCTTTTCCAGATATTGCTGGAAGCCAACGCGGCGTGCAATGCGGTCCTTTTCGTTCTCGCCCGAGAGAACGCCGAGGCGGATCGTCTTGTACTGGTCTTTCCAACCGTCGGCGTGGGCCTGGTTGGAAAGGGCAAGCGCAGCCGTTACGGCCGCAAGCATGAGGACGTTTTTCATTCCAACTCTCCTGTTGCAAAAAAAGCCCGCGGCCTTGCGGGGCCGCGGGCGAAACTCATACCGCCTGGTAAACCTTCTCTTTTGGGGTTCGGCCTGCGTTGAATGCGGTGGATGTCACGGCCTCGTCGATCTCTGCATCGAAATCGTCAGTGCCATAGATTTCGCGAACCCGTTCCTGGGTGAGATCCGCCGGCGCGCCGTCAAAGCGCACCCGCCCGGCCCGCATGGCGATGATGCGTTCGCAATAGTTGCGGGCAGTGTCGAGCGTATGAAGATTGACGAGAACGGTAATGCCGTCCTCGCGGTTGATCTTGCGCAACGCCTCCATGACGCGCGTCGCATTGGCGGGGTCGAGCGAGGCGATCGGCTCGTCGGCAAGCATTATCTTCGGGTTCTGGACCAGCGCCTTGGCGATCGCGACACGCTGCTGTTGTCCGCCGGACAATGTGCCGGCCCGCTGCAATGCCTGCGGTACGAGATCGAGCCGATCGAGCGCGCGGATCGCCATTTCCTTTTCTTCGTCCGTGAAGCGACGCAGCATGGACGAGAGAAAGCCGTGTTGGGCAACCCGGCCGATCAGCACATTGGTCAACACATCCATACGCTCGACCAGATTGAACTGCTGAAACACCATGGCGCAGGAGGCGCGCCACAGGCGCAGCTCGCGGCCGCGCAGCTTGGTAATGTCCTTGCCCTCGAACATGATCGTGCCGGATGTCGGATCGATCAGGCGATTGATCAGCCGGAGCAATGTCGATTTGCCGGCGCCGCTGCGGCCGATGATGCCAACCATCTGGCCCGCGTCGATGGACAGGCTTACGTCGTCGACCGCGTGTGTTTGACCGAAATTCTTCTTGAGGGAGTGAAGTTCAAGCACCGGAAGCCCCCTGCTTGTCAGCGCCATCAGAGACGAGGTTGAATTGTACTTAACTATCAGTCTATGAAACGAAATATATCATCGCAGTATGACACTTTTATAAAGTAATTATCCAATAATTKCCGCTAGTTATGCCATTTTTGTGAAGTAATACATCCGGAAATTCCGAATGTATTTTGTCGAGAGAAGGCGGCGGGGTATCTTCGCCGCAGGCTTTTTATGCAGCCTGTTGGAATCGCGAAACAATTCCGTCCGAATAGACCTGCCTGCCGTTGGAGAAGGTGGCGCGCACCCGCGGAAGACGACCGCGTTCGGCAATGACGAGGTCGGCCCGCAGCCCGGTCTCGATTGCGCCGCGATCCGCAAGGCCGAGCGCCCGCGCCGGATTGGCACTGACCAATGCGACAGAGGCCGGTAATCCGCCGGATCCGGCTTCTGCAAGCGCGATGATTGCCGGCAGCATGGCCGAGGGGTGATAGTCGCTGGCCAGGATATCGAGAACGCCGCTTTCATAGGCTTCGCGGGCAGAAAGATTGCCCGAATAGGAAAGACCGCGAAGCGCATTCGGTGCACCCATTGCGGTCGCAAGCCCAAACTTGCGTGCCTCCTGCGCAGCCGCCATCGTCACCGGAAACTCGCTGATGCGCGCGCCCAGTCCCTCGACGATTGCGACCTTCTCGACGCTGTCGTCGTCATGGGAGGCGATGATGACACCGTGGTCGCGCGCAGTCGCCGCGATGCCCTGGAGATTATCGACTGCGTCGTTGTTCTGGGCGCGGTTTTCCATGCGCTGCTGGACACGCTGGGCGGCCTRTTCGAGGGTGATCTTGTTATTGCGCGCGATGCTCTCGATATGACGTTCGACATCGCGGTACTGGCCCTGGCCAGGCGTGTGGTCCATCAGAGAGACGAGATCGAGAGCGCCGGCCCGCAGCAGGTCTTCGATCACGGTGCGGGCATGGGTGAAGGTGATTTCGAAGCGTGCGTGAACCTTATGGTCGATCAGAAGATCGCTCTTCCGGAGCTCGACCAGCGTCTGAATGATCGAGCGCGAATGTTCTTCCGAGCGGATGTGGCCGTAACTGCTGTTGGCGTGGAAGGACAAAGCCGCATAAGCCGTCGTGATGCCGTTGCCGGCGAGTTTCTTGTCGAGCTCGAAGATACCGAGCTCCAGCGGAAAGCGCACATTCGGCCGCGGCTCGATCTCGCGCTCGATCATGTCTCCATGCATATCGATGAAGCCGGGCAGCAGAAGCCTCCCGTGGCCGGAAATATCGGCTGTCGCCACCGGCTCGTCACGCACCTCTGCAATCATGCCGTCTTCGATCCTGACTGCGCCACGCGGTATTATTCTATCGCGCAGCACGATCTCGAAATCACTCAGCCACATTCTCTGCTCCATCCTGGATCTGTCGGGTTTGAAGGCTGATTTCGCGGTCGATGAGATCCGCGACATCGTCGGGGTGGTGAAAGACGCCGATCATCGCGACGCCTGCGGCTTTCAACTCTGCGAGACGCACAACGAGTGCACGGCGCGCATTCTTGTCGAGCGAGGCGGTTGGCTCATCGAGGAAGAGAAGCCGCTGTGGCAGGATGAGCGCACGCGCCAGATTGACCTTCTGCTGCTCGCCACCGGAGAAGGTGGAGGGATAGGCGGCCCACAGCCCCGGCTTGACGCCGAAGGCGGAGAGCCAGCGGCGGGCCTCTTCGATCGCCTCGTCATAGGGCCGGCCGGCAAGGCGCAGGGGCTCGGCGACCAGCTCATCCGCCGCTACGCGCGGACGGGCCTGCAGGAACTGCGTCACGAAGCCAATTTCCCGGCGTCGCAGAAGGGCGATATCGACATCGGCTGCGACCGTCAGGTCGATGACGCCTTCGCGCGTGTGATAATAGGCGTGGCCTGATCGCGGCACATAGGAGCGGTAGAGCGTGCGCAGCAGGGTCGATTTGCCGGCGCCGTTTTCGCCCGTCAGCAGGATGAACTCCCCTTCGCGTAGCTCGAAATCGACATTGTCGAAAGCGTGCAGGGTGCGTTTCAGATGGTGCATCTCGAAATGCTTGGCCAGGCCCTGAACGGAGAGGATCGTCTGCGCAGAAGCGGCAGGATGTGTGTGCATGTTCACCGGCTGGGTCTCCTGTCAAAGCTTCGCATGCACGAGCTGCTGGGTATATTCATGCTGCGGATCCTGGAAGATCTGGTCGGCGAGGCCCTCTTCCACAGCTTCCCCATTGCGCATCACCATCACACGGTCTGCCATCGTGCGGATAACACCGAGATCATGCGAGACGATGACGATGGTGATCCGGCGTTCACGCTGCAGCCGCTTCAGCGTGTCCAGCACCAGCGCCTGGACGCTGACATCGAGCCCCGTCGTCGGCTCGTCGAGCAGGAGCAGGGCCGGCTCAAGCGCGATTGCCTTGGCAAGCTGCACGCGCTGCTGCATGCCGCCCGAGAGTTCCGCGGGCCGGGCATCCATGCGCGCGACCGGGAATTCCGAAGCATCGAGCGCGCCCCTGGCGCGGGTACGAAGTGTCGCGAAATTCCGCTCGCCGGCAATCAGCAGCCGCTCTGCGACATTGCCGCTGCTCGTGTTGTTCATCCGGAGCCCGAGATGCGGGTTCTGGTAGACGATGCCGATATGGCGTGCTCGCAGCATGCGCCGCTCGAAACGGTCGAGCGTGAGGAGGTTGAGATCCTCGCGGCCGGGCAGTGCCAGCCTGTATTCGCCGCCGTCGGCTCTGTCTTCGAGGTTCATCATACGCAGCAGCGTCGATTTACCCGAGCCGGATTCGCCGACGATGCCGAGCACTTCGCCAGGATAGACGGTGACATCGACGCTGCGCAACGCCTGCACATCGCCAAAGCTCTTGCGGATGCCGCTCATCGTCAGGATGGGCGAGGACAGCATCAGCCGCGGCGGCTGGCGCCCGGAAGCAGAAAGATTGGAAGCAGAAAGATTTGCGGCACTCATTGCTCGATCCTGCCTTGCTTGTAGTAGGTCTCGCCGATGGCAACGGCCTCGCCATCCCGCTTTTGGATATGCTTGACGCCGTACTGACTGTCGGAGACCTCGAAGGCCGAAGAGCCGTCGTCTTGCGGCAACTCGTTCATGAAGTAGCCTGTTACGCCGCTGCGGTGACAAATCTTGTCAGCATGATCCTCGACCCGGTAGGGCACGTCGTCGAAGACGAGCGGTTCGACGCGCGTGTAGGGCGGCACCGCGTGGATACGTTTTTCGCGGCCGGCGGAGAGGATCGTAAGGTTCGCCGCCTGGTTCATCTTCGGCACGTCCCAGCGTGGGATCGGCGACGGTGTCATCACATGCCGGCCGTTGACCATGCTCGGATAGCTGGAGCCCTGCATGATGCGGCCGGAGCGCACGAGCTGTTCGTAGAGCGTCAGCCAGAGCTGGCCGTAATCCGCATCGCCATGCATGATACGGGCTTCCGACATGTCCGGCTGGACGGACCGCAGCGGCTCGGGATTGGGAACCTGCAGCACGAGGATCTGGTCTTCGCGCAGCTTCTCCTCGGGAATGCGATGACGCGACTGGATAATATCGGCCTCCAGCGTATCCAGCGTCTCGCGCGCCGAGCTGACGCGGCGCAGGAATCTACGGATGCTGCTTGCATTGACGGAATCGTCGGCCCCCTGGTCGATGACCTTGACGACGGAGGTCGGTTTGAGAAGGGTCAGCGTTACCTGCAGCCCGCCGGTGCCCCAGCCACGGGCAATCGGCACCTCGCGGCTGGCATAGGGGACTTGATAGCCGGGAATGGCGATGGCCTTCAGGATGCGGCGGCGCATCTCGCGCTTGGCGGATTCGTCCAGGAAGCCGTAGCTGAAGGCCGCCCAGGGTTTGGTCAGTTGATCGAGTTTCACGGCATTGCCTTTTCGAGGTCGGCCTGCTTGGCCGCGCTGGTTTCATTGGCTGCCTTGTCGGCCTTCACGCGCCTCAGTGCATCGAGGCTCGACTGGAAGGTGACATAGTGGGGTAGCTTGAAGTGAATGCAGAAGCCCGAGCTTTCGACGGGTTCCGTATGGTAGAGGACGAACTCCTCATTCGAGGCCGGATGAGGATTGGGCTGATTGGATGCGAGATCGAGCGAGGCGGCGGCGATGACCTTCACCTCGTTCCAGCCGAAGGTGGCGGAAAAGCCGAGCTCCAGGCCCTTGCTCTTGGAGATGACTTCCGTCTGGCTGACACGCACGCGTCCGGCGCTGAAGAGCGTGCCGCGCGGGTGGCGGATGCGCACTTCGGCTTCGGCGAGCCGCAATTCGTTGACGGTCGGATGTACGCTTCCATAGCCGCGCATGGTGGAGTAGCCGAGCGCCAAGGTGCCGCCGGTATCTGCACGCGCAAGGCTCTGCAGCTTGTGCGCGCGGCTTGCCGGGAAGAGCAGCGGCTCGCGGGTGACATCGGGGATCTCGTCGAGCGGCACGTTCTCGGTCGGCGTCTCCGCGATCAGGCCCTGCGCCTTCTGCCAGTCCGTCAGCGACGGCTGCGTGGCCGGCGCCGGTTTATCTGCCGCCTCCACAGGCTCGGGAACGAAAGCCGCACCGTTCAGCACGCCGACATTCAGCAGCCGGTGCGAATAATCGAGCGTCGGTCCGAGAATCTGGCCGCCCGGGATGTCCTTGAAGGCGGCCGAAATACGCCTGACGGTGAAGAGATCCTGCTGGCGAACCGGTTCGGCGATCGTCAGGCGCGGCTGGGTGGTGCGATAGGCGCGCAGCAGCAGCACAGCTTCGTAGAGATCGCCGCCGGACTGGGCGAGCGCAAGTGCGGCAAGCTCCGGCGCATAGAGCGATGCCTCGCCCATGACGCGGTCGACGAGATAGGGCAGGCCTTCGCCGATTGCGTCGACACGGGCCTTGTCGATCTGCCCCAATTCTTCGCGATAGAGGCGTTCGGATTGTTCAATGGCGTGCTCGCCACCACGTGTTGCAACATAGGCCATCAAAGCACCTCTATCTTTATAGAGCGGGGAATGCCGACCAGGCTTGCACCGTCGGCAAGATAGATGTCCCAACCAAGCGGATAGCGGATTGCTTCGGCGCGGAGTGCCCAGAAATTCGGATGCACACCGCCGATATCGATATCGATGGAACCGTTCACGCCGGGGCCGGCCAGGCGAAGCCGAGTTCCTGCACCGATCTGTGCCTGCGCGAAGATCGTTGCCGATGCATCAGGATAGAGAAGGTTGCCGGACAGCATCGCCGAAAGTGCCGACACCGCGGTGCTATCGCTGATCGATGCGAAGACATATTCCGCCTGCGGCAGGGCAACGGCGTTGGCGCCGGTTCTGGTGATATCGGCTTTCAATCTTTCGTCTGCGCAAAAGAAGCTGCATTCGCGATCGAGCAGGCTTTCGGCCAGTGCGAAAAGGCCCGGAACGGGCAGGGGTTGGACGCGACCGGGGCGGGCAAGTGCCCAAATCAGCGCTTCGAAGGTGGCGTTGGAGCGCATGTCTTCATCAGTCGGAAGGAGCAAGCTCTGTGTCATCAGAAGGTCTCCATGCGCACGCGCGTCGCTTCGACCTTGCGCAGCTTGATGTCGTCGTCCTCTGTCTGGCGATGCTGTGCGCTGGTCAGAAAATTCTCGATGCCGGCCTTGCCGATCTCGGCTGTGAAACTCGCATCGATGACGGCCATGGCCATCGCATGTTCGAGATCGCGCCCGATGATAGCGCCATAGCCTTCCACGCCATAATCCGGCAGGCGGATATGGGCTTCGGACATCAGCACCTCGCCGAGGTGGAAGGCGATGTTCTGCACGGTATCGGTATAGGGCAGCATCGCGAGGCCGGTGCGGTTTACGAAAACCTCAACCGGTCCGAGTTCATCGAGCAAATCCTCTGCGACGGCCTTGATTTCTTCGGCATMGGCCCTCGCAAGTATGTCGAGCATGCTCGCATGGCTGAAGCTGGCAGGGGGCGCGCCGGCTTCCGTGGTGTCATTCATCGTCCTGTCCTTTCGCCGGGGTCGCAACGCGATCCTCCGGCTCGTTGTCAATGCTGAATTGCACGCGTTCGCCGGCCCAGACCGTCTCGGAATAAGCGATCGGCCGGGCTTCCATGTCGACGTCGGTCTTCTGGACGACGAGCACCGGCTGCTGCTGCGACTGTGCGAGAAGCTGAGCCTCATCGCCAATCGCGCGACGAGTGAGGATCATCGTGCTCTGCCTGATATAGTCAGGAATACCGAAGGCAGCGTAGATGCTGGTGACAGATTCACCTGCGCGACGCCGCAGATGCATGTTCGGGAAACGTTCCACCGGATGGTATGAGTGACTGAGGCTGATCGGCACGTCGTCGGCAAAGCCGCGTCGGGCGATCATGTAGACCTTTGCGCCTTCGGGAAGCTTCAGCGCCGCAGCGACGCCGGGCGGCGCCACGATCTCGGACTCCGAGACCGGCTGGCCGGAGGGGACGCGTCCCTGTTCGAGCAGGTTTTTGCGGAAGCGTGTTCGCCGGGCGATATTGTAGGTGAGGACCGAGTGCTCTTCCACAAAAGTGCCGCGTCCCTGTTCGACCCGCACCTTGCCGGCTGAGGCAAGCTCTGCAATCGCCCGCCGCACGGTGTGGCGGCCGACGCCGAACTGCTCCATGATCTCGGTTTCCGTCGGCAAGCGGCTTCCCGGTTGGAGCGCTCCCGACGCAATATCCCTGTTGATCTGTTTCTCGACGATCTGCCACTGGCCAGACCGTGATCTCCCGTCGATCGAATGTTGTTCTTCAATCATTCGGATGAATCCTAAATTCATTCGGATGACTTAACATAACGGCGATCGGTGACGCTTTTGTGTAAGTGGCGGAGATGCGTAGTGTCACTAACGAACCTAGCCGTCGTGACAAGGCGGGGCGAGCCGATCCGCAAGGTCTGGGCTGACGGATCAGATCATCAGCCGCTGCGCAGCGACATCGACCGATAGGCGTCATCGGCTCACGCCAATGCCCGACGCGCAACCCCGTTACGACGGACCGGTGGCGTCAGGTGGCCTTGTTCGGGCACGCTTGCGAAACGAGACTTAAACCGCGCAGGGATTTTCTGCCGGCACTGTGAACCAGTGCGGGCCGTCTTCGGCCATATAAATGTGGTCTTCGAGGCGAACACCGAATGCGCCGGGGAAGACGACCATCGGCTCGTTCGAGAAGCACATGCCAGGTGCCAGTGGGGTCTTATTGCCCCGGACGATATAAGGCGCCTCGTGGATTTCGAGGCCGAGGCCATGGCCAGCGCGATGCGGCAGGCCGGGCAGGCTGTAGTCCGGGCCGAGGCCATGCCGTGCCAACACGTGGCGGGCTGCAGCATCGAGGCTTTCACAGGGCGCACCAAGTTTTGCTGCATCGAAAACGGCCTGCTGTCCCTCGCGCTCGATTGCCCATGCACGTTCGAATGCGCCATAGCCGCTGTCGAGCATATAGGTGCGCGTCAGATCGGAGTGATATCCATCGATGCGGCAGCCAGTATCGACGAGAATGACGTCACCAGCCTGCAGGATCTGTTCGCCATCCGCCCCGTGCGGCAGCGAGGTGGCTTCGCCGAACGAGACGATGCAGAAGCTTGAGCCACCCTCCGCACCTGCAGCCCGATGCTGCTGGTCGATGAAGCGCACCACATCCGAGGCGGCCACACCAGGCGTGATCATATCGTGGACCTTGCGATGAACATCCAGCGTGATGCCCATCGCGTAGCGGATGATCGCGATCTCCGCAGGCGATTTGGTGGCCCGCAGCGCGCGGATCATTGGACCGCCGTCAACAAGACGCGCAGCGCCCATCACGCCGGTAAAAGCGTGATAGAAGGCAAGCGGCAGCGCGTCGTCGAGCGCGAGCTTGCCGGACGGGCCGACCAGCCGCGAGACCAATGCGGCAGGGCTTTCCTCTTCTTCCCAAACGGCAATGTCGCCCGGCAGATGCGGCAGGGTTTCGACGCGGCTACACTCGAAGCCGGGTACGATGTAGGTGAGCTTGTCGTCGGTCACGACCGCGCCGAGCAGCCGCTCGCTCAGGTGCCAGACGAGGCCGGTGAAATAGCGTAGACTTTCGGTCGGGCCGAGCAGGGTGGCGGCAATGCCGTCGGCCTGCATACGTTCGCGCAGGCTCGACAGGCGGCCGCTTCTTTCTTCGTCTGTGATAGCGGCGACAGGATGGGACCAGATCGGAAGAGACACGCTATATATCCGTAATTTTTGCCGAAATTGAGTGCTTGATTCCAGCATAGGGCAATTGTAGGCACTGTGTCGACAAACATTCCACAGGATTTCACCATGCTCGTCAGCGAATACACGATACCCGGCGTCCATGTCCGCGACCATCTCGTCGACGTACCGCTCGACTGGAAAAGGCCCGATGGCGCGTCGATCAAGGTCTTCGCGCGCGAGGCCTGTGATCCCGCGCGCAAGCAGGAAAAATTGCCTATCCTGCTCTTCCTGCAAGGCGGCCCAGGCGGCAAGTCGCCACGGCCGATCGGCGGCGGTCCATCTTGGCTTGGCGAGGCGCTCAAGACCTATCGTGTCGTGCTGCTGGATCAGCGTGGCACGGGCAGAAGCACGCGCATAGAGAGCGCCACCATGGCAGCGTTTGCGGATGGAAAGGCAGGAGCAGATTATCTCAGTCATTTCCGCGCCGACAGCATCGTCGCCGATTGCGAGTATTTCAGGAAAAGCGTGTTCGGCGGTACGCGATGGGAGACGCTCGGCCAGAGCTATGGCGGATTCCTGACGCTCACCTATCTGTCGCATGCACCCGAAGGGCTGGCTGCTTGTTATGTCACGGGCGGTCTTGCGGGGCTCTCAGCCACTGCGGATGACGTCTATCGCCGCACCTATCCGCGCGTCGCCGCCAAGAACCGGGAGTACTACAAGCGTTATCCCGCCGATCGTGATCGCATTGCCCGGATCGCCGAGCGCATCGACGCCGAAGATGTCCGACTGCCTGACGGGGACCGCCTGACTGTGCGCAGGCTGCAGACCATCGGCATCGATTTCGGCATGGCGCCGGGTTACGAAAATGTGCATTGGCTGGTGGACGAAGCCTTCTCCGATCCGGAGGAAACGCGGTTCTCCGATGCCTTCCTCGCCTCGGCCTTGTCGCTGACCTCCTACGACGGCAACCCGATGTTCGTGGTGCTGCAGGAGAGCATCTACGGACAGGGCAAGGGCGCGACCGGCTGGGCGGCGGAGCGCATCCGGTCGGAGTTTGCTGAATTCGGTGAGGGGAGCCGGCCGCTCTATCTGACCGGCGAGATGATGTATCCGTGGATGTTCGAGGAAATCCGCTCGCTGCGGCCATTCCGCGATGCGGTGGAAGCGCTGGCGCGCTACGATGGATACGAGCCRCTCTATGATCCAGCCCYGTTGATATCGAACGAGATCCCCGTGGCCGCCGCGGTCTATTTTGACGACATGTATGTAGACGCGGAGCTATCGCTTGCGACCGCGCGTGATGTCGGCAACGTCCAGACCTGGGTGACCAACGAATTCGAGCATGACGGCGTGCGCCAATCGCCTGCGGTCTTCACCCGTCTGAGGCAGATGGTACGCGATCGCGGCGGTCCCCTCGGCTAAGCCGAGGGCGTTCGTCGCTGCACCCACCGGAGATCAGGTCGAAAGAGACCTGCCGCCGACGGGATCGAAGAGATGCATGCGGTTCATGTTGAAGGAGAGCGGCATTTTCGTGCGTGGGCGCGGATCGCTCTCCGGATCGACGTTGGCGCACATGATGACTGAGCCGATGTCGAAGTAGATCATCGTTTCCGGACCCAGCGGCTCGACGAGATCAACATTCGCCTCGATGGTTTCAAAGCCGGGTTTCGGCGTCAGGCTCGATATCGATTCCGGGCGGATTCCGAAGACGACCGCCTCGCCGGCATGCGCCCGGTATTCCTGGGCGCGCGTGGCAGGGACCGCAAGCCGGCTACCGTCTTCCAGGACGACAACCAGCCCGTCGCCCTCAGCCTCAAGCGTTGCGTTGAGAAAATTCATGGATGGCGAGCCGATGAAGCCGGCCACGAACTGGCTGACAGGATGATGGTAAAGTTCCTGCGGTGGTCCGGCCTGTTCGATAATGCCGCCATTCATGACGACGACGCGATCGGCCATGGTCATGGCCTCAACCTGGTCGTGGGTGACATAGACAGTCGTGGTCGGCAGCAATTGATGCAGGCGCTTGATCTCGGTGCGCATCTGCACGCGCAGCTTGGCATCGAGGTTGGACAGTGGCTCGTCGAACAGGAAGACCTTGGGATTGCGCACGATGGCGCGCCCCATGGCCACACGCTGGCGCTGCCCACCCGAAAGCTGGCCGGGGCGCCGCGACAGAAGCTCGGTAATATGCAGGGTCTCGGCCGCGCGGCTGATGCGCTCGTCGATCTCCGCCTTCGGCAGTTTCTGCTGCTCAAGGCAGAAGGAGATGTTTTCGCGCACGCTCATGTGCGGATAGAGCGCGTAGTTCTGGAATACCATGGCAATGTCGCGCTTGCCGGGCCCAAGCCGGTTGACGACCTGATCTCCGATGACGATATCACCGCCGGTGATGTGCTCCAGGCCGGCGATCATGCGCAGCGTCGTCGATTTGCCACAGCCTGACGGGCCGACGAAGACAACGAATTCATTGTCCTCGATATTGAGGTTGATGCCCCGCACGGCTTCGTAGATGCCGTAGGATTTCACCACGTTGCGCAGTTCAAGGCGTGCCATTGTGATCTCCCTACTTTTCGTGCAGCCAGACAGCCATCGCGCCCGGCTCTCGGTTTGCCCAGAGATGGTAGGGGATCGCCCTGAACCGCGTCGTCTTCAGCGCCGGTGGCTGAGTGCGATAGAGCGTGTCCCGCCAGTCCGAAGCATCAGCTTCGAGCGCATCGCCTTCGAGAACCGTGGCGCCGCCGAGAAGCGTTGCGTCGAAGCTTGCGGCAATCTCGCCCTGTGAGGGCAGCCTCAGGCGCTGCGGCTCGGTGCCGAGATCGGCTTCCTCGACGCAGAAGATCACCGGCCCGCGCCGCAGCGCAAAGCGGCCGTTATCTTCGGTCGCGGCAGGATGGGCATAAAGGCGATCGATGGGCATGTCGAAGGCCAACCGAACCTCGTCGCCATCCTTCCATTCACGTGCGATGGCGGCATAGCCCTTGCTGACATCGAGCTTGATGGCCTCGCCATTGATGAAAGCCTCGGCATGGCGGCACCAGCCGGGAATGCGCAGGCGCAGCGTGAAACGCTTCGGCTGGTCAAGGCCGAGCGAAATTCTGACATCGCCATTCCACGGATATTCGGTGTTCTGCTTCAGGCGCAGGAAGGCGTTGTTGACCGAGAGCTCCGCGGCATTTTCACCGTAGAGATGGATCGCCACTTCATCAGCCTTGGTCGAGTAGAAATACTGGCCGAGCGAAGTGATGAAGCGGGCGATATTCGTCGGGCAGCAGGGGCAGTAATGCCATTTCCAGCGGCGGTTCTGGCCGTGGCTTTCGAGCACATTCTCATAGAAATAATGTTCGCCGTCGCGCGAGATGCCGGACAGCGCGCCGTTGTAGAGCACGGTTTCGAGCCTGTCGGTGAACTTGCTGTCGAGTTCGATCTGAGCCATGCGATGGCTGAAGAAACCGAGGGCTACCGCAGCACAGGTCTCGGCATAGGCAGTCTCATTCGGCAGGTCGTATTCGCGGGTGAAGCCTTCGTTGGAAGCCGAGGGACCGAGGCCGCCGGTGATATAGAGCTGGCGTCCCACCAGATTGTCGAACAGCCGGTCGCAGGCGCTCTTCAGGCTCTCGTCGTMATTCTCGAAGGCCAGATCGGCCATCGCCGAGAACAGATACATGGCGCGCACGGCATGACCTACGACCTGCGTTTGTTCACGAATCGGCATGTGTGCCTGGCTGTAGGCATAGGTCTGGAAGACGTAGCTGGCCGGATCGTCGCCGCGCTTGCGCGCCTCTTCGTCATAATAGGAGGGCATCTGGCCCCGCTCGTCGACGAAATAGGTAGCGAGCTTCAGGTGACGGGGATCCCTCGTCACCCGGTAGAGCTTGACCAGAGCCAGTTCGATTTCCTCATGGGCGTCGTAGCCACGCAACTTGCCCGGTTCGCTGCCGAAGGTGTCGATGATATGATCGACAGCGCGGATCATCACGTCGAGGAAACGGCGCTTGCCCGTCGCTTCGAAATAGGCGACGGCGCCTTCCAGAAGATGGCCCATCGAGTACATTTCGTGCAGGTCGCGCAGATTGGTCCAGCGCTTTTCCGGTTCGCGGCGGATGAACCAGCTGTTGAGATAGCCGTCGTCCATCTGGCCATGTTCGAGTTTCTCGACGATCGCGTCGATCTTTGCCTCGATGTCAGGGTTCGGATTATTCTTCAGCGTATAGCTTGCTGCCTCGATCCATTTGCCGAAATCGGAATCGAAGAAATGCTGCATAGACAGGCCGMTCGGCTGGATCGGCCGAGCCAGCGGCCCGGCCGGCTTGTCGAAATCAAGCACTTCGAGAAAGCCTTCCTCGTCGAGCCGCATGTGCTGCGTCGGGATGGTCACGTTGCGGACGGTCTCAGTCCAGCTCCTCCAGAAGCCGCCGTTGAAGATGACGCGCGTATGGTCGGCCGGCACGTAACGGTCGATCGGGGATCGTGATTGGGATTTCTGGGCGATGGGCATGGGAACTCCTTGAGCGGGCGGGCCGCGTCTCATTTCACGGCGCCGGCCGTCAGGCCGCGCACATAATAGCGTTGAAGAAGAAGGAAGAGGATGATGCAGGGGATCATGGTGACCACGATGCCGGCCTGCAGCGCGCCCCAGTCGATGATGCCGTAGAGGCCGGAGGACACGTTCACCAGCATGATCGGCAATGTGAACTTGTTCTGGTCCGACAGGAAGATAAGCGCGGCCAGGAACTCGTTCCACGAATTGAGGAAGGCAAACATCGCCACCGTTGCCACGCCGGGCAGCGCAATCGGCAGCATGATGCGGCGCAAAATCGTCGCCTGCGATGCCCCGTCGATGCGCGCAGCCTCGATCAGCGCCTTCGGCACGGCGTCAAAGGCATTGCGCATCATGAAGACGGAGAACGGCAGCTGGAAGGTGACGTAAATCAGCACCAGGCCGAACAGGTTGTTCTGCAGCCCGAGCAGTTTCAGGATCAGGAACAGCGGCGTCAGGATCGACTGGAACGGGATCATCATCGTCGCCATGATCAGCACGAAGAGGATCGACTGGCCCGGAAACCTGAACTTGGAGAAGCCGTAGCCGGCAGGCACGGAGACGATAATGGTCAGCAGGACAGTGCCGATCGCGATCATCACCGAATTGGCAGCATAGACATACCAGCCGGCGCCCACATTTTCGAGCCGCCGGTAGTTCTCCAGCGAGAAGGTCTTGGAAAACAGTGCGGCCGGGTTGGCAAGTGCTTCGGCCGCCGGCTTGAAGGAATTGGCGAGCGACCAGACGATCGGCATGATGAAGAAGATCGCAAGCAGGATCGATGCGAGCAGGAAGAGCAGATAGCCCGTCTGGCCACCGCGCGGATTGCTGTTTGTACTGGATTGCGTCGAGGTCATTAGCCTTCCTCCGGGCGCTCGCGCAACAGCACGAATTGAATGGCGCTGATGGCGACCAGCACGATCAGCAGCGCAAAGGAGAGCGCTGAGCCGTAGCCAAGCCGATAGGACGAGAAGGACGCCAGGTAGATCGAGAATACCGCCGAGATCGTGCTGTTTTCCGGCCCGCCCTGGGTGATGATGAAGAACTGGTCGAAGGCGAGCATGGAGGAGGTGACGTTGAGCACCAGCGCCAGTACCAGCGAATTGCGCATCAGCGGCAGGGTTATGCGGCGAAAGCGGCTGAAGACGCTGGCGCCATCGATCTTGGCGGCCTCGATGACATCGTTGGAGATGCCCTGCAGGCCGGTCAGCAGAATGACCATGGTAAAGCCGGCGGTCTTCCAGACGACCATGAGGATGATCACGGCCATCGCCGGCCAGAAGCTTTCGAGTGGGCGCGGAGCCGAGCTGATCAGGCCGATTCCGCGCAGTACCTGCGCGAAGACGCCGCTATCGGGATTGAGCAGCCACATCCAGAGTGTGGAGGCCGCGCCGAAGCCGATCACGACAGGCATGAAGAAAATCGTGCGGAAAAATCCTGCCGAGCGCAGCGGGCGATCGACGAGCAATGCCAGTGGAAAGGCCACCACGAAAATCGCGGTCGTCACCAGCACGGTATAAAGCATCGTGAAGCCAAGCGAATGCCAGAGCTGCATGTCGCCAAGGAGTTCGCTGTAATTGGCAAAGCCGATGAATTTTTTTCGGCCGAGCAGCGGCCAGTTGTAGAAGCTCATCCATATGGTCATGGCGAGCGGAATGAGAAACAGCACCAGGATGAAGAGGAAGCCGGGCAGGATGAAGGCCAGCCCCAGCCAGCCCTTCGGCTCCGGCTCCCCGGAGATCGGCTGTTTGGTATGAGTTGTCGGCGTGTCGACCACTATTTTTCCTCGAAGATTTCAAAACCGCGTGTCGGCAATCCGGGATGTGCGGGGCGGAAAACCGCCCCGCTTCAGATGCAGTTACGGATTGGTGCGGTCGAGGATCTTGGTGAAATCGTCCTGCGCCTTCTTGATCGAACCATCGACATCGTCGCCGAAGATCGTGCCCTGGATCAGGTTGAGGAACGGGCCCGTACGGCTGACGAAGAGCTCATCCGAGGAGAAGGTGTAGGGCGTGCGTGCCTTGGCCAGAATGTCGTAGGCAATGAGATTGCGCTGGTCGAACTTGGCATAGGCTTCCTTGGCAAGATCGGTGCGCGACGGCATGCCGGATTCCTGCGTGATGTAGACCTGCTGCTCGGGCTCCATGTAGAACTTGACGAAGTCGAGAGCGACCTTCTTCTTCTCTTCGCTGATGCCCTTGATGAGCGCTACCGTATCGCCGCCCGCAAAGCTCGATGCGCCGCCCTTCGGGCCCGGGATCGGGGCAACCGCGAACTTCACGTCGGGGTATTTGCTGGTCAGCAGGTTGACGATGTAGGAGCCGGTCATGAGGATGCCGACCTTGCCGGAGGCGAAGGCTTCGACTGCGTTGTTGCCATTGCCCGAACGCGAGGTCGGGTGGATGGCGCCTTCCTTCCACATGTCGCGATAGGCGGCAATAGTGTCGCGCATCGCCGGCGTATCGACGGTGGCAGTGCGGCCATCTTCGCTCAGTACGTCGGCATTGGCGGCCCACAGATGCGGCAGGAAGTCGTAGATCAGCCAGCTGCCTGAATTGGCGACGAAGTAGAAGCCGTAAGTTTCCTTGTCGAGCGCATGGATCTTCTTGGCATCAGCAGCGATCTCTTCGAGCGAGGCCGGTGCCTTATCCGGGTCAAGGCCAGCTTTCTTGAAGAGGTCGGTATTGTAGGCGATGATGGAGGCATCAGGCAGCGCCGGCACGCCGTAGACCTTGCCGTCATAGGTGGCGAGGCGGATGTGCGACGGGCTAAGTGCAGCCGCGTAAGGCAGACCCTTTACGAAATCGCTGATGTCTTCAAGGCTGTCATTGGCTGCAAAGGTCGGCAGGTAGATCAGATCGAGGACTGCACCATCAGGTGCAGCGCCGCCAGCGATTGCGGCGCCAAGCTTCGGCACCATCTGTTCAGCGGTGATCTGGGTGACATTGACCTTGTCGGAATGCGCGGCATTATACTTTTCGGCCAGGCCTTGAAGCACCGCGCCCGATGATGTCCGCACCCAGAGCGTGATTTCTTCGGCGCTGGCGAGAGAAGAGCTCGCCAGCAGCGCAACAGCGGCAATCGTGGTTTTCAAATGTAGCATGTGGGTTCCCCTTCTCTTATGCGAGGCTCCTCTGCCTCGAGACAAACACAACGTTAGATGAGAAAATTTTTCATGTCGACAGGCTGTATGCATCGAATGGCCATGTTTTTGTTAAAACCTTTTAGCAACTAAATTATTTCTGCTAAAAGGTTTTAACAAGTCAGTTGAATGGGTGCGAATTTGAAGGAATCGGGTGGCGGCCGGCATACGATCCGTGACGTGGCGAAGGCCGCGGGGGTGAGTATTTCAACGGCTTCGAACGCGCTGAACGGCACTGGAAGAACCAATGCCGAGACGCGCGAAAAGGTGAGGCGGATTGCCGAGGAGATCGGTTTTCGTCCGAATGCGCTCGCGCGTGGGTTGTTGACCAAGCGCAGCCATGCGATCGGCATGCTGACCAACGATACCTACGGGCGTCTGACACTGCCGATGGCGAGTGGCGTATCGGAAGTGCTGGTCGATCATGGCGTCTCGCTTTTCCTCTGCGCCACCAACAACGATCCGCGACTTGCGAAACTGCACCTCGAAGCGCTGCTCGACAGACAGGTCGACGGCATCATTTTCACCGCGACACGCATCGACCTGGAGCCGCCGCCAGAGCTGACCAGGCTGCGCATCCCGGTCGTCTATGTCTTCGCGCAAGGACCGCCGGACAGCGTCAGCTTCCATCCCGATGACGCACAGGGCGCGCGGCTTGCGGTCGAGCATCTCCAGGGTCTCGGCCGATCGCGTATCCTGCATATCACCGGCGAGCAGAATTATCGCGCCGCCTGCATTCGCGCCGAGGCCTACCGAGAGCTCGTCGGGCCGACGGCCGAGGTCATGTTCGGCGACTGGTCGGAAGAATGGGGGCACGCGGCGATCGAGACCGTCTTCGCGCGATCCGGGGCGAAACCGGATGCGATCTTCTGCGGCAGCGACGAGATCGCCCGCGGCGTCATCGATGCGCTGCGCGACAGAAATATTTCGATCCCCGGCGACGTCGCAGTCGTGGGTTTCGATAATTGGGAAGTCGTCTCACGGCAGACGCGTCCGCCCCTGACGACTGTTGACATGGAGCTCAAGGAACTCGGTCACCGGGCAGGGCTCGCGATCCTCGGCCTGTCGAAAGGCGAGAAGGTCGATCCAGGCGTCGAGAGATTACCCTGTACGCTCGTCTATCGCCGTTCTGCCGGGCAAGCGGATTAGAGCCGAGCCTTTAACGGATTACGTGCTGCCGCGGTACGGCGACCACGATCGGGCGTTTAACCGCGTACTGCCTGATCGGCTGTGTTCTCGATGCCCGTCTTGTTTTCAGCCTCACGCGGCTTCAGCGCTTTCGTCAAACACAGGGCGGCAATGATGACCGGCAGGCAGACGAGATAGGAGACCCTGATGCCCGCATGCTCGGCAACGAAGCCGAGCAGTGGCGGCGCCAGGAAGAACACGACGAAGGACATTTGCCCGAGGGCCGCGACATTGAGATGGGCCGGGCGATCGGTCCGCTGCGCTGCTGCGGAAACCGCCAGAGGGTAGACCGCGCTGCAGCCGCCGCCCATCAGCGCAAAGCCGAACAGCGCCACATAAGGGTGCGGCGCAAGCCATACGGCGCAGAGGCCCGCCACTGAGAAAACCAGCAGAAAAGTGGCTACGGCGCGCGCGCCAAACCGGTCGACGAGCGGATCGACGAATAGGCGAGCCACGGCCATGAAGAAGGTGAACAGCGTCAGCCCAAGGCCGCCGATAAAAGGTTCCACTGCGAAGGCGTCGCGCATGTAGATCGCCGACCAGTCGATGCCGGCGCCTTCCACCAGAAAGGCGGCAATGCCAATTACGCAGAGCGGCATGAGCCCCCAGGTCGGCAGCGCTATGCTCGGTCCTTCCACATGCTCGAGCCCGGCGCGGGCCGGTGCGTTCTTCATACCTGAGATGACAACCGTGCCGACAATCAAAACGAAGACTAAGGTCAGCGCAAGATGTAGTTGCATGGGCACGCCGGCCTGACGAACGGCCGAGGAGACGAGAGCGGTCAGGAAGAATCCAAGGCTCCAAAAGCCGTGTGCCCTGTTCATCACACCCCGCCCGAGCTGGGCTTCGATGCGGTCGATCTCGACATTGAGATTGATCTCCAGCGCTCCCGCCAGCAAGCCCTCACAGAGAAGAATGAAGAAGACCAGCCAAGCGGCATTGGCCCAGGGGATGGTTGCCAGCAGAGCGGAGGTGCCGAGTACCGTCAGGAATGCTGTCTTGCGCGCCCCGACCCGAGCGATGAGCGGCGACGCGAAGGTCAGGGAAATAAGCGCACCGATCGCCGCGCCGATCAGCGTGAGGCCGAGTTCGGACTTGTTGACACCCAAAGCGTCCTGAAGATCGGGCAATCGTGAGAGCAGCGCGCCCATCGAGATGGCGAAGAGAAAGAAGCAGATATAGATCCGATGTTGCGGCTGGATATGCATTCGATCGCTCCGGGATGGGATCGGTTGGGATTTTGACCTCAATCGCAACGATGGCGAAAAAGACAATTTCGAGTGGCATTTCCGAGATATATGTTGTTAGCGGCAACCGCAACAACAACCTTAACTGGTTCTCGACCGCCCCTCGGAATGTGTTCTGGTGGCCGCGGGCTTGGACAGCAAACTATCGTATATCTGATCTTCCGCCGTGTATGGATTTAGCTTGGTTGCATCGTAGCGAGCCCCACAGGAGAAAGATACGATGCTCAAGTCCATGACCATTGCCGTGCTGGCGCTGACCCTTGCTACAGCCCCGGCCATCGCGGCCCAGCAGGCCCACAACGCCAAGATCACAGTCGTCTTCGATCATGAATTACCGAATGTCCCAGGCAAAAGCATGCGCGGCGTCCTCGTCGAATATGGACCAGGTGGATATAATCCGGCGCACACCCATGCGAAGAGCGCCTTCATCTACGCCACGGTCATCGAAGGCGAAATCAGAAGCAAGGTGAACGACGGCAAAGAAAAGGTCTTCAAGACCGGTGAGAACTGGATCGAAGTGCCTGGCGATCATCACCTGGTGAGCGCGAATGCCAGCAAGACGAAGCCGGCAAAAATTCTGGCCGTATTCGTCGTCGATACCAAGGAAATGGAGCTGACAACCGCCGATCCTTGATCGCGAAGCTGATACGATGAGCGGGAAGGGGTGTTGACTCATCACCTTCCCGTATTTTCGGTTTTTTACAACGCCCTTCGTTGTCGCTCGGCGATGGAGGCGGGATTACGGCCGACCGGGCCTCGCGGGAACGGAAGCCACCAACCGCGCAAATGCCGCTTGAGATCGCACACCTGTCCTGGGCAGAAGCCTTGCCGTATGCGTTTCGACCGTGTTGGGAGAAAGGGCAAGGACTCTTGCGGTCTCCGGAACCGAGCATCTTCTGCCGACGAGCACAGCAACCTTCGTTTCCGCAACGGTCAGGCTAAAGAGGCTGCGAAGCTGTTCCGCCTGCSCGTGGCCCCGGCTTTCCGCATCGACGATCTGAAGAAGCACGCGGACGCCGGAATCTGTCGAATCCCAGGCGACGAGAGAATTTGGCGGCAGGGGAGTTACCTGTGCGAGATAGGGCGGCAGGCCTGACGGACGGTGGATCTGGATCGCCCCGTGCAATTGCGTGGGTTCCGCTTGCGACTTCGACGGCTTGCCGTATCGCCTGTGCCAGGGCCTTGGAACTGCTGGAAACGCTCGTCAGCGCCGAACGTTCATGCTTGTTGATGGAGAGACCGTTGCCCCCTTAAGGTGGCGGTTTCGAAATCAACAGGACAGCAAATGATCAGCAGCCTATATGAGAGCTTGGTCGTTTTTCCACGGCCAACGCCGCATTGGCAGCGAGATAACCTATGAGTTGTTTGGATAATATTGACTATTCAAAATTAAGTAAAAAACAAGTTTTTCCCTCAAGGATTAGGCTATTCGACGCATGAGGGAATAATATGAGTGAAGAGCAGATTAAGCGGCCGATTTGGATCCGCATCACAGCCTACGGGTTCGCCGCCGTTTTGTTTGCAAGCGTGGCAATCGGTGGTCTTGCCTGGTATCGCCAGAACGTGATGAGCGATCAATCGCTTCAGAAGGAGCTCTCGGCGGACCTGCACGTGATCCAGGCGGACATGGAGGCTCAGAAGCGGGCGGCAGCCGGGCTTGCGGTAGCCCTTGCCGGTGAGCCTGAAACTGCTGATCTGATTGCCAAGAATGATCGAGCAGCCATCCTGGCAAAATACACGGCCAGCCTGCCGGCAATTAAGGTGCAAGGTCTTCAGCTCATTACCTTCAGCAATTCCGACGGGTCCGCGGTCGCACGTATCCATTCGCCCGATACCTTCGGCGACGACCTCAAGGGACGTCGCAAGATGATCGTTGCGGCGCTGACGCAGGGCAAACTGAATGCCGGCATCGAACCTGGACGCACCGCGGTCAGCATGTTTGCCTCGGCACCAGTCATCAAGGACGGCAAGACTGTCGGTGTCGTCGATGTCGGCACGTCGCTCACGAATGACTATTTTGCTCCCCTGGCAAATGCCGTCGATGCAGAAGTTGCGGTCCATATCCTGCAGGACGGGAAATTTGTGCCGCAGGCTTCGACCTTCGGCGACAAGACGATCCTCACTCAGGAGCAATTGCAAGAGGGTTTCAACGGCGACCGCGTCCGAGTCCATGCTTCTCTCGGCGGCAAGGATTATGAAGTTGCCGCCATTCCCTTCGAAGATTTCTCCGGCCGCAAGATCGGTGTTTTTGAAATCGGCTCCGATGTGACGGAGATCGTGGAAGCATCGCAGCAGGCGCTCTGGATGGCGGCGATCGGCGCAGTTGTCGTTTCGCTCATTTCACTGCTCGGTTTCCTCGTCTTTGCGCGTTCGATTGCGTCGGTCATGAAGAAGACGACCGGCACAATGGCACGTCTGGCCGCAGGCGATATCAATGTCGAGGTCGAAGGTCAGGCCCGACCTGACGAAATCGGCGCAATGGCCCGTGCCGTGCAGGTCTTCAAGCAGAATGCGATCGAGCGGGTTCGCCTCGAGCAGGAGGCAGAAGCCAATCGCAGCATGAGCGAAAGAGAGCAGATCGAGCGCGAGAAGGAAAAGGCGAAGGATGCTGCCGATGTCCAGTTTGCCGTCGACAATCTCGCTGCCGGCTTGTCGAAGCTCGCCGACGGCGATGTGTCCTACCGGATCGCGCAGCCCTTTGTCACAAGACTCGATGGCGTGCGCAGCGACTTCAATGACTCCGCCGACAAGCTGCAATCTGCGTTGAACCGGGTATCGCAGAATGCTCGCGGCATCGATTCGGGAGCAAACGAGATCAAGTCGGCTGCCGACGATCTCGCCAAGCGCACAGAGCAGCAGGCGGCAGCACTCGAAGAGACGGCTGCGGCTCTCGAAGAAATCACCACGACCGTCAAGGGTTCCAGCAAGCGCGCCCAAGATGTAGGTCAGCTCGTGGCGCGTGCCAAGACCGGCGCCGAACATTCCGGCGAGGTGGTCCGCAAGGCCGTGCTCGCCATGGAGCAGATCTCCAAGTCTTCCGGTGAAATCGGCAACATCATCGGCGTCATCGACGATATCGCCTTCCAGACGAACCTGCTGGCGCTCAATGCCGGTGTTGAAGCAGCCCGCGCCGGCGAAGCGGGTAAAGGCTTTGCCGTCGTCGCGCAGGAAGTCCGTGAACTGGCACAGCGCTCCGCAACGGCTGCCAGAGAGATCAAGGATCTGATCACGGCCTCGAATGCGCAGGTCCATGCAGGCGTGCAGCTGGTCGACGATACCGGCAAGGCGCTTCAGGCGATCGTTTCGGAGGTTCAGGAAATCAACCGCCATATCGCTGCGATCGTCGAAGCATCGCAGGAGCAGTCGTTGGGCCTCGACCAGATCAACACCGCCGTCAATCAGATGGATCAGGATACGCAGAAGAACGCTGCCATGGTCGAAGAGTCGACCGCTGCAAGCTACAATCTTGCGAAGGAGGTTGCATCGCTCAACCAGCTTCTGGCTCAGTTCAAACTGAACGATGCAGGCTATGCTTCGCATTCCGCGCCTGTTCGTGGCGCCGGGCGAAACGATGCGCCGGCGCCGTCACCCGCCCGGGCGCTCGGCCGCAAGATTGCCTCCGCATTCTCGGGAAATGCCGCACTCGATACGAAGGGCGGCAACTGGGAAGAGTTCTGAGGTTCGACCCGTCAAAGCAAGCTACGGTGCGGCGTCATCGCCGCACCGTTTTCATTCGGTGACTCAACGCAGCCGCTAGTCGATCGACAGGCGCTTTTCGGTCTTGGCGTCGAAGAGGTGCAGTTTGCCGATATCCGGCGTCATCCTGACAGTGTCGCCGGCGCGTAGCGAAAGCCGCTCCCTGACAGTGGCCACCAGCGGATCCGATCCGAGCCTGGCGTTAATCTGGGTTTCGGCTCCGGTCGGCTCGATCACCGCCACCTCGGCACTCACGCCGTCCTGCGTGATAATCAGGTGCTCCGGCCGAATGCCGTAAACCACCTCCGCGCCGCGCGCAGCCGCAGCGCTCTCCGGCAGTGGCAAGCGGGCCCCTCCGTCGGCGATGAATTCAAGCGGTCCGGACGCGCTGATCTTGCCCTTGATGACATTCATGCCCGGTGAGCCGATGAAGCCGGCAACGAAGAGATTGGCCGGCCGATCGTAAAGTTCGAGCGGCGAGCCGATCTGTTCTACGTAGCCGTCCCGCATCACGACGATCCGGTCGGCCATGGTCATGGCTTCGATCTGATCGTGCGTCACGTAGACCGTCGTCGTTTTCAGCCGCTGGTGCAACTGCTTGATCTCCGCGCGCATCTGCACGCGAAGCTTGGCATCGAGATTGGACAGGGGCTCGTCAAAGAGGAAGACTTGCGGCTGGCGGACGATGGCGCGACCCATGGCAACACGCTGACGCTGGCCACCGGAGAGGTTTCGCGGATAGCGGTCGAGCAGATGTTCGAGGCCGAGGATCTGTGCCGCATCGCGGACACGCGCCTTGATCTGCTCCTTCGGGGCTTTCGCCAGTCGCAGCGAAAATCCCATATTCGCTTCGACCGTCATATGCGGATAAAGCGCATAGGATTGAAAGACCATGGCAATGTCGCGCTCCTTCGGGGCGACATTGTTGACGACCTTGTTGCCGATAGAGACGTTGCCACCGGAGATTTCCTCGAGCCCCGCGATCATGCGCAGCAAAGTCGACTTGCCACAGCCGGAGGGACCGACGAGGATGACGAATTCTCCGTCGCGGATGTCGACGTCGACCCCGTGTAAAACTTCGAGGTGACCATAGTTCTTGCGGACATTTGCCACGTTGACGGACGCCATAACTGTCTCCGGCTGAAAAATCTGATTTCGGATCTGCGCTCGCTCGGAAAGAGCGACATGCGATGCTTCTGTTACCGAGGCGCCGTCGCGGTGGCGTAAGGAGCCAGCGCCGCATCAATGGCGGCTAGGCAAAGATCGCGGGCTTTCGGCGCGACACGCTTTTCGACCACATCAGGGTAGAGGCGGGCGAGATGCTGGCTGATCAGCGTTTCCGGGATTGCCTCCGGCAGCCGGGCGAGCAGTTCGTCGACTGCCGTTGCTGCCCGCGCGTCGGGCCAATAGTACCGGATGCGATCGCTATAACTGAAATGTCGCTGCAGGCGCTGTTCGTCAGTCGTGCCGCTGTAATGGCCGGCCCAGTGGCTGGGCCGAGCAAGCATGATCTCTTCCATCGTCGCCGCCAGCCCGCCGGCTCTCTGGCCCCCGGAGAGAATATCGGCGATCGCGTCGAGACCGTAGAGCGCCTCCCGCAATGCAAAGGTCAGGCCGGGACCGACTTTCAGGATCGCAAACCCGCCATCGACCAGCGTCGAAAGCGCGGCTGCCGGCTGGTAGTCGGTGGAATGGGCCTCGAACAGCAGTCCCTTCATCTCATCGAGCGCGGAGATCAGCTTCCGTGCACGCTCGGGCCTGTAGAGCGCGACATTGGCGTTGCCGAACTCGACGCCCGGCTGAACGACGATCGCGATGACGCGTTCCATCGCCGAACTTACGCCGGCTTCGGCAAAGGCCTGGCGGTGAACATCAAGCGTCCTGAGAGCTGCTTCCCGTCGCGTGATCTCCAGCTCGTCCAGCGCATGCGTCGCGCCACCGGGCGGTGGCACCTCGGTGCCGATGACATAGACCGGCAGACGTCGACCACTCCGACGAGCCGCCTCTTCGGCAGCTTTCGCCAGACGTGCTGCTCTTGCGGCGGTCAGTTCGTCGGCAAGCGCCACAGGCTCGCCAGCACAGCCCATCGAAGTGTCGAGATGCAGCTTCTCGAACCCGGCTTCGACATAGGCCGCCACCATGGTTTCGGCGCGCGCCATCGCATCCTCTGCAGCGAGCTTTCGCCATGGGTTCGGGCCGAGATGGTCGCCCCCGAGAATGATGYGTTCGGCGGCGAAGCCGACGCTTGCCGCGATACGCTCGATGAAGGTTCGGAAGTCCGCCGGCTTCATGCCGGTATAACCGCCTTCCTGATTGACCTGGTTGCAGGTCGCTTCGATCAGGACCGCCTCATTCTGCAGCACCGCACGTCGCAACGTAGCCTCGATGACCAGCGGATGGGCAGAACAAATCGATGTGATGCCGCGGGGCAGGGGCAGGTCTCTTGCGCCGAACAGCTTTGCCAGGGCGATCTGGCGGTTCGGATCGATGGCCGCGCTCATACCAATGTCACCACCTTGGTGAGATGACGCGGCGAGACGGTATCGATCTGCCTTGCCTGTGCGGCGCGTTCGCCGAGGATCTGCAGTGCCGGCAGAACGACGAGACCTGCAAGCGACAGATCGACGTCGACCTTAAGCTCCAGATCGCCTGGGCCGCCGAAACCGATAACGACGGCGCCTTTTTCGCGAAGCTCACCGGCGAGCTTTGCCTCGGCTTGTCTCTGGTCCGAGCTGTAGAGCATGATGGCGGCCGTCTTCTCGTCAACAAGGCTGATCGGCCCGTGGCGATATTCGAGCGGATGAAAAGCCTGCGTCATCAGCTGGCTCATTTCCATCAGCTTGAGCGCGCCCTCGAGCGCAATGCCGAAAAGCGGGCCGCCGCCCAGAAAGACGAAGTGTGAACGATCCTTGATGATGTCGGGCAGAGCGGCATCGAGCGTATTGGCGAGTTGACGTGCCGATGCAACGGTCGAGGCAGGCACGGTCTGACCGATCAGCTGCAGGCTGAGCAACACCATCAGGCTTGCCGAAACCGTCATGACGATGCCCTCTTCGGGATGGGTCGGGGAGCAGATCAGCTGGTCACAGTTCTTGGCAAGGGCGCTCTCGGGCTCGACCGTCACGGCAGTCACGAAGGCACCGGCGGCGCGACTTGCCTTTGCCGCGGCGACCGTTTCCGTCGTCTCGCCACTGCGCGACAGCGCGACTACATGGGTCTTCTGCCATTCCGGCCAGAAGTAGGCGGGTCGGTTCAACCATTCCGCGCCCGGAACCGCGATCGCCTTGCGCTTCAGGCTGTTGGCATAGGCGGCCAGAGACAAGGCGAGGTTGAAGGAAGTGCCGCAGCCGACGAAGACAAGGAGATCGTCCGCGCTGCCGCTTGCCGTATTCGAACCGATGGCTGTTTCCCAATAGGGAAACTGCTCGAAGATTACCTTTTCGGTCGTGTTCATGATGTCTCYGATTATTTGACCGAACCTGCCAGCAGGCCGCTGACGAGGTACCGGTTGAGGAAGATGACGACCAGGGCAGGGATGACGATGGCGATCGATCCGCTTGCCGTGATCAGTCCGTAGTCGATGAAGTTCTTGGTGACGAATTCGGGAATGAGAACCGTCAGGGGTTTCGTCGCTTGCGGCGAGAAAATGAGGGGAACGAGGTACTGGCCCCAGGCCCCCAGGAAGGTAAGGATGGCCGCCGCCGTCAGGCCGGGTCCGGCGAGCGGCAGCACGATGTTGAAGAAGATGAAGAGGCGGCCCGCGCCATCGAGCTGTGCTGCCTCTTCGAGGGCGATCGGAAGCTGCTCGAAGACGCTGCGCAACAGCCAGAGCGAGAGCGGCAGATAGGCCGAGACATAGATCAGCGAGACGCCGGTATGCGTGTCGACCAGATGCATCTTGATCATGATCTGATAGAGCGGGATGAGCACCGCATAGGCGGGGATTGCGAGTGTCGCGACGACAGCACCGAACAGCAGGTTACGCCCGGGAAAGCGCATCCTGGTGAATGCATAGGCGCCGAGCGCCGAGATCGCGACGCAGAGAGCCGTGGCGGCGGCCGACGTGATCACGCTGTTGAGCAGCGCAGCGCGGAACTGCTTCCACACCTCCACACCCCCAATCCGCGAAATGTTGATGCCGAGCAGGCGCGAATAATGGTCGAGCGTGAAATGCTGCGGGAAGAAATGGATCGGCCGCGTGGAAAAATCTTCCGTCGGCGTCACGGAGCTTGCGATCGTCCAGTAGATCGGGCCAAGCGACCAGATCAGCAGCACGGCAAGACCCGTCCATATCATCAGGCGATAGAGAATGGTTGGTTTCATCAGTCGAACCGTGTGTTGCGATAAACGCGGAGGACGTAGACGAGCGAGACGAGCAGCGAGACCAGCGTGATGACGACCGACAGAGCCATGCCGTAGGAGAAGCGAAGGTTCTGGAATGTCTCGAGATAGATCTGCACGAGGATCGGCCGCGTTTCGAGGCTTGATCCGGCGAGCACCCAGGCCTCGTCGAAGAGATTGAAGGCATTGACCGTCGCATTCGTCATGGCAACGGCGATGGCGCTGCGCACGAGCGGAAGTGTGACCAGGCTGAACATCTGCACGCGCGTCGCGCCGTCGATGCGGGCAGCCTCATAGAGATGCGCCGGGATGCTCTGCATGGCGGCGAGCACGATGACGATCGTCAGCGGCATCATGCGCCAGACATGCACGACGGTGACCGCGACGATGGCACTCGTCCGGTCGTTGAACCAGACATGATTTTCGAAAGGCAGGCCAAGCGCGACGAGAATGCCGTTCAACAGGCCGGCGCCGGGCTGATAGATCCACAGCCAGATGACGGAGTTGACGACGCCGGGTAAGGCCCATGGCAGGATGACAGCCGCAAGCACCCATTGGCGCCCGACTTTCATCTGATTGATGAGAGCCGCAGCAAGCACGCCGAAGACGGTCTCGGCAACGACGGCAAGGACGACATAGATGAGCGTGTTCGCCCAGGTCGTCGCCAGCTGGGCGTCCGACAGCATGCGTGTGTAATTTTCCAGTCCGACGAAAGGCGTTCCGGCCTGCATCGGATTGACCCGGTGCAGCGAGTCCCAGACCGTCCGGCCCATCGGATAGAAGACCAGAGCTGCCATCGTCACGAGGATCGGCAGCACCAGCAGCAGTCCGAGCATGGTGTCGGCGTTGAGGCCGACACTACGCTTGGCTGCGACACCTTGGGCGGTGACGACTGTCATTGCGCCATCGCCTGCTTGGCTGCATCGGCGATGCTCTGCATGGCCTGATCAACCGTGACCTGGTCCTTTGCCGCGCTGTTGATCGCCGTGTTCACCGCGCTCGAAAACTGCGGATACCACGGCGGCGTTCCCTGCTGGARCAGAGGCTCGACGGTCTTGGACTGGGCAACAAGTGCGTCGCCGCTCGTCAACTTGCCTTCCGTATTGAGTTCGGAGAGAGCCGAAGTGCGGGTCGGCAGGAAGCCGTTTGCCGCGTTCTTCTTCTGGAACTCCTTGCTGGTGAACCACTTGACGAAGGCGACCGCCGCTTCCTTGTTCTGCGAAACATTCGGAATGGCAAGCGCTTCCGGAAGGCCGAAGCTGCGCGTCTGACCGCTTTCGGTCGGCACGAGGATCGCTTCCACCTGGCCGGCGACCTTGGACTGCTTCGGATCGTTCATCTGGCCCAAGCGACCCGGCTCACCCGAGATCATGATGCTGGTGAGGCCCTGGGCAAACATGCTCTCATTGATCTGGCTGTCCTTGAGACCTGTCGAGGCCGGGTCGACCAGACCGTCCTTCAAGAGTTTCAGTTCGAAGGCGAGCGCCTTGTAGCCGGCTGAATCCGGGGTGAGGAACAGCGGCTTGAAGTCCTTGTCGAAGAGTTCGCCGCCAAAAGCCTTGGTCAACAGATACCAGCTCGTCGAAGCGCCTTCGGTTGCCGAGAGCGGCAGGCCGATCGGATAGGTCGAAATACCCTTCTCCTTGATCTTCTTTGCCGCCGTGACCAGCGCGTCAAGCGTCTTCGGCATTTCGGTAATGCCCGCATCCGCTAAATGCTTCTTGTTGACGAGCATCACGCGGAAGTCGTTGGTATAGGGCACGCCGAGCAACTGACCACCGACGGTGAAGATCTTGGCAACGCCGATATCCTCGATTGATTCCTTGTCGATCACATCATTCAGCGGCATGTACCAGCCGGCGGCGCTGAACTGACCCGTCCAAGACCAGTCGAATTCGGTAACATCGGCCGGCGCCGTGCCGGCGACCAGTGCCGTTACCAGCTTTGGGCGAATATCATCCCAGGAGAGGGTCTGGAGATCGACATGAATGCCGGTCTCCGCTTCAAAATCTGCCGMAACCGTGGCCCCCTGCGGCGATGGCATGAGCACGGTGATCGATTGGCCGGCAAGCGGCTTGGCGTCGTCGGCCATGGCGGGCAGGGCAATCGCAAGGGCGGCTGAGGCAAGCAAAGGTAATATGAATTTACGCATGTTCCCATCCTTTATCGTTGACAGTCATTGTCTTGATCGCGCGATCACGGTGTCGGCCGCAGCCGCGATTTGCCCGAACCAGCGCTCGTTCAGCGGCCAGTCGAGAAGTTGGGCGGCCGCCAGAAGCGCGCCGCCAATGGGAGGAAGTACGGGTGAAATCGCCCGCCGGCCGATCCGCCGTTCGACAGCTTCAAGCAAAAGGCGGCTGGAAAAGGTGCCGCCTGCATAGGTCCAGTCGGAGCCGGTTTCACAATGGCCCGATATCGCCCAATGGTGCTTGGCAAGCTCCTCGGCAGCCTTCTCGATCAGGTCAATCGCCATTTCGTCGCCTTGCTGAGCGGTTCGGTCGACGAGAATGGAGAGCGCGGCGATACCAGCGCGCGGCCTCGCAAGCCCGTTGATCCAGCCACCGAGAGCATTGATCGGATCGGAAATATCGAGCCGGAGGTGATCATAAATCGCCCTCGCCAGCGCCGTCGGCTTGCCACGTCCATCGAGGCTCTGGCTGATGAGATGCAGGGCTGCACGACCGATCCAGTAGCTGCTGCCCTCGTCGCCGATCAGATCGCCCCAACCGCCGGCGCGTGCGGAGGCTCCTGCTCCGTTGCGCGCCCAGGACATGGAGCCGGTCCCCGACAGAACGAGGATGCCCGGGCGACCGGCAAAGGCGCCGAGATGGGCGGCATCGACATCGTTGAGGACGGTCCTGAGGGTATCCGGAAAAGCTTCGTCGATGCATTGCTTCTGGAGAGCGGAGAGATGCGCAACTTCGCCATAGGCGGGCAGGGCAGCGCCGACGGCTGCCAGTCCCGGCTCATTGCGGAAGGGTTCGATATGCCGCTCCAGTTCCCGTCGCCAGTCCGGATTGTCCATCGGATTGACGCCGCCGCCGAGCGCGGCTCGCAGAATGTGGCCGTCCTTATTGGTCAGCGTGACGAGCACCTTGCTGCCGCCGCCGTCGATGCCGAGGATCAGCTCGTCGCTCATTCCTTTGCTCCCAGCTCGGCAAAGGTCGCATCGACACCGAAATTGGTGAGCTCGGAACGCCATTGCGGCGTCAGGCTCTTGTCGGTGATGAGCTTCGCAACATTCAGCGGAGCGACCTTGTAGGTGGCCATCGTCCCGAATTTCGAGGAATCGGCGAGCACATAGCCGTTGGCAGAACGGGTGAGCATGCGCCGGTTCAGGCTGGCTTCGGCACTGTCCACGCTGTAAATCGCGCCGTCGGGGCTGATGGCGCTGGCTCCGAGAAACAGCTGATCGAACCAGATCGTTTCGAGCATCGCCTCGGCCTGCGGGCCGACGAGCGAAGCGTTTTCGCTGCGCAGCTGGCCGCCGAGAAGGACGACCTCAAGGTTCGGAATGTTCAGAAATTCCTGAGCGACGATCAGGCCGTTGGTGAAGATGCGCAGCGGTATCGGGTTGATGCGGATGAGCCGGGCAAGCTGAAGAACCGTCGTCCCGGCGTCGAGGAAGATAGCGGTTCGGGGCAGCAGCAGCTCGTAGGCCGCATTGGCAATCGCGCGCTTGGCCGAAAGCTGGCGCTTTTCCCGCTCCTGGAAGGCCATTTCGACCGAGGAACCCTCGGCGATGCGGGCGCCGCCATGCACGCGGTCGATTGCTCCATCCTGTTCCAGAATCTGCAGGTCTCGGCGCACGGTGGCCAGCGAAGCACCCACCGCATCGGCCAGATCCTGAATGGTGGAAAAGCCATTCGCATAGAGATGGCTTCTGATGGCATCGAGCCGGTCAGTTTTCACTCCGCCACTCTGGTTCACCGACCATCCCCTGTCGTAATTTCGTTTATTTGCGTCAAAGTTCTCACTCGATACGATCAATGTCAATCATAATTATGATCGTTTATGATTTTTTTGATAGCGCCAGCTGAGCGCTGAAAAAGCAAACGAAAGGCGCGCCGTCCCGAAAGACGGCGCGCCTCATGATGGATCTGGAAGCCTCTGACCGGGCTCAGTGGTACTTCGGCAGAAGGTCGCCATGTTCGTCGATCAGGTCGTCGACCAGGCTCCAGATCTCGTCTGGCGAGAGTTCGGCCGATGTATGCGGATCGAGGAGGGCTGCCTGATAGATGCGGTCGCGTTTCCCCGTCAGCGCTGCCTCGACTGTCAGCTCCTGAACCGAGATGCTGAGCTTCATGACAGCGGCGAGCTGCGAGGGGATCCTGCCGATGCGGGTCGGCTGGATTCCGTTCCTGTCGACATGGCAGGGCACTTCCACGATGCATTCGGCCGGAAGGTTTTCGATCAGGCCATTATTGGGAACATTGCCATAGATCAGTGCCGGATTGCCGGTAACGGCGGMGTGAATGATGCCGGCTGCATATTCGTTGCTGCGGCAGACGTCGATCGGTTTGTCGCCTTCGAGCTCCCGGCGAAGGGCATGCCATTCGGATATCTGCCTTTCACAGCGGCTGATATATTCGTCGAGCGGGATGTTGAGCTTTTCGATGAGCTCAGGGCGCCGGCCCTTGATATACCAGGACGTATATTCGGAGAAATGTTCGCTCGATTCCGTCACGAAATGGCCGAGCCGCTTGAGTACATCGAAGCGCACCCGGTCATCGGATGGCACGCGTCCCTCGCCGGCCAGAGCCCTCAGGCGGGGATAGAGATCCTCGCGTCTGCCATCGGCATGCAGTTTCTCGTATTTCAGGAAAAAGGCGACATGGTTGATGCCTGCCGAAATGTAGTTGATGTCGGCGATATCCTCGTCGAGGCACGAAGCGAGATGAGCGGCCGTATGCTGGACGCTGTGGCAAAGGCCGACCGTGCGGATGGATGGCGCCAGCTCCTTGATTGCCCAGCAATTGATCGCCATCGGGTTCACATATTGCATCAGCAGCGCATCGGGGCAGACCTCTTCCATATCGCGGCAGATTGCCTCCAGCACTGGAATGGTGCGAAGTCCGCGGAAGATCCCGCCGATGCCGAGCGTATCGGCAATGGTCTGCCGCAGACCGTATCTCTTCGGCACGTCGAAATCCGTCACGGTGGCGGGCTTGTAGCCGCCAACCTGCATCATCAGGATAACGAAATCCGATCCGCGCAGCGCTTCGCGGCGATCAAGGGTGGCCTCGACCTTGACCCTCTGCAGATTGAGCGCCTCGCAGATGCGGCGCGCAACGATCTCCGATGTCTTCAGCCGTTGGGGATCGATATCAAACAGGCTGATCACATAGTCGCTGCCCGAGGGGGTAGAGAGCACGTCCCCCAGAATGTTCTGTGCAAAAACGGTGCTGCCGGCACCCACGAGGCAAATCTTCGGCATTTCGGTCTCCCGCGATTTAAAGGTGCMATAGTCGTGCCTCTTCCAAATCAGAATTTCTTCCTGTTATTGAAGGGAGTATTCCCGGATTGAAGCGTGGCTGAGCATGAAAGACGATCAACACAACAACAGCGGCGAGTGGACGGGGTCGCCACGAGGCTTCCTGATCGAGCGTCATACGGCCGATGCCATGAGCGCCGCGCACTGGCACGATCATGTCGAGATCAACCTGCTTCTCGATGGCGCCATGACCTATCTCTTCAATGGTCGGCAGGAACGGGTTGAGGCCGGGCGCCTTGTCCTCTTCTGGGCGGCCATTCCCCACCAGACGATCCTGGTGACGCCGGAGGCGCCGCTCATCTGCATCTACCTTCCGCTCGTCGACTTTCTCGCTCTCTCCATCGACAAGAAGGCGAGACAGGCGATCATGCAGGGTGCCTTCGTGGTCGAACCCAGTCGTCGCGAGACGACGCCGCTCAATGTTTCTGCCTGGGCCGAGGAGTGGAGCGGGGGCGATCCCGTCCGGCGCCAGCTGATCGCCGAGGAGGCCAAGCTCAGGGTGCGTAGGCTCATCCTCGATCACGCCACTGATCAAGGCTCGTCCATTGCAGCCGTTGTGACACCCGTCAGCCCCGCCATCCGCCATTCGGAGGTGCTGACCGACCTGATCAACCGGCATTTTTCCGAGCCGCTCAACCTGGCGGATCTTGGAAAACGCGCCAATGTGCATCCAACCACCGCCAACCGGGCATTTCGCGACGTGCTCGGCATTTCTGTGATGGAATATCTGACGCGCTATCGCCTCGCGAGAGCAATGCAGCGGCTGGTCGAGACCGAGGACGCAATCCTGGAAATTGCCCTCGATTGCGGTTTCGGCTCCAGCAGCCGCTTCTACGACATTTTCAAACAACGGACCGGCTCGACACCCAGGCAGTTTCGCCTATCGCTCGGCAAGTCGTGAGGCATGACAAAGTTGGATCAGAATTTCGGCGAGGCGCAGCTTCGGGACGATGCGGCTATCGAATCTTCTCGCCAGCGCGCTAGAGTTTGCAGAGGATCCACCCGAACGGATTGAGGCCCATGACAAGTGACAGCAAAGATCCCGCCGGCACCCTGGCGTCCCTGGCAACGATCGAGGACTTTTGCCGAAAGATCTTCCTCGCCGCGGGTGCGGACCAGCAGACGGCGGATGCGGCGACACGGGGGATGCTGCATGGCACGCGCTACGGCATCGACAGCCACGGTGTGCGCCTTCTCCCACATTATGTGAAGGGCTTGACGGAAGGACGCCTCAATCCACGTCCTCATGTCGCACTGGCAAACACGTTCGGTGCCGTCGCCTCGCTCGATGCGGACAATGGCCATGGTGCGCTCGCGACCTATACGGGGATGGAGCATGCGACGCGCCTTGCCGGGGAATTCGGGATCGGTGCGGTTGCTATCCGCAATTCTTCGCATTTCGGACCGGCAGGTGCCTATGCATTCCATGCCGCCCTGCGTGGCTTCATCGGCTTTGCCTTCTGCAATTCCGACAGCTTCGTGCGTCTGCACGATGGCGCCATGCGCTTTCATGGCACCAATCCGATTGCCTGCGCCGTGCCGGTCAGGGGTGGTAACCCGTGGCTTTTCGACATGGCGACGAGTGCCGTGCCCTATAACCGGGTGCAGCTCTATCGCAGCCTTGGCCGCCAACTTCCCGAAGGCGTCGCCTCCGATGAGCGGGGTTACGACACGACCGACCCCGATGTGGCCGACATGCTGGCGCCGCTCGGCGGGGAATTCGGCTTCAAGGGCGCGGGGCTTGCGGGTATTCCGGAGATATTGAGCGCAGTGCTGACAGGCATGAAACTGAGCTTCGATATCGCTCCGATGCCCGGCCCTGATTTTTCGACGCCACGCGGCCTCGGTGCCTTCGTCATCGCGCTTAATCCCACCGCTTTTCTCGACATTGAAACCTTCGATGCCGCCATGAAGCGCTACGTCGAAACCTTGAGATCTTCCCCGGCGCGCGAAGGCTTCAGGGTGCTGGCGCCCGGAGACCGCGAATGGGCCGTCGCCGCCGAGCGGGAAATGCATGGCGTTACGCTCGACCCTGCGACAATCGAAGCCTTCAGAACGCTTGCTGCCACTTATCAACTGGTCAGCCCGGCCTGAATGCTTGCGACAGATTGACGCACAACTTTCCCAATGATACCTTTGGTCTAATTGGTCAGGCCAGTTGACCAGTTGTGCGCTTGAGGAGAAGCGCGCCGGGGAGGCCACAATGTTTTCGGCAGTTGAATCACGCCGCCTTTACAGGCAGGTGGCAGATCAGATTCGTCTGATGGTCATCCGGGGCGAACTCGTCGTCGGCCAACGGCTTCCCGCCGAGCGGGAGCTCGCGGAGCAACTTTCGGTTTCGCGCCCTACGCTGCGCGAGGCGCTGATCGTGCTTGAAGTCGAAGGCTACATCAACATTCGCATGGGCTCCGGCATCTACATAACGGGCAAACACGCCGCCGAAGTGACCGGCAACGAGCGTGAGCCGGCAGAAGGCCCTTTCGAACTGCTGCAGGCACGCGCCATCATCGAATGCGCGATATCGGAGGAAGCAGCAAAGAGCGCCCGTCCGGAAGACATTGCTGTTCTCGACGAGGCGCTGAGAGCGATGAGCGGCGTGGTGGAGGATGCACGCGCCGTACTTGTCGCCGACCGCGCCTTTCATACCGGCATCGCCGCAATTATCGGCAATGCGACCTTGATCCGAGTCACCGGCGAAATGTTCGATATGCGCATGACGCCGTATTTCGAGAAGCTCGCCAGCCATTTCGAAGGGCCGGTGTCGTGGCGCAGCGCGCTGGAAGAGCACCGGGCTATCCGCGACGCGATCGCCGCGGGTGACGCGGCGGGGGCAAAGGCGGCTATGCGCACGCATCTCACGAATTCGCAGAAGAGATTTTCCGAAAGCTTCGGGGAGGAGTTTTCGGGCGAGGAGGGGCGCGGCCACGCGGCCGGGCCAAACAAGGGAAAAGCAGCCACTTAACGAGATCTCAAGAGGAGAGAGCGATGAAGTTGAAACTGACGACGATACTCTGCACTGCCGCCGCAATCATGGCGACGACGGCGATCGCACATGCCCAGACGGTACTGAAGTGGGCGCATGTCTACGAGACCTCGGAACCGTTCCACACCGATTCCCTCTGGGCCGCGGAAGAGATCAACAAGCGCACCAACGGCCGTTACAAGATTGAAGTCTATCCGGCCTCGCAGCTCGGCAAGGAAGCCGATATCAACCAAGGCCTCAAGCTCGGAACGGTCGACATCATCATTTCCGGATCGAGCTTTGCCGCCCGCGACTACAAGCCGATCGGCGTCACCTATTTTCCCTATATCTTCCGCAGCCCGGAACACCTGATTGCCTATACCAAGAGCGATGTCTTCAAGCGCCTCGCCAAGGGTTATGAAGACAAGACCGGCAACCATATCGCCGCCGTCAGCTATTACGGCACACGCCATACCACCGCCAACAAGCTGATCGCCAAATGCGCCGACATGCAGGGCCTGAAGATCCGCGTGCCTGACGTTCCGGCCTATCTCGCCATGCCGCGCGCGTGCGGCGCCAACACCACGCCGATAGCCTTTGCCGAAGTCTATCTCGCTCTTCAGAACGGCACGGTCGAGGCCCAGGAAAACCCGCTGACGACGATCGAGGCCAAGAAGTTCTACGAAGTGCAGAAGAACATCATTCTGACCGGTCATATCGTCGACCACCTGAATACGGTGATCTCGAAGACGCTTTGGTCGAACCTTTCGGACGAAGATAAGAGGACCTTCGGCGACGTCATGCAGGAGGCGGCCGAGCGCACGACCAAGACCATCGAAGGCAAGGAAAACAGCCTGATCACAACCTTCAAGGAGAAGGGTCTGAGTGTGACCGAGGTCGACAAGGCCGATTTCGAGAAGACGGTTGCGGAAAAGGTCAAGTTCGAGGATTTCGGCTACGAAAAGACCGATTGGGAAGCGATCCGCGCGATCCAGTAAGTGCCCGGGGGCGCGCCGCCTGAGCGCCGCGCGCCCTTCCTTCCCAACCGGAACAAGGCCGATCATGTCACAAGAAGTCCATACGCAAGTCACTGCCGAGGAGATCGGCCACGAATTCGAAGGGCATGCGCCCACCGCCAATATCTCGGACTACGCCATCGAAGACTGGATCACCCTGATCGTCTTCTGGCTGATGGCTGGTTGCGTCTTTCTGCAGTTCTTCACCCGCTATGTTCTGAACAACAGTTATGCCTGGACCGAAGAGATCGCCGTCAACTGCCTGATCGGCGTCGTCTTTCTCGGCGCCGTCATGTGCGTGCGCACATCGCGCCATATCCAGGTKGATGTCTTCTACCACTACATGCCGGCAGGCCTCGCGCGCGTGCTCGCAACCTTCGTGGACATCGTCCGCATCGGCTTCTTCACCTATGGCTGCTATCTGATGTGGCGCTATGTGCAGATCGTCGCCGACGAGCAGATGGTCACCGTCGACCTGCCGCGCAACATCGTCTTCTACAGCGTGCTTGCAGCCTTCGTGCTGATGCTGATCCGTGCGGTGATCGTCTTCATCGCCAATATGCGCCGCGGCTACTCCGTTCTGGAGCGCCCCGAAGAATTCCACGCTGTCGAAGGATGACCTGATGCTGCTCTTGCTTGGCTCATTTCTGGTACTGATGCTGATCGGCGTGCCCGTCGCGATCTCAATGGCCGTCGCATCCGTTCTCTATATCGTCCTTTACGGCGTTGCGCCCGACATCATTGTCGCCCAGCGCATGATCGCAGGCGTCGAAAGCTTCCCGCTTCTCGCCGTGCCCTTCTTCATCCTTGCCGGCAACCTGATGAATTCTGCGGGTGTCACAGGCCGCATCTATTCCTTCGCCGTCGCGCTTGTGGGCTGGATGAAGGGTGGTCTTGCACAGGTCAACATTATCGGTTCCGTCATCTTCTCAGGCATGTCGGGCACCGCGCTTGCCGATGCAGCCGGCATCGGCACAATCGAGATCAAGGCGATGAAGGATCACGGATACCCGGTTGAGGCCGCGGTCGGAGTGACGGCGGCATCCGCAACGCTTGGTCCGATCTTTCCGCCATCCTTGCCCTTCGTGATCTACGGCATGATGGCGAATGTCTCGATTGGTGCTCTTTTCATGGCCGGCATCCTGCCCGGCATCGTCATGACGCTGCTGATGATGATCACCGTCGCCGCTTTTGCTTATGTGAAGCGCTGGGGCTCCGATGCGCCGTTCGACGTCAAACAGCTCCTTTCCGCAGGTTTGGAGATCGTCGTCGTTCTGCTCGTGCCGCTGTCGATCTACGTGATGATGCGATCAGGCGTATCGATGAACGCTGCGGCCGGCATTGCCCTTGCCGTGCTTCTGGCGCTCGACTGGTATTTCCGCTTTTCCGCCGTCATGGCGCTGATGACGCCGGTCATCCTGATCGGCGGAATGACGATGGGCTGGTTCACGCCGACTGAGGCTGCCGTCGCCGCTGTCCTCTGGTCCCTGTTTCTCGGCCTAGTGCGCTACCGAACGATGACGTTCTCGACGCTTGCCAAGGCGAGCTTCGACACGATCGAGACGACAGCCTCCGTTCTCTTCATCGTCACTGCTGCCTCGGTCTTCGCGTGGTTGCTGACGGTGAGCCAGGCCGCACAGCTTCTGTCCGATACGATCCTGTCCATCACTGACAATAAGTGGGTTTTCCTGATCCTGGTGAATCTGTTGATGCTGTTCGTCKGCTGCTTCCTGGATACAATTGCTGCTATCACCATCCTCGTGCCGATCCTTCTGCCGATCGTTGCGAAGTTTGGCATTGATCCGGTGCAATTCGGCCTCATCATGACCCTGAACCTGATGATCGGGCTCTTGCATCCGCCGCTCGGCATGGTGCTCTTCGTGCTATCGCGGGTGGCGAAACTTTCCGTCGAACGGACGACGATGGCGATCTTGCCCTGGCTGGCACCGCTCTTCATCGCCCTGATCCTGATCACCTTCATTCCCTCCGTATCCCTCTGGCTGCCACAGCAGCTCGGATTGCTGAAGTAGGAGGGTTCGATGCAGACTCGGCTGGCACGGCTTTATGCAAAGGGCGATCTCAGGATCGAGACTGATCCGGTCGCAGCCCCCGGCCCGGGCGAGGTGCTTTTGAAGATGGCAGCCGCAGGTATCTGCGGCTCCGACCTGCATTATTACCAGGATGGCGGTTTCGGGCCGGTCAGGGTTCGCGAGCCGATGATCCCCGGCCACGAGGCCGCCGGAACCGTGGAGCAGGCAGGTGAGGGCGTCACCCTGAAGGCCGGAGCGCTGGTCGCAGTCAATCCGAGCCAGCCCTGCGGTGCTTGCGAATATTGCCGTATCGGCTTGCCGATCCACTGCCTCGAAATGCGCTTCATGGGCAGTGCGATGCGCCTGCCGCATGAGCAGGGCATGTTCCGGGAATGGCTGGTGGTGCCGGCCAGACAATGCGTCGAGGTTGGAGCCTCGACAACACCGGCGGAAGCGGCCTGCAGCGAGCCGTTATCCGTCTGCCTGCATGCCGCAACACGTTCGCCCGGCATTGCCGGCAAAAAAGTCCTGGTGACGGGCGCCGGACCGATCGGTTCCCTGATGGTTGCCGTTATCAGACATTATGACGCCGGCGAGATCGTCGTCACCGACCTTGCCGATGCGGCGCTCGCGCGGGCGAAAGCAATGGGAGCCAGCCGCACGATCAACGTGGCGCGGGATACAGCTTCATTTGCCGAATTTCAGACGGGAAAAGGCTATTTCGATCTCGTATTCGAATGTTCTGCAGCCGCTCCGGCCATCCACAGCGCAATCGCCGCAATCCGYCCCCGCGGCACCATCATCCAGGTCGGCGTCACCGGAGACGTTCCGTTGCCCCTCAACGCCATCGTCGGCAAGGAGCTGCACATCCACGGGACGCAGCGCTTTCACGAGGAGTTTACKACCGCTGTCGACCTGATTTCCCGCCGGAAGATCGATGTGCGGCCGATCATCAGCCACAGCCTGCCGCTCCAGGACGCCGTTTCAGCCTTTACCATTGCGGGCAACCGTTCGCTGGCCTGCAAGGTGCAACTGACTTTCCAGTCGTCCTAGACAACGGTCTCGCCGCCATCGACGACGAGGATTTGGCCCGTCATGTAGGAGGAACGGTCCGAGACCAGGAACAGGATCGGTTCGGCGATCTCCGAAACATCCGCCCAGCGGCCGAGCGGTACCTTTTCGGCAATGTAGCCTTCGATCGCTTCGCGGCCGCCCATCTGCGCAATGAATGGCTCATTGAATGGCGTGTCGACCCATCCGGGGCAAAGCGCATTCACGCGAATGCCGAATTTCGCATAGTCGCCCGCCATCTGCCGGGTCATGGCGATGACAGCATGTTTGGTCGTCGTATAAGCGATCATTTCGCGGTCGTAGAGCACGCCCGACGACGAGGACGTGTTGAGGATTACGCCTTTGCCTGCCTTTTTCATTATGGGCATGACGAAGCGCGCGGCCATGAAATGCGCCCGCACATTCAGGCTCCAGGACCTGTCGAAGCCTTCGACAGCAACCTGTTCCAGATCGCCGGCCACCTGTGCGCCGGCGTGATTGTGGAGGATGTCGATCCGGCCGTGGCGCGCGGCAACAGCGGCAATGCCGGTTTCAAGCGCCTTGTCATCGGTGACATCGACCACCAGGCTTTCGGCGCTGCCGCCCGCCTCGGCAATCTGGCTGACGGTCTCTTCAGCGTTCCGGAAATCGATATCCGCAGCGACGATATGGGCGCCTTCGCGCGCGATGATCAGCGCGCCGGCCCGCCCGATGCCTGAGCCTGCTCCGGTGACGATTGCAACGCGATCTCTCAGTATCATGGCATTTCCCCGGTCAGTTTGTCGTTGTCTTTTCGCGCATCAGGAAGCGCGCGATGAGAATGAGGGCAAGCGAGGCGATCAGCACCATCGTCGCGACTGCATTGATTTCAGGTGTCACGCCGCGGCGGATGGAGGCGAAGACATAGATCGGCAGCGTCGTGTTGGAGCCCGCCACGAAGAAGGCGATGATGAAATCGTCGAAGGAAAAGGTGAAGGCGAGCAGAAAACCCGCCAGGATCGACGGCATGATCTGCGGCAGTACGATCTGCCGAAAGGTCGTGAACGGTGTCGCGTAGAGATCGCTCGAAGCCTCGACGATATCGCGCCCAAGGCTCGCGATGCGCGCCTTCACGATCATCGTCACCAGAGCCATGGTGAAGAGCCCGTGGGCGGCAATGATCGAGCCATAGCCGAGTGCGAGCTTCGGAGGCTGGTCACCCGGCCAAAGAGCGGCGATAGCAGGGTTGATGAAGCCGAAGACTTCGACGAGGGCAACCAGCGTCGCAATGCCGATGACGACACCGGGCACGACGATCGCCGCAGCAAAGAGACCGTCGAAGATGGCGCGCGTCCGGGCACCGAGCCGCTCCATGCCGATGGCAGCCATGGTGCCGAAGATCGCGGCGAGTGCTGCGCTGGTAAAGGCGATGATCAGGCTGTTGCGCAGCGCTTCCATCAGGAAGGTGTTGGAAAGCGCTCGACCATACCATTGCGTCGAGAAGCCGGTAAACTCGCTGGCATTGCGTCCCGCGTTGAAGGAGAACAGCACGACGAGCGCGATTGGCGTGTAAAGGAACAGATAGACGAAGATCACGAGTGCGCGCATCAGATGAGATCCACCTGGCGGGTACCTGCGACGCGCCAGGCAATGCGCATGGCGACAAGCAGCACGATGACGACGACGGCAACCAGTGTGACGGCAATCGCCGATCCAAAGGGCCAGTTGCGTGATTGCAGGAAGAGGTCAACAAGTGCATTGCCGATGAAGAACACCTTGCCGCCGCCGAGAAGCTGCGGGATCAGGTACTCCCCGAGAAGCAGGATCGTCACCAGCGCAACGCCGGTCATGACACCCGGTAGCGACAGGGGCAGCGTGATGCCGAAGAAGGTCGAGATAGGCTTCGCGCCAAGGTCGGCCGAGGCTTCGAGCAGCCGGCGGTCCAGCTTTTCGAGGCTGACATAAATCGGCATGATCATCAGCGGCAGGTAACCGTAGACGATGCCGAGCAGCACGGCGCCGGGCGTATTGATCAGCCTGATATTTTCGATGCCGACGAATTCAAGCAGATGCGGAATGCCACGGGCGCCGAGCAGATACATCCAGGCATAGGTGCGCACCAGAAGGCTGGTCCAGAAGGGAACGACGACCAGCGAGACGAGCAGCAGCCGGCGCTGCGGGCTCGCCTTGACCGCCAGGTAATAGGCAACCGGATAGGCGATGATGAGGCAGGCGGCCGACCCGATCGGCGCCAGGATCAGCGTATTGACGAAGGCGGCCGACCGCGCTCCGAGATTGGCAAACTGCTCGAAGGTGAAACCCGCCTGATAACCGCCTTCCGGCGCCCGCTCGCCAAAGGCGAAGACGATGATGGCGATAAAAGGCAGCACCAGGAAGACGAATAGCCAGGCGCTTGCCGGGCCGACAAGGGCGACGGTGATTAAACGCCGTTTGGTGGCATGGGTCAGGGACATGGCTGGTGTCGTTATCCGCCGGATCTGAGAGCTGAACCGGCCCCCATGGCAAAGTGTGGGGGGCCGGAATTCAAAGATGGAATTATGCGGACTTGAAGCGCGCCATCAGTTCGGCACGACCCGGATCGGTGAGCGTCACGGCGGCGCCGAATTCCAGCGGGGTAAGTGCTGCTTCGTCAGGATAGACGATTTTGTTGGACGTGACCTCCTTCGGCAGCAGCGCGATGACGCGGCTGTCGGTGGTCGGTGCACCGTTGGCGATGTGCTCCTTCACCGCGTTCTGCGGGTCCATCAGGTAGTTGAGCAGCGCATAGCCAGCAGCCTTGTTCGGCGCATCCTTGGGGATCGCATAATAGTCGGTCCAGATTTCGCCGCCGTCGGTGCCGAGGATATAGGCAAGTTCCGGCATGTCCCGGTTGAGCTGCGCGCCATCATTGGTCCAGCACATGGTGAGCCACGCATCGGTGGAGCGCATCGACGGCTGGTAGTCGGAATTGATTGCGAAGAGATGCGGCTTGACCTTGATCAGCAATTCTTCCGCCTTGGCAAGCTCGTCGGCCTTGATCGAATTGAAGTCATAGCCGAGCGAGACAAGCGCACTGCCAATCGTCGTCAGCTGGTAGTCGTGCACCATGGCACGGCCGTCGGCTTCCGTCTGGGCGATCTCGAAAAAGTCCTTCCAGCTCGAAAGCTTGGTCTTGATCTTGGACGTATTGACGGAGAAGCCTGTCGTGCCCCAGTTCTTCGGCACGGCATAGGTCTTGCCGTCGATCTGGCCCTCCTTGGTGAAACGCGGGCTTTCGCTTGCCTGGCTGAAATTCGGGATCTTCGAAAGGTCGAGTTCCTCGATCAGGCCGAGCTTGTGATGGGTCGAGATCGTGTAGTTGGTCGGCACGAAAAGCGACCAGCCGGAGGCGCCGGCCTGAAGCTTGGCAAGCATTTCCTCGTTCGAACCGAAGACGTTGACTTCGACGGCAACGCCGGTTGCCGCCTTGAAGTTCTCGAAGGTTGCCGGATCGTGATAGTTCGGCCATGTGGCGATCGACATCTGCGTGCCGAGGTCGTCTGCCGCATAGGCAGGCGTCGACAGTGCGCCCGGGAAGCGCGACAGCACGGCGGTCGCAAGACCGAGGCCGGTGATCCCGAGGAAGTGGCGACGACTGACTGAGCCGCGCTTCAGGCGCATGAACTCGTCCATGAAGCCTTCGGCGGAAATGGGGAGATTGTCCTTATAATCCTTGCTCATGATGCTGTTCCCTTGTTTTGGTTTATGCATTCGACGCTGGAAAGACATGGATGGCTGCAGGGTCGAAACCGAGGAAAACCTCCTCGCCCGGCTCCACGAGATCACTCTCGTTCATGCTGCGGCGATCGGCGGTGATCAGGAAATCGCCAAGCCCCGGCACGCTCACGGCATATTCTGCCGATGAGCCGAGGAAAATGCGGTGCGTCACAGTTCCCTTGAATGACGTGCCTGTTACCGTCGCCTGACGCGTCAGACGGATTGCCTCAGGGCGAAGAGCCGCAATGACCTCTCCTGGCGCGAGCCGTTTGCCGGAGGCGATTGCTGAACCATCGGCCAGCCGCAGCGTGGCGCCATCAGCCTCCATCGCCGCAGTGATGCGGTTCGTCTTGCCGACGAAGTCGGCGACGAAAAGATCGGCCGGGCGGTCATAGACTTCCTGCGGGCTGCCCAATTGTCGGATGCGTCCGGCACTCATGACGCAGACGACATCGGCCATCGAAAGTGCTTCCTCCTGGTCATGGGTGACGAGGACGAAAGTGATGCCGAGTTCGCGCTGCAGGGTCTGCAACTCGATCTGCATCGCCGAGCGCAGCTTCTTGTCGAGTGCGGCCAGAGGTTCGTCGAGCAGCAGCACGGAAGGCCGGTTGACGATGGCCCGGGCAAGCGCCACGCGCTGTTGCTGGCCGCCCGACATTTCATGAATCCGCCGCTTGGCAAAGCCGCCGAGCCGGACCATCTCGAGCGCCTCGGCGACACGGCGGTCGATCTCGGCCGCTCCGATCCTCGGGCGCATTTGCTTCAGGCCGTAGGCGACATTCTGCTCGACGTTGAAATGCGGAAACAGCGCGTAATGCTGGAACACCATGTTGACGGGTCGGCGATAGGCCGGAACGCCATTCATCTCGTGCCCGTCGATCAGCACCGTGCCTTCGCTCGGCTGCTCGAAGCCGCCGATCATGCGCAGGCAGGTCGTCTTGCCGCAGCCGGAAGGCCCAAGCAGCGCCAGAAATGCGCCCTTGGGCACAGTAAGGTTGATGTCCGTTACAGCGGTCACGGCGCCATAGTTCTTTGTGACCGAACGGAATTCGATATCGTTCGTCGAAGCGGATGCCACGTCTGTTCCCTGCGGTTGGTTGGAATGGCAGTCTATCGCTGCCTTATTGCCACCGTCGTTAAGGAAAGAGTAAGCCTGAGCTTCCTGCACGGTATATACCCCGAGAGAGGTATTTTGGCGCACAACGTTTCGTGGAAGGTGTATATCCGGGCTGCGGGAAATTGCGTGGAACGGCGGAGGGGAAGGGCTAGTGAGTATCGAGCTGGAGACGCTGTTTGCCGCCTTCAAAACCACGGTCGGCAAGTCGGCCATGGCGGATGCGGGCTTCGGCGATACATTCCGCCAGATGATGGCCGCACTGGTGCGCTTCGACTATGTCGTCGTCTTCGCCTATCGGGCAAAAGAGCGGCCGATCGATCTTTACAGCACCTTCGATCGCGAAGAGAACGTCGTTTTCGTGACGCTCTATCAGGCAGGACCTTACCTGCTCGATCCCTTCTACCACACTGCTCGGGAGCGGCGCGAAGGCGTCTTCCGGATGCGCGAGCTTGCGCCGGACCGGTTCTTTTCCAGCGAATACTATCGCACCTATTATGTGCAGACCGGACTAGCCGAAGAAATTGGCTTCTTCGTGCCCGTCGATGGCGATATCACAGTCGTGCTGTCGCTGATGCGGCGCGAAAAGACCGGCGCTTTTCCGCCCGCCGAATTCGCTACTCTGAAGAAGGTCGAGCCGCTTGTGGCCAGCATGGTGAAACATTATTGGGCCGGACTTGCGCCACGCTTCGACGCGCAGCTTGCGGCAAGAGGCAGGAGCCGCCGCAAAAACGAGGGCATCCCGCGCGTCGATACTGTCTGGCACGACCTCAACCTCACGGGCCGCGAAACGGCCATCGTCGAACTGGTGCTGCAGGGCCACTCGTCGGAATCGATCGGACTGAAGCTCAACATTTCGACKGGAACCGTGAAGGTTCACCGCCGAAACGTCTATCGCAAGCTCGGCATCTCCTCGCAGACGCAACTGCTCTCGCTCTATCTGAAAAATCTGAGCTGACCGATCGCGGTGTGCGCCTGAACCTGCTGTTAGGTGCGCACCTCTGCCTCACGCAGTGAAATCAGCCGTCGTGCCGTCTCGTCCCAGAGGATGAGCTTCACGCAGCTGAGGCTGTCGCGAATATTGATGCGCCCAAGCTTCGCCAACTCCGGATAGTCACGCAGCACTTCCGGCAACCTGTAAAATGGCACTCGGCTCGACAGATGGTGGACATGGTGCATGCCGATATTGGCAGTGATCCATCGCAGGGGGCGCGGTAGATCATAATGCGAGGCGCCATGCATGGCGGAATAGGGGAACGTCCATTCCGGAGGTTTGGACCAGTGCGTGTCTTCGAATTGGTGTTGAACGTAGAACAGCCAGACGCCAGCCGATCCGGCAAGCAGAACGGTTGGCAAATGGATCAGCAGAAAGGGAACGATCCCGACGGCCCAGATGAGGAGAATGGCGAGTGCAGCAATGCCGGCGTTTGTCGCCATCGTCGAAATCCAGGGCAGCGCCCCGGAGCGCATCATGCCGAACGGCAGCCTTTGCTTGAAGAGAAAAAGATAGGCAGGGCCAATGCCGAACATGACCAGAGGATGTCGATAGAGGCGATAGGCGAGTTTTCCTCGACCCGTCAAGGCGCGATATTCCTCGACCGTCAGCGTGGTGATATCACCGACCCCCCTCTCATCCAGATTGCCGGCTGAGGCATGGTGTTCCGCGTGTGCGCGGCGCCAATAGTCGTAAGGTGTGAGCGTGAGGATGCCGATCACGCGCCCTGTCCAGTCATCCCACTGACGCCGTCCGAAAAACGAGCCATGCCCGCAATCATGTTGCAGCATAAAGAGCCGTAAAAGGAATCCGGCTGCCGGGACGACAAGGATTATGCCGAGCCAATAGCCGAAATGGATCGCGACCCCCGCTGCTGCCCAAAAAAGGACAAACGGGATCAAGGTCACGGCCAGTTCATATAGGCTTCKGCCTGTATTGGGTTTTCGGTAATTCGAGAGAATCTTGAGCCAGGCTTTTTCGGCACCGGCGTCTTGGCCGGCCGTCATCGTTACGTTCATAGTCGGTCGGCGTCTTTCTGTTGGGCAGCGCTGCGGAAGAAATGTTCGGCATGCTGATAGTCATTTTCTGCGCCGATCCGGTCACCGGCCAAAGACTTCAGCTCGGCAAACTGAAGGTACTGCTTGTATCGATCCAGCAGGCGCTGCTTCGATGGTGTAGCACTTCTGTTGGGGTGGGCGAAATGGTGATTATTCATGAGAAATCCGAACCGMGAAGGTTCGCTCCTGATTGTCTGGAAATGATTGCTTGGGCGCTCGTCGGCGATGATCCRCCGTCGCAGCTCGCCACTCGTGCCTTGGCACGGGGTCTATGCCCAGAAGCAGCATTCAACTGCGGCTACCACAAATTGCTGAGGGGAGGGTCGCAAGTGTGCGTCGGCAATCGGACAACGGAGCTTGTCTCATCGAGGATACAATGTCCCCGGATTTTTATGGTGTTACCGCAGCATTGTGGCTGCATCACGTCCGAAATGCCTTTCAATATCCGGATCGACAGAATTGTGCGGCCGTTTCCCTCACCGACTGTTGAGCTGAGGGTCGACGCGGGCTATCAGGACGGCGACACATTCCCGGCTCCGAGAGGCGCATCTGACAATGACTCCCTTATACTTGGTTACCCATTCAGGCGGCTTCCACGCCGATGAGCTGCTTTCGAGCGTCATTCTGACCCGGCTGTTCCCACAGGCCAGGATCATTCGCAGCAGAAATGTCGAATGGACCACACCGGCCACCGATCGCATCATCTACGACGTCGGCGGGCAGTATGATCCCGCAGCAGGTATTTTCGACCACCATCAGCGTGGCGCGCCCATGCGTGAGGACGGACGGCCCTACAGTTCCTTCGGGCTCGTCTGGAAACACTATGGGGCTGATTATCTTGCAGCCCTTGGCGTGCCCGAAACGCATATTTCATCGGTGCATGCTTCCTTCGACTTCAAGTTCGTCTTGCCGGTCGATCTGACTGACAATGGTGCGCTTGATCCTTCCATCGCAGGCGAGCTGGCAGGCCTTACACTGCCGGCCCTGCTGGAAACCTTGAAACCGGTTTTCGATGCCAAGGATCCCGAGGCCGATGACCGGGCGTTCCACGCCGCCCTTTCGATTGCGCGAAGCTTCGTGGAGGCCGGTATCGCAACGCAGGCTGCGAAACTCCGCGCGGAAGCCCTTGTTCTCAAGGCGATCAACGAGACAGGCGAGGGGCATGTTCTCGAATTGCCAATGGGCATGCCTTTTCGCGCGGCGATCGTAAGAGCGAAGGCGGATCATCTGCTTTTCGTCGTTCACCCACGGGAAAACGACTGGTGCCTGACCGGCATCCGCCGCGCTGACGAGGGCTTCGAGCTGCGCGCCGATTTGCCTGCATCCTGGGCGGGATTGACTAGCCAGGAGCTCGAGCGTGTCTGCGGCGTCGAAGGAGCGACTTTCTGCCACAAGGGCCTCTTCATCGCTGCCGCAAAAACCCGGGAGGCAGCACTTGCGATGGCGCAAATCGCCGTAGACGAGGCGCTGTCCTAGGACAATCGGCGTACGTCGGCGACGTCGTTCCGCGCCTATGAGGACAGCCGATCCGATGGTGGCGACGAAGCGATTTGTCGGCCGGCTTGCGCGCAGCTTCGCTTGCGATCATGGTCACCGGCATGATGATTGAGGTTATGCAACGTCCTCGTCTGCTGCCGCAGAGAAGCTTTCCGCGCTACGCCTATTTGCCCGGTCGGATGCCCCATCCCGTACGGGATCCGGCAGGGCACAGTTACCAGGTTGAGCCTGCACCGATTCTTCCGACACTCGATTCCGATGAATTCGCGTGGGGCGCGGACCTTTTCAACCATGGCTATTACTGGGAAGCGCATGAGGCCTGGGAGGGGATTTGGCAGGTCGCGGAGAGAGGCAGTGCGCTACGCGCCTTGCTCAAGGGCTTGATCCTGCTCTCCGCTGCCGGTGTGAAGATCCGCGAAGGCAAACGCACACCGGCTATGCGTCATGCTGGCCGCGCCGCCGGGCTGCTTCGTCAACTATCGAAAGTCCCGCATGACGCCTTTTCGCAGGCACTCGGAATGTCGCCAGCGATGCTTGCTGACAGAGCAGAAGCATCAGCAAGCWTTCCGCCGGTTTTGCGGACGACCGGGCCGGGACAGCCTGAACCAGTCTACGATTTCATTCTTGGAAATTTGCGAAGCTTTGCGCCATAAAGGATTTATTGGCAGCTCTGTTTGAGACGACAATATGGGCAATCGCTATGTGCTTGGTTTTCCGATGATGATGGCCATGGACCCAACGCTCAGTGCCCATCGCCAGCGCTCTCATCAAACCTCCATGACGTCTTCAAACGCTTCCGGGAAATTCTGACGTGCTACCTTTTCGTCGATGACGAGCATCGCCTCATAGGACATCGCATCGAAGTCCTTGTCGACAGCCACCACTTCTCGTCCAAAGAGCAAGTTGAGCCGAGCCGCGTCGAGATTGCCGCGCTCGAAGGGCTCTGCCCCGAAATGATGCCAAAGCGCATGCAGGAAGGCTGCATCGACCCGGTGCTCTGCCGTCCCGGGTCGGGCGCGGCGGGGCAGGGCCTTGATCGGCGTCACGCCCCTGGGATTGGCACGGCGGATGGTGAACTGAATGCCGCTCCCTGGCATGCCCGACGGAAAGCCGCGGTGTTTCGTCATATCGGGAAGATTGGCCATAGTTGCCCCTCCTGCACAATGGAATCGTGTCTTGTTTCTTTTAAATGTCGGGCTGCCGTTGGCGACACCCGCGACCACACGAATAGCGATGTAGACGCCGCTTACGAGCGCTGCAAGGCTCTGTCCATTGAATATTCCGCGACGGAACGTTGAGCGCCATGGCTGCTCAGACGTCTCTGCCATCAAGGCGATCGGCGGTACGCTACGCGCAGGCGCCGATGACAGGCTGAATGGCAATACCCGACGAGTTTCGCTCGCCGGGCATCGATCTTAAGTTCATTCACTTTGGCGTAACGTCGAAGCCGAACCATTTTTCCGACAGCGTCTTGATCGTGCCATCCGCCTTCGCGGCCGCAATCGCGTCGTTGAACATCGCCTTCAATTCGGTATCGCTCTTGCGCAGGCCAACGGAACTGCCGCGACCGAGGAAACCGCCCTGGAAACGCGGACCGGCAGTCGTCATGTCATCATTGCCCGGCTTCTCAGAAGCCGTGGTCAGATAGGCCATCGATGCCATGACGATGTCGACACGACCGGCCTTGAGATCGAGATCATGCTCTTCCGTCGTCTTATATTCTCTGACCTCGACGATACCCTTCAGATATTTGTCGACGAAGGCGGCCGCGGTTGAGGCCGTCTGCACACCGATCGTCCTGCCCTGCAGCGCCGGCTTGATCTTCTCGATCTCGGCAGCAGCACCCGCTTCATCGCTGGCGAGCGAGAACACCTGGCCCTTTTCAGGCAGGTTCGCGAGATCGCCCATCTTCGAGGTTGCGAAGGCCTGGCCGGTGGAGCCGTAGGAATCGCTAAAGGCGATAACCTCTTCACGCTTGGCCGTCGCCGACATGCCGGAGATGATGGCGTCGAACTTGCCGGCGTTCAGCGCCGGGATCATGCCATCGAAGTTCTGGACGACGATCTTGCACTCGACCTTCATGTGGTCGCAGAGATATTTGGTCAACTCGATCTCGTAACCATCGAGCGAGCCATCCGGCTTGGTGAAGTTATAGGGCTTGAAGGCCCCTTCGGTGGCGATCGTTACCGTCGTCCACTTCTTGTCTTCGGCATGCGCGATGCCGGCCGTCGCGATGATGGCCGCGGCTGATGTCGCCATCAGAACCCGTGAAAAGAACGTCATGTTTTTGCTCCCCTTTTCTTTGTTTGGGCTGAGAAAACTATTTGCTGATGAACTGGCGGAAACGGTCCGACCGGGAATTGGCAAAGACCTCCTGCGGCTTGCCGTCCTCTTCGACGACGCCCTGATGCAGGAAGACGACCCGGCTGGAGACATCGCGGGCAAAGCCCATTTCATGGGTGACGACCAGCATGGTGCGGCCTTCTTCGGCAAGCGCGCGCATGACGCGCAGTACTTCGCCGACGAGCTCGGGATCGAGCGCCGAGGTCGGCTCGTCGAAGAGCATCACCTTCGGTCGCATGGCAAGCGCGCGTGCGATCGCTGCGCGCTGCTGTTGGCCACCGGAAAGATGCGAGGGATAGAAATTGCGCTTCTCGGCAATCCCCACCTTGGCAAGCAGGGCCTCGGCCTCCTCGATGCATTCTGCCTTCGGACGGCTGAGGACATGGACGGGCGCTTCGATGACGTTTTCGAGCACAGTCTTGTGGGACCAGAGATTGAAGCTCTGGAAGACCATTCCAAGCTGCGAACGGATGCGATCGACCTGTCTGCGTTCGGCCGGTCGGCTGCCGCCTTTGCCGTCGGCAACCATGCGGATCGTCTCACCCGCAACGGTCACCTCGCCGGAATTGGGCGTCTCCAGAAGGTTGATGCAGCGCAGGAAGGTGGACTTTCCCGAGCCGGAGGAACCGAGGATGGAGACCACATCGCCTTCATGCGCATCAAGCGAGATGCCTTTCAAAACCTCCACAGGACCGAAGCTCTTGTGCAGGTCCTTCACGCTGAGCGCGATCGGAGAAAGAGGGGCGTTCGCCGCAATCATCGAGCGTCTCCTTCGAGTGCGGATGCGGGGACTGCCGCGGGATGGTAGGGAAGGGGCTGGCGCAGATGCGGGCTCAGCCAGTATTCGACGAGATAGACGAGACGCGTCAGCAGGAAGTTGATCGCCAGATAGATGGCGCCCGCGACGATGAACACTTCGATTGCCCGATAGGTCTCGGAGATRATCCTGGCGGCAACGCCGGTCACTTCCATCAGGGTGATGATCGAGGCGAGCGACGTCGCCTTCACCATGGCGATCATCTCGTTCGAGTAAGCCGGCAATGCCTGCCGGATCGCGAGCGGCAGAACGATGCGACGGAACTGCATGAACCGTGGCATGCCGCAGGCACGCGCCGCTTCGATGTGGCCGAAGGGTACCGACTGAAGGCCGCCGCGGATGATCTCGCTCGCGTAAGCAGCGGTATTCATGGTCAGCGCGATCACGGCGCACCAATAGGGTTCGCGCAGGAGCGGCCAGAAGATGCTGTGCCTGACCTCGGGAAACTGGCCGAGCCCGTAATAGATCAGGAAGATCTGCACGAGTAGCGGAGTGCCGCGAAAGACGAAGACATAAGCCCGCGCAAACCATTCAAGCACCTTGATACCGGAAAGCCGGCAAAGTGCGATCGCGAGCGCCATGACTGCGCCGAGCGCGATCGAGGTCGCGGCAAGCTGAAGTGTCAGCGGGATGGCTGAAATGAGACTGACGAAGGTTTCGATGAGAAATTGCCAATCCATCAGCTTCTCCTTACGCCGCGAGAGAAGTGCTTTTCAGCTTGCCTCAAGAAAAGGCCGGAACCAGTTGATATAATAAGATAGATCGCTCCGGTGACGACATAGAAATCGAAGGGTAGACCGGTCGAGCCGGCGGCGACTTGTGTCTGGCGGAGCAGTTCGGCCACGCCGGTGATGGAAACGAGCGCGGATTCCTTCAGGACGACTTGCCAGACATTGCCAAGGCCTGGCAGTGCGTGGCGAAGCGTCAATGGCGCGACGATGCGGCGAAACCGCAATATACGGCCCATGCCGCAGGCAATTGCAGCCTCGATCTCACCGGCGTGGACCGCCTTGAACGCCCCTCGGAACACCTCGGTAAATTGTGCACCTGAGGTCACGCCGACGGCGAGCGATCCGGCAAGAAAACCCGGGAAGCCGAGGAAGCCTTCGGCCCCAAAAAGCCGGCCGAGTGCCGTGACGGCGGCGCTGCCTCCGAAATAGAAGAGGTAGATGACCAAGAGATCCGGTATGCCGCGAAGAACCGTCGTATAGGTATCGGCGGCGATCCTGACGCCGCGRCCGCCCGATATCTTCGCCCAGGCACCGAAAGTGCCGATCACCGCKCCGATCGCATAACCGGAAATCGCAACAAGAATCGTCATCCATGCACCGGCCATGAGCGCTTTGCCCCATCCGTCGGGGCCGAAACTAATCAGCTCGAGGATGCCGGGCTGGTTCATGATGCCTGCTTCTGCGGCAGCGGCGGCTGAACGTCATCAGGGATCGGATTGACGAATGACGTCCCATCGAGGCGACCCTTCAGGTCCGCCTTGGCCGCCTCGATGAGATCAGGATCGCGGATCAGGTCGATGGCGGTACTCGCCATGACTTTCGCCGCATGTTCCGTGCCTTTGTGGGCCGCCGGAAGCTTGCCCTGGGCGACGAGCTGCCAGGAATGGCCGGGCGTGCCGATCGCATAGGTCGCACCGCGCATCTGTACCGTCGGTACGACCCAGCTGACGCTGCCGACATCGGTGGAGCCGACGATCGTGCTGTCGCCGGCATAGAGYGGGAAGATTTCCTCGCAAAGCGGCTGGTCCTTCTTCGGCTTCAGGCCGAAACGCGCGTAGGAGGAGGCAATATCCTCGGTGCTCATGGTCGCCTGGAATTTCCGGGCGGTCGCGCGGTCGCCATCATCGAAAACGGGCGGACCGAGGCGCTCGAGGTTGGCAAACATCAAATCTTCGAGCGGAGCATTGCCGACGAGGTTGGCATCGCCGCTGATGACTTCGCTGCGGACTGACGTCTCGGTCATGAGGGCTGCGCCCTCGGCGACTTTCTTGACACGGGCGACGAGCGACAGGAGTTCGGGGAGATTTCGGGCACGAATGAGATAGCGCACCGTCGCACGGGCCTGCACCACATTCGGCGCGGAACCGCCGGTATCGGTGACGGCGTAATGGATGCGCGCCGTCGATGGCATATGCTCGCGCATATAGTTGACGCCGACATTCATGAGCTCAACGGCATCAAGAGCGCTGCGGCCGAGATGCGGCGTTGCCGAAGCATGAGAGGAGCGGCCGCTGAAATGGAAGTTGAGTTCGTTGCAGGCAAGCGACACAGGGTTATTGACGCCGGCAAAAGCCGCCGGATGCCAGCAAATGGCGATATCGACGTCATCGAATACGCCGGCACGAACCATGAAGCCCTTGGAAGACCCGCCTTCTTCTGCCGGGCAGCCGTAATAACGCACGCGGCCCTTGAGGCCGTTTGCGGCAAGGAAGTCCTTCACCGCGGCTGCCGCTAGCATCGAACCGGCGCCGAGCAGGTTGTGGCCGCAGCCATGGCCGTTGCCATTTGCCGTCACCTCACGCTTTTCAGCCAGCCCCGCTTCCTGGCTCAGCCCGGGCAGCGCGTCGAATTCACCGAGGATTGCGATAACAGGACCACCTTCGCCGGCTTCGCCCATGACGGCCGTCGGCAGTCCCGCAACGCCGCGCTCGACACGAAATCCTTCCGCTTCCAGCTGGCGGGCATGCTCTTCGGCGGAGCGATATTCTTCGTAATTCGTCTCCGGCATATCCCAGATCCGATCGCTGAGCGCAAAGAAGGCTGCGCTCTTGGCTTCAACGATGTCCCACACGGCTTCCGAGTTTTTCATGGCTTCCAAAACAGCTTTGTCTAGCATAGTATCCAAAATTGGCGCCAATTTAGGATACAAAAAATTTATGCGCAATCCGTGTGCACGAATAAATTTTCATCACGGCAAACAGTTCGGGCTGCCTTACGGAAATGCTTCAGCCCGTGGTATCGATGAGGAAAGTCAGGGGAAGTTAGAATGGCGGATGTCATGATGGATTCGGGGCAGGGAACATCTGCCGGGCGCGACGTGACGGATCTCGTGCTTCAGGACATCCTAGCCGGTGTCCTCCTGCCCGGAACATGGTTGAAGCAGATCGATCTTGAGCGACGTTACAACTGCACGCGGCCCGAAGTGCGCCGAGCTCTCGACCGCCTCGCCCAGAAGAGGCTCGTCGAACACGTGCCGAACCGCGGCTACCATGTCTACGAGCCGGATGGGCGGCGAGCGCGAGAAGTCAGCGAGATCCGTATCATCCTGGAAACGGCCATCGTCGGTACGATCATTCAGAACGCGTCGCTGGCAGATATCGCCAGTTTGCGCGGACTTGCGGAGCAGTTCGACTTCATGGTGCTGAATGGCACCATGCTGGAACTCTACGAGGCAAATCTCTCCTTTCATCGCCATTTGCTGATCCTCGGCGGCAATCTGGAACTGGTCGATCTCATCACGGAAATTCGCCAGCGGACCTCATCGGCGCCGGTTTCGCAGTGGCGGACACGCGCCCGTGTGGAGCAGTCGAGCCGGGAGCATCACCTGATGATCGATGCAATCGAAGCCGGCGATGCGGAGTATCTGAAGGGATTGGTGCGGCAGCACATTCTTCAGGGCTAAACGTATCGAGTCGGAGGTACATATATCAGCCGCTTCGCTTCGCCGTTGCTGTCTACCAGGTGACAATACGCCCCAACCTTGGGCTCGAATTGTAGGCGATATATTTCCAAACCTGTAACATGATACCTGCTAGTTTCGATCTTAACCGGTCGATCGAGCTTCGAGACCGTTCGAGCGCAGGGCGACATGACGGAGGCCAGGCATGCGAGGACAGCTTCAGCAGGAAATTCTGGATATGCTGGCACGGGGATCTTCCCTCGAAGAGGCCGGCGATCGCATTTGCGACCATGCTGAACGGCTTGCAGCCGGCGTCATTTGTTCAATCGTGACTGTTGACCGTGAAGGGCTCCTGCATCCCCTGGCAGGGCCGACAATCGCCAAGACCTATTCGGACGCGCTCGATGGGATACCGATCGGACCGGATGTTGGCTCGTGCGGTACGGCTGCCCATTTCCGCAGGCCGATCGCTGTTACTGATATCTTTGCTGATCCGCTCTGGATCCCCTATCGGCCGCTTGCCGACATCCTTGCGAAAGAACATGGCGTCAAGGCGTGTTGGTCCAGCCCCATCCTGCGCAGTGACGGACGCGTGCTCGGGGCATTTGGATTTTACTACAAGGACAATCGCGGCCCCACCCCCGAAGAACGAATGATCGTCGCCGAATGCCTCGACCTTTGCTCGCTCGTGCTTGAGCGCGAGGAGGTGAAGGCCGACAATCAGAGGCTCGCCTTTTTCGACAACCTCACCGGCTTCGGCAACCGCGCCAACTTTTTGAAAACGCTGGAGGCGGCCGTCGACAGTGCGTCTGCCCCTCTTTCGGTTCTGCTCGTCGATATCGATCAGCTCGGCCGGGTCAACGATGCCTTTGGGCATGCGACCGGCGACAGACTGATCCTGGAGGTCGGTCAAGTAGTTGCTCGGATCGCAGCGCCGGCCACTACCTTCAGGGTGGACGCCGATGAGTTCGCAGTCTTGATCGAAAATCGTCCCGCAACGGAATTGTCAGCAGTTTCGGCAGAAATTCTGCGCGCTCTGGAGAACCGGACACCGCAGCGCAACGAACATCTCCTGCCGGTCTCGGTCACCTGCGGGGGCGCGACCTTCGAACCGCCCGGGCCAGCCCACGTTCCGACCTTTCTGCAACATGCAAATCTTGCACTCCATCATGCCAAGCAGACGGCCAGAGGCGGTTTCGTGCTTTACAGCGACGATCTTGCCGGGGCGATCGCAAACCGGTTTCGGGCACTGCAGACCATGACAAGCGCCTTGGCCGAAGATCGGATAGAGGCGCATTACCAGCCGATCGTCAGTCTTCCGACGCAGGAAATCGTCGGCCTCGAGGCTCTGTGCCGCATTCGTACGGACAGTGGCCAGATCCTCTCACCCGGCGCGTTTGCCGAGGCGCTCCAGGATCCGTCGATGGGCCACCTCCTGACGGACCGGATGCTGGAGCAGGTCGCGCGCGACATCCGATACTGGCTCGATCTCGGGCTCTTGTTTCAATATGTCAGCGTCAACGTATCCATGGCGGATTTCAATCAGGGAAATCTCTGCGAGCGGATCAAAAGCGTTTTCGCCCGCCACCGCACGCCTCTCAAGCATGTCGTGCTCGAGGTCACCGAAACGGTCTATATGGACGAAAAAGACGGGAAGGTGGCAAGAGCAATCGAGGAGCTCCGAAGGGAAGGGCTGCTTGTGGCGCTCGACGATTTCGGCACGGGTTACGCCTCGCTCACACATCTGCTGAATTTCCCCGTCGATATCATCAAGATTGACAAGACCTTTATTGACCGGATGTCCGATGGACCCGGCGCAGTCATCGTCAAAGCCCTTATCGACATGTCGATCGGCCTCGGTACCCGCATCGTAGCCGAAGGTGTCGAAACGGAAGATCAGGCAGAACGTCTGCAGAGCCTCGGATGCCCCTATGTGCAGGGATATCTGTTCGGCCGGCCGGTTGACCGCGATAGGGCAACGGAAGCGCTGCGGCCCGAGACTTCCTCATCGGCAAGCAAGCCGAAACGAAAACTCAAGCGGCCGGTGACATTGATGCGCTGACGATCGGGCGCCTCAGATAACGCGGTTACTGTGACGACAGCTGGCCCGCGATCACTCAGCAGCCTCGTTGTGGCGTTCGAGATAATGCCCATTCAGGAAGGAGTGGTAGGCGTCCGCGATGCCCTCCTTCAGGCCGATCTTCGGTGACCAGCCGAGAGCGCGGAGCTTATCAGCGCTCATCAGCTTGCGTGGCGTACCGTCCGGCTTGGTGAGGTCTCGCGTGATCTCGCCTTCGAAGCCGACGACCTCTGCGACGAGCCCAGCCAATTCGAGGATGCTAATGTCTTCGCCTGAGCCCACATTCACGTGACCTTCGGCGGAATAGGTCTTCATGAGATGGATGCAGGCGTCGGCGCAATCCTCGACATGTAGGAATTCGCGCAGCGGCGTTCCGGTGCCCCAGATGCGTATTTCCTTCTCTCCCTTGTGCTTTGCCTCATGCGCCTTGCGTATCAGCGCTGGCATGACATGGCTTGAATCGAGGTCAAAATTGTCGCCTGGCCCATAGAGATTGGTGGGCATGGCCGAGATAAAGTCCTTTCCATGCTGTTTTCGGTAAGCAGCGCAAAGCTTCAGTCCGGCAATTTTGGCGATCGCATACCATTCATTCGTGGGTTCGAGCGATCCGGTGAGAAGCGCCTCTTCGACGATCGGCTGATCGGCGAACTTCKGATAGATGCAGGACGAACCCAGAAACATCAGCTTTTCAACGCGAACTTTATAAGCGGCGTGGATGATGTTCGCCTCGAGAATAAGGTTGTCGTAGAGGAAGTCGGCCGGATAGGTATCATTGGCGAGAATACCGCCGACCTTCGCAGCCGCCAGGAAGACGGCATCGGGACGGTTCTTTGCCATCCATGCCTCCACCTGATCCTGCCGTCTGAGATCGATCTCGGCGTGCGGGGCCGTCAAGATCTCGCAGCCCTCGGACGCGAGACGCCGGACGATCGCCGAGCCCACCATGCCTCGGTGGCCCGCGACATAGACCMTTTTTCCGGCAAGGCTGTAGATGAGCTCAGGCATGCACCAAGCCCTTATTCGCACCAACCGTCGGAACATTGCGGGCCATGACTTTCAGGTCCTCGCGAACCATCTCCGAAACCAGCTGATCAAGACTGACCTCGTGCTTCCAGCCGAGTTTCGTATGCGCCTTCGTCGGGTCGCCAAGCAGAAGGTCGACTTCAGTGGGTCGGAAATAGGCCGGATCGACCTCCACCACACACCGGCCGGATAGCTTGTCATATCCTTTTTCCTCGACGCCTTCGCCTTGCCAGTCGATCGGCATGCCCACTCTGGCAAAGGACTTCTCGACAAAGGAGCGAACGGTGTGCGTTTCGCCGGTCGCAAGAACATAGTCCTCCGGTTCATCCTGCTGCAGCATCAGCCACATGCCGCGGACATATTCTCGCGCATGTCCCCAATCGCGCTTTGCATCGAGATTGCCGAGATAGAGCCGGTCCTGCAGGCCGAGATGGATGGCCGCCGCCGCCCGGGTAATCTTGCGGGTCACGAAGGTTTCGCCGCGGATCGGGCTTTCATGGTTGAACAGGATGCCGTTTGAGGCATGCATGCCATAGGCCTCGCGATAGTTGACCACGATCCAGTAGGCGTACAGCTTGGCGGCAGCGTAGGGGGATCGAGGGTAGAAAGGCGTCGTCTCGTTCTGCGGGACCGCCTGAACCTTGCCGTAGAGCTCGGAGGTGGATGCCTGATAGAATCGTGTTTTCTTGGTGAGGCCMAGAAGGCGAATGGCTTCAAGCAGCCGCAGGGTGCCGGTTCCATCCGCGTTGGCGGTATATTCAGGCGTCTCGAAAGACACCTGGACGTGGCTTTGTGCAGCAAGATTGTAGATCTCGTCAGGCTGCGTTTCCTGAACCACCCGAATGAGGTTCGTTGCATCGGTCATATCCCCGTAGTGGAGGATGAAGCGAGGATTCTCGACATGGGGATCCTCATAGAGATGCTCGATACGATTGGTGTTGAAGGACGACGAGCGCCGCTTGATGCCGTGGACAATATACCCTTTCTCCAAGAGCAATTCGGCCAGATATGCGCCGTCCTGACCTGTTACGCCGGTTATCAGCGCAACTTTGCGGTTATGTCTTACTCCGGTATCCATGATCACCCTCCAACTCTGGTACTACAGTTGTTTCGAAAAGTTGATGTCGCCCCGCCAGGCGCGGTACGCTTGGCGAAGCAGTTTTTAGCTCGGCAGTTCGAATGCCCCCTCATTTCCAAAGCCCCGATACAGTGACTACCCGTGCCAAGTACCTTTCCATGAAAGTGAAATTTCATGTCTTGTAGTCATGGTATTTCATGAGCGCTCTTGAAAATAACTCCGAGTCACTGAAGTTGTATAGGGCGTGTTTTTTCGGCTTAACCTTATTTATTGCGACAACAATTTCGGAGATTCGTGCGCTTCTCAGATGCAGCGCGGTAATTTCGACGGCGCGACGGCTGGTCTTTGCCCATTTTACTATCATCAAGGTTCGCTCGACCAACGCAGTCATATGCATCGTGTCGGACGAGGCCAGTACAGGCGCACTGTCGAAGATCACGATCTGGCCATTTGCCCGTGCCATCTCGATAATGTCAGCCACATCATTCAAATGAGCGCGCCGGTTGGGACTGGGGCTACCGGCAGGAATGAAGTCGATACCGCTTGGATGGTGACAGATGATGTCCTGTAGTTGGGCTTGTCCGCTCAGGAATTCATTCAATCCTTGCTTTAAACCTGACTTGAAAAGCGCATCGAGATTTCCGCGTCGAAGGTCGCCATCGATAAGCAGCACCGAATTCCCGTTGGCCGCCAGTTCGATTGCCAGCGATCTGGCGACAAGCGACTTGCCTTCGCCGCTGTGCGCAGACGTCACCACAATGCTGTTGGGCAATTTTCCGCCGTTGGACTGTTTGAGCGAAATCATGACAGTGCGCATCGCTTCGTCAAACATCCCGCCTTGTCCATGGCCGAACAGTGCCGAAGGATTATTCCGGCTTTTCCTGGTCAAGCGCGGTATAAAACCGCCGGGTATTATGCGTGCCATTCCGGCCAACTGGTCGAAGCTGCGGACCGACCTGTCCACCATCTCAACCACGAAGGCGACCGTCACCGCGATCGAAATCGAAGCGACCATGGCGCCGATCAGGTAGAAAAGCCGTCCGCGACCCTGCGGCCCGAGCGGCTCTGCAGCCGGTGACAAAACCTCAAGTTCCGCTCCCGGCAGCATGGCCTGTCCAGCAAGACCACGGCGTTGCTTTTCGAGTTCGTCCAGCGTCGTTTGCTCTCTGTCAACGATGCGCTGCAGTCGCAACAACTCGGTTTGCGCCAGGGCCGAGTGGGAACGTTGCACCTGGGCGGCTGCGAACGCAGAGCGGACCGCACTATTTTCATGATCAAGCGCTGCCAGCTTGGCGCGCATGGACTGGAGATACCGATCGACCGCACGGCCGAGGTCGGTGTGGGACTTGGCAATCTTCTCGCGCAGGTCGACCACTGCTTCGGCATCGTTGCCATAGGTCTGAAGAAGGCGCTCCAGATCTAGCTTCTGTGCGCGCAGGTCGCGTTCCATCGCGCCGATGCTATCGGGAAGGGGTATGTTCTGGAGAGCAAGCGAAGAATCGTCGGCTGTTTCCAGCGTCGAAATCGTTGCTTCGACTTCAGCGCGGCTTTGTTCGATTTTTGTTTGCCGCTCACTCAACTCCATCAGCGACTTGATCTGCTCACCCTGAGTGTCATCGTCCGAAACGACACTGGCCGTTTCCTGATATTTGTCAGCAGCTTCTCGCGCTGTCTTCACGCGATCCTGTTGTTCGGCGATGCGCTGCAGAAGCCATTCTTCCGCAGCGTCCAGGCGGCTGCGGATGCTGTCCTTGCGCTCTTCAAGGTAGATGCTCATGAGCAGGTTCGGGACTGCGGCGGCCAGTTTGGGATCGCTCGCATCGAATCCGATCTGGATAACGTCACCCTGGCCGTCACTCCATACGCGCAGCGCCTTGTAATATGCGGGGATGATAGGCTCGATGCTGTCTCGTATCGGCAAGGACGGTTTTTCGCTGTCGACCAGGCCGCGCAACATTTCCCGGACCTTTGCGGCAACAGAGGCCTTACGCAGTGCCGCATTGAATTCTGGCCGCTCATCGAGCTGAAGATCGCGGATCACCCGTTCGGCGGCGCTTCTGGAAAGCAATCGCTCGATCTCCGATGTAAGGTCCAGAGGATCATTGCGACTGTTATCTTCGGCGCCGAGCGTTGTTGCTAATGGCCTGTGAATGATCAACCGGGACTCGGCGTGATAGTTCGKCTTAAATCCGGAAATCATCGTAATGGCAGGCACCATAAAGAGTGCTGTCAGCGCCGCGATCATGACGACCCTTCGGCGGATGAGGCGCATGCCTGATGTCAGATCAAAGTCGTCCGATTTGGTCTCTGTCTGAAACCTGGGGTCATAACGCATCGACGACAGCGGGACGTTACGATCTGGGGGAACAGTTGAAATTGTCATGGCGCGCCAACCATTGTTTGAGGTTGCGCAGAGACGGCTTCATATAGTTTTTCCATCGATCGCATGTATGCCTTCATACTGAAGTGATTGAGGTAGAGGGCGCGGCCCCTGGACGAGAGGTGGTTGCGAATGTCCGGATCGATCACGAGTTTCGCCAGCGCCGCGGCTAAGGCATCCTTGTCTCCGACAGGCACGAAAACACCGGTTTCGCCGTCGGAGATGACTTCTTCGTGGGCGCCGACACGTGTCGTGACAACCGCGAGCCCATGGGCAAGTCCCTCGATAACCGCCATTGCCAGGCCTTCGGCATGTGAAGGCAAGACAAGGATATCCGCACGTGCACACAAGGCCCGCGCCTTGTCGGCGTCGAGCCAGCCCGGCATCTCCACCCGATCCGAAAGTGCCAAAGCTGTGGCCTGGCGTCGGTAGTCTTCGACAGGTCCATCGCCCGCCAGCACGGCGCGCCACCCCAGTTCCTTCATGAGCGGATGGCTCAAGGCATGGAGAAGCTCGGTAACGCCTTTACGCTCGCTCAGCCGACCAAGAAATACGATCAATGGTGTCTCGCCGACCCGAACACCGTGTGCGCCCGGATCGGAGACGCAATTATGAGCGACGACTATGCGGCGTTCCTCGACGCCCAGAAGTGCCGACAGCGTTGTGCGATCACGCTGGCCGAGCGCCACAACGCAGTCCGCATGTTGAAACATTCGACGTATGAGCGATTGCTGGCGTGGCGAGCGTGTGGCGAAATCGCTTGCGTAATCATAGTCGTGCAGATGCAATATGTGACGACATCCAAGGAGGCGGGCGGCCTCAGTCAAGATCAGTTTTCGGGAAGTGCTGCCGMGACCCGCGACATGGATGTGATGAATTCGTCGCGGAGCAACGAGCCGATCCTTCACCATCATCAAGATGGCGCCGAGCAAGCGCGCAGGCGACGCCACGACTGACCACCGAGGCCCCCTGGTATCGGTGACCAGATGTTTTTCTCCTGCCTCCTTCGCCGTGCTGGATATATATCCGACCAGCCTGCCGATGCCGCCGCCGTTCTCGCAACCGCCCGGCACATAGTGACGGACGCTTGCCGCGTTCCGCATCGTTATCTGGTGGCCGGCCGCGAATACCTTCATCAGCATGATCCGACCACCTCGCGATAAACGGCCGCGGCCTGTGCCCCGACCTGTTCRGGTGAATTCGGTCCTGTGGCCCATTCGAGCGCATTGGMACCGAAATTGTTTCTGAGTTCGCGGTTCTCCGCCAATATCCGGATGGCTCTTGCGAGCTGCTCCGCATCCCCCGGCGGCACAACCACCCCCAATCCATTTGGCTGAACTGTCGCGCGCAATTCGCCGACATCCGTTACGATAACCGGTTTGCCAAAGGCCGCAGCAAGGTTGAGGACACCGCTTTGAGACGCTTCCGTATAGGGAAGGACAACGATATCGGCGTCCAGGAAAAGCTGCGCGACCTCCTCGTCTTCGATAAAGCGGTTGCGGATATCATAGCGACCGGCTTCCCCCATAAGTGGCTGGAAGATCCTGGGGTCGTCGCCACGGCCCGCCACCGTAATGCGCAGATTGGGGAGCGTATCCTTGAGCATGGCCTCGGCTCGGACCAGATGCTCCAGACCCTTGTAAGCAAAAATCCGCCCGAAGAGCAGGACCCGAATGGTTCCGTCTGCCTGGCCCCGCGTCATTTTCCTCCGACGGGCGAGCTCCGCGTAGCGATGAATGRCTGGATGCGACAGGACATGGACGCTATCTGGGGATTTTGAATATCTGTCGAGGACCATCCTTTTCAGCCCCTCGCCATGCACGACGACATGACGCGATTGCCTCACCATCAATTCAGGAGCCCAGGCGGGCAGCGTGCGGGTATCGGAATCGCCAGGATGCACTGTCACATCGTGTACGGTCGTTACGAGCGGAATCGGGCGCCAGAATGGAGCGGCAAAATTCAGCCAGAGCGTAGAATTGCTCAGAAGGTGAATAAGGTTCGGCTGTTCATGCCGGATGAGACGTGTGAGCTGGTGCAGGAACCAGGGATTGGAAAGCGAGCGGTGCCGCGGCCAATCCAGAAGGTGCAGATCGACAGCCGGATCGAACCAGGAAGCAAGGTGTTCGAAGCGCCGGCGCGGAACGCCCAGCACGACCTGCATGTGTTGTGCCAGGCCGCTGGCGTAGGAGATGGTGTAGTCTTCGAGTTCGGAAACCAGCATCAGGGCTTTCATCGTGCTGACTCCGACAAGCCAATATCCTGACCAGGTCGAGGGAGGTCGCCGGCTCTGCGCAATGCATCACGCGTCCGCCTCCATAGCGCTTCGACAGCAAGTTTGAGCCGGGTGCATGCCTCGGCTCCGCCCGGACTTGCCGAGGCTACACGGTACCAATGGTGGTGCGGCAGCAGGATGTTGCCCGCGAGCTCGACATTGCTGTCGCCACCGAGGTTGGGAGCCTCCGTAATAGCGATATCCGAAGTATCACCTCGCTCGATCAGGATCTTGTATAGGGCTGGTGAGGTCCTCGCCAACAATACCGCGACGAATGACGCTCCTGCCGTGTAGCGTGCGGAACCAGGACCATGACGCAGAACCATAGCAATCCCAACCCTTCTAATCGTCAACTGCGAACAGTCAGCGTGCACCAGAATCGTTGCCTCGCTTCACCGGAGACTGGGGCCTAGCAATGTCTTTCGCGTATGCACTCATCGCTAAACTACCGGCGAATGGACTCGCACAACATCTGCTCTTAAGGGCAGTCCCGTAGACCCTGTCATCAACCTTTGGAGGGGATGTGCCTCCCAAGGACTTAGGCGCGACAACATAATTAGATGGTGGGCATGCGCGCTAACGTAGCCCGCCTCGTTTGCGTTTGTTTGCGCTCCGGATGTGACCGGGCGATTGTTACTTGATACGCCAGGTAGCCATGAACGAAGACTTCGCCGTCCGAGGAGCGGCCATCCGGCTTGATTCGGGCGAAGCCTGTCGGATCAGCCTGTGCTTGAGCCTTCCTGCTTATGCTGAGTGTCCGGTCGAAAATGGGGGCAGTTCACGGCGATCCTGAAGGCCGATCGAAGGAGTATTCGAGGCTCTGAGCCCGGCGGCTTGTCGGGACAGGTTTCGCATCTCACCACGGCGTCTTCCTGAGGGGAGTCCGCGATCTAAAGAGTCACGGCTTTTCGAAAGTGGTATAGTGGATGATTTTAGGTCGGCGACGCGCCTCGTGTGTGGCAGTCGTGCGGCGCTGCCCGCCTGCCGCATCTGTACATTCTGGCCTGCAGGTTCCAGCGGCAGTCCAGCGTCTTTATTTCATCGAAGAAAACGGCGTTGATGGCGTCCTGATCGTGCAGCGCGAGGTCGTAGCCCCGCTGCCGAACAAGGACACGTAGCCTAATACCGGTCGATGAACAGCCCACCCAGCACCCGTCCGTCGATGTAGTGATCCGGAAGGAAAGACGCTCGAATCCGGCGAAACCTTCCGCGAGGCGCTGGAAATTTTCCGGATTGGCGCAGAACACGATCCTAATGACGCTCTGTGCGCCCTTCCTCATGCCATGCCTTGCCCTTGTGATTTCGCATCTGCGCTCACTCCCGCCGCTCGGCCTCGGCGCCTCGGAATAGCTCGCGTCGTTCCCGCCGCGCCTTGAAGAACCGGCGCGTGTCGGCGGTAAGGTCCCAGAGCCGGGTCTTGCGGATGGCGCGGCGCAACTGCCGGGACACATTTCGCAGATAGTCGAGTTCTCCCGTTGGGGGGATGTTCGGTCTTAGGGCGGTCAGGCCCGCCCGTGTCACTGTGTATTCTGTCGCATGGGCCAGGAGTTGCCTTAACGTCGCCCGTCCGGCGCGGCGCGAGGCCGCCGGTGCCCGTCCACCGCCCTCCGGGACGCTTCGCTCGGAGGGCGGCGGGAGCCGGGACAGTTCTGTCAGCAGCGCCTGCCATCCCTGTGATTCTGCCGCGACGAACCTGTCGTGGATGCTCGGTCGTCTCGTGAGCGCGTCGCCGGTTCCAGACCAGGCATCGGGTGCAAAGAGGAGGCTGCGAATGTAATCAAGCGCGGGATGGGACAGTCGCGGATACCAATCGGCTAGGCGTCGAGCTTCCCAGTCCCGTCCAAGACGGGAAAGCGCAAAGAGATAGACGGCCCATTCGGCAGGGTCGGGATCCTGTGCGCCGTAGACGACGGCCGTCGTTTCGATCAGGTGTCCAAGCCGGATGGCGGCCTCGGCAGGATCGCCACTCGCCAGATCGCACAGCGCTAGACCAAACAGGCCCTCCGGCAGATCGCTGACATAGATGAGGCAGTCGGAAAACCCCTTGCGCGCGGCTCCAAGCTCGCCGCGCCGAAGGCTCTTGTATCCATTCGCGAGCAGGGTGCGGTCGGCGCCTCCTCCGCTCCGCGCCGGAAAGCGCGGTCCGGTCCGTTCGACCCCCACAAGGTCGCCGAACGGGCCGTCCTGCTCGATCCGGCGGCCTGGCGATGGTGCCTTCTGTAATTGAAACCACTGATAGATCTGTGGGCGATGCGCGATCGTGTGGCGGGAATGGACCAGGTCGTGCCCGGCGTCTGTTATGCGCCGGAGCCGGTCTCGATCCTGCATGAGGTTGTCAAGGACGTCCAATACGTCGTCCGCGTCGGCAAAGACACAATTCTCCATATGCGCGAAGCCGGCCGCCTCGGCCATCGGTGTGCGTTCGGCGATCAGGCAGGATCCGGCGCCCGGGATCTCGAAATGCTTGCGCACGATCTCCCGTGCCATTGTCCCGCAAGATGGGGCGAAGAGGCTAGCGTTGAGCGTGCGGGCGTAGCGTTCGCCGGTGAGGGCCCGCGCGGCACTGGCGTCGAAGTAGCCGTGCGGCGGACAGATGAGGCAGGGATAGGATCCTGAAAGGAGCGGGAAGACACGGCGCCGCCAAGGATAGAGCTCGGCCCGCGAGCCCGTCAGCATGATCGGGATGGACTTTTCCGCGCCATAATCGCGGAACACGGCTGGGTCGATGAAGTTCGGCCAGACATAAAGACCATCCAGACTGTCGGGCAGGTAATCCTGGATCGTCGTGCAGATGGAGAAGCAAACGCCGATTCCCAAGCGATCTATGTCCGACAAGATGCCCGAGCGCGTCGGCGCCCATGAATCGGCGTTGAGGAGGCCGGCTTTCGGAACTTGCGAATGGGCCGACACGTTCCGGATCTCAATGCGATGCGATTGGTTCGACTGATAACCGAGCTCGAACAGCGTGAGGTCCGGTTGGTACCGGTCGCAGATCCGGCCATAGTCGCAATCCTCGTTGACGACCACGACTTCGAAATGCTGCTCCATGCAGCGTACATGATCCTGCGCGTGCTGCGTCATGTATTTCGCATATCGGGAATTGGGACTGTGGTTCCATTGGAAGAAGACCAGCTTCGGCTTGGTTGCAGGCGAGGCAGAAAATGGGGTCGACACGAACATTCTCCATTCTTGCGGCCGTCACCCGAACGGCCCGCAGATCCGACCCTGCGACCATCGCATGGCGGCCTTTTCAGCGCGGATCGGCAGTTCAATCATTGCGCGCCCCCAAATCGGACGAGCGTTTCCCGCGTCACGTGCGCCTCCGCCTGCGGCTCGGGCCGCCCGGACCGATCGGGGCCGGACCCGGTCGAGGATTGCGAGCCTCGTCGCGAGTCACGATCGATCCACGATGCCCTTGCGACGACTGCGCGAAGCTCCGGTGCGGCTCGCAACACGGCGAAGCCCAAGAGTGTGAGTGTCGGCCATTGCAGGAGGATTTCGACGCCCTGCTGAGCTGCGGCTAGGAGTGAGAGCAGGACAAGGAAGATCAGGTACATGAGATTATGCGGCAGATCCCATGAGCCGCCACGGAGCCGGCGCACAAAGTAGGGCACAAAATTTTCGATGACGTGGGCACCGATTGCGGCCGGCGCGATCGGCACAATCGGCACGAGCGTTGCAAAAGCTGCGCAGCGGGCGAACTGCAGACCGGCGTAGGGCCAGACGCGCGTAGCCTTGTCCAGGCGGTTGAAAAAACGAAAGCAGAGCCACGTCGCAACAAGCACTGCGGTCCAGATGGCGCAGTCGATGAAGCTTGGCGGTTGTGGCCAACGCAGCAATGTGATTCCGCCGATGCCGGCCGCCGCCGCCCAGAACCAATGAGCTGCTTGCGGGACCGCCACCTCCACGTTCTCGAACTCGGCCGTCAACTGCGGACTCTCTTCGAATCGAGCTGCGATCTGGTCGTTATCTGCATAGCCTTGCTCATATACTGCCCAGAACGAAATCAACAAACCAAGCAAGCCGAGCAGGTGCAGTGGCAGCACCGCCGCAAGCCAGATCGACGACAGAACCCACAGTACAAAATCCTTTTGCAGGATGATCCGGCGGATATATTGCGCGTTCGGCCGCTTGATCAGCGTCAGGTACCGTMCGGGAATATAGAGACCGGCGAAGGCGGGCCGGTAGCGCGCGTGTGGCCAAATCGTGCGGAGCGGATACGCGCATGCCTTGAGGACCGCCAGATCATTCAACGAATCGGTGAGACAAAGGCTGCGTTGCAGCGTCTCGGCGCCMAATGCCCCGCCGACAAGCGCTAGCTTTCCATCTCGGCGATCCGTTGCAGTCCAGACGCGCGCCGCGACCACGCGCACGGAAGGAAGACCGAGTGCGGCGATGAGTGGAGTAACGATCGGCCGGAATCCCAAGGTTGCAATGATAGGCAAGTTCGGCCGCGCATTGACCGCGCGCAGCAATGGCACATTCCCGAACTCGCGAGCCAACGCCGTAACGCGTTTTTGCCAAAGGTGTATCACCCAAGGGAAGAGCACAAGAACGAGCCGGACGCGCCAGACATCTCGCGTCTCCGCTCCGGTCCAACGCCATGGGCGCAATAGGTCGAGCAGCTTCAGGAGCATGTACGCCGCCAAGGCCGGTCGTGCACAGTCGATGAAATCTTCCGTGGAATTTCTCAGATAAAGTGTCTCGTCAAGGTCAATCAGAAGCGGCCCATCGAAGTGTTGTACCGCCTCGATGGCCTTATCGGGTGTCGCGTCATATTCGCCAGCACCCGGATCTAATGAGAATGACAACTCCATTACTTCTCCTCCCGTATGGGTATCACGGGCACTCGGATCTGCGATAACTGATCAAGGTCACAGCCACCTGAAGTAACAACACGAACGCCRTCGTTCAGTCCGCCTAAACGAAGTAGGCCGGGGCAGTCTTGGCTGACTGGAAGCGCGATCGCCTCTCGGACGCTGCGCAGCGCGCGCTCTTTGACGGGTGCGGCGCCTTCCGGGCGGCCGGTCATGTCAGCACATCCCTGAACCGTTCGTAGAGCGTCTCAAGTTTCGTCCGGGCGATCTCGGGATTGTAGCGCGTGCGCGCCGCGGCGAGGGCGCCGGCGCTCAGTATCTGGTAATCACGCCTTTCCTCCCACGCTTCCGTCAGCCTGTCTGCGAGAGCGTCCGCCAGCTTGAGGGTCGCCCCGTGATAGGCATCAAGGTAGCCGCTCTCGGCGTTGCGGTAGAGCCAGCGCCACTTGCCGACCTCGTCCTCGTTCTCGAAGGGCAGAAGCCAACCGGTCTCGCCGGGGATCACCACTTCCGGCATCACGCAGGTATCGGTGGCAATGACGGGCGTGCCGCCCGCCAGCGCTTCGACCGTAACGAAGCCGAAGGTGTCGTGGAAGGTCGGAAAGACAAGCCAGTCGGCGGCGTCCATCAGGCGGTGCACTTCGGCTGGGGGCTGGCGTCGGTGATGGACCACGCCCTCTTGCGACAGCCGCGCGAGTTCGGCTTGGACATAAGCGGCGTCAGGCGGCCCCACATAGTCATCCGCCGACCATCCAAGGCTCGAGACAATTGTCGTCTCGACCGGCACGCCTCGCCCACGCAGAATCTCGTGCGCGCGGAGGACGACCGGCCCGCCCTTTCGCATGAAGTCGTACCCGACGAAGAGGAGGCGCAGCCGGTCCGAATGGTGCTTCGGCCGGTCCCGGCGGATCGGCGTCGCCGGCGGGACCACCGAGATCTTCGCGAGCAGGTCCGGCAAGCCGCTCCAGCCGTGGTGCTGCTGGCGGACCTGACGCACGGCATAGTCTGAGAGCGCAACGATCCCAACGCAGCGCGGCTCCACGAGCCGATCCCGGAGCCAGCGCTCAAGCCAGGCGATCCGCCGATCTTCGGGCGTGCGAGGCAGGAAATCCTCGAAGGTCACGATGTACGGGCGCCGCGTAAGCAGCGGTACGGTGTTCCAGGTGTGGATGGCGTCGAAGCCCGGTTCGGGGACGAAGCTCATGCTGTCCACCCAGCGCCATCGGCCGAGCCGCGCGAGCGGGGTTAATGCGCGTTGCACGAACCTCGCATTCCTCTGGCCGAGCGTGATGGCGAGGGGCACGTGGTAGCTGTGCCCCGTCCGTATCCGGATGGGTGCGTGCGGTCGGTCTACCGGAGACGGCGCGCCGACCGCTACCGCGGCCTCCCGCTCAAGCGTCATAAGCGTTCTCCATCTTTCTTCGGCGGCGGCGTGTGGGTGGGCGTGCTGTCTCAGCCTTGCGCAGCGTCCACGAGGGGATGTCTCGCGGGAGCTGTCCGGTCCGACTCCCCCGCCTTACGACCACGACCTCAAAATGCTGCTCCAGGCAGTGCACATGATCCCGCATGTGCTGCATCAAGTACTTCGCGTATCGGGAATAAGGACTGTGGTCCCATTGGAGGAAGACCAGCTTCGGCTTGGTCGCAGACGAGGAGGCAGCAGATCGGGCCATCACAAACATTCCTCTGTACAAACATTCCTCCGTCCCTGCGGCTGTTACCCGAACGGCCCGCCGATCTGACCCCGCCACCGTCAAATGGCGGCCTGGTTACCGCGGATCGAGATTCGGTGATTGCGGCCCCACCGGAAAGAACTGCGGCCTAGCGCGATGTCCTTCGCGGTATTGCATTCATCGCCAACCTACCGGCGATTGGATACGCGCAACACCTGCTCTTATGGGCAATCACGTGCATCCTGCCATCAACCCTCGGGAAGAGAAGTGCCTCCCAAGGGCTTAGCACCCCAAGGTCATTGGATAGTGTGTATGCGCGTTAGAGGTAGCCTCGCCTTCGTTTGTGTTTGTTGCACTGCGGATGTGACGGGACGATTGTTCCTTGGCGCAACCAAGAACGATCACATATGTCTTTCCAGATTGCTACGATCAACGATCTCTTGCCTATCCCGTTCAGTGGGGACCGACAATGAGAGCATATGGGCCTGGAACCGCGATTGGGCCGGTCATCGCTTGGCGGACCATCGAATGCTGGGGCGCCGGATTTTCCCTTTTTCTCCAAACGGGTGCTGTCTTTCCACTCATGTTGGTAGATGCCGGTGGCGCGCTCAGCGATCCGGCCAAAGCCATATTGCGCCTCCTTGTCTTACCCGTTTACGCGTTTACCGGATTGATCCTGATGCGGAATTTTCCGCAATTTCTCACAGCACTCAGGCGAAATCTGTTGTTACCCATCCTACTTGTTCTGCCATTTTTGTCTGTCTTGTGGTCAGTGAGCCCGTCAATAAGCTTGAGGCGCGCCATCGGCCTCCTGTTTTCGGTGCTCCTGGCCTATGTGTTGGCGATACGCTTCACACCGAGGCAGCTGCTTCTGCTCGTATTTGCGAGCTTGGGAACATGTGTCGTCCTCAGCGTGGCCATTCTTGGAGCGTCACCGAATCTCGCCCGCATGCCCTCGGACGGCGCTTTGCGGGGCATCTTCTTCAACAAGAACAGTCTCGGTTGGTATGCCGCCATCATGATACTGGTGGCGACGGCCGTGCTGATTGACGGTACCTTGGGCTGGCGGCGAACCGCTATCATTTTGTTGAGCGCGGGTGTCTTCTGTCTTGCGGGCTCCGGATCGATGACCGCGATAATTGCGACGGCATCGGCATTCTGCTCGCTCGGGTTCTACTCCATCTTGCAGAGAACCCGCGGCATCGGCCGCATCGTCATCATCCTGTTTTTCGTTCAAGTGTCAGTCGGCCTTCTCATTTCGCTTCACGAATTCCTGGTTCCGTTCCTCGAAGGGCTCGGCAAGGATGCCACTTTGACGGGCCGAGTGCCGTTGTGGGAGCTGGTCGATCGTCAGATAGCCGATCATCTGGCGCTCGGCTTCGGCTACCAGGCGTTTTGGACAGAAGCGAACCCCGAAGCGTGGGTTATCTGGTCAAAAATCCAATGGTTGGCCCCTCACGCCCATAATGGATATCGCGATACCATGCTGAGCTTCGGAATAATTGGAATGACCCTGTTCGCCCTGATACTTCTCCGTGCAGTACGCCAGGGCGCGATCCTTCAATGCCGTGATCCGCAGTATGGCTGGCTCTGGCTAAACGTCTTCACGATCATGATTTTGGTGATGAATCTGACCGAGAGCATATTTCTGGTCCAGAATGACGCCATTTTCGTTCTGTTTGCCACAGCCATGATCATGTTTTCGCTATACGCGCCCGTCGTTTCAGCCAGCTCCTGTCCACCGCGGCAGGCGCCCGCACGCAGCATGATGACGGAGCTGCAACTCTCATGAGCCTGCGCTTTGCACTGATCTTGAGCATTTTGCCTGCTACGCTCTTTCCGCAGCCAGGCAACCCGACATCGGTGAGGTCGGACGCAAATGCGCCCGACCAGATGCAGAGGACGCTCAGGGACGCGACCTGCGCGGAAGCTTCGGCGGCGACCTTATCGGCCAAGCTGAATGGGACTTCCTTGAGCGACGTAGTGACCGGCACATCCGCGGCAAAGGCAATGTTCTATGTTTCTCCGGATGGCGAGGACACCTGGAGTGGCCGCCTTCCCAGACCAAATCCTAAACGTACCGACGGTCCTTTCGCCAGCATTGAAAGAGCTCGCGATGCTGCGCGCAAGAAGGGTGGCCAAAGCACAATTGCAATGGGCAACGGAGACTATTATCTCGCTCAACCGATAGTCTTTGACTCTCGCGATGCTGGCCTGGTCATCACGGCGAGATGCAACCAGACGCCGGTTTTGCACGGGGGCCTGCTTGTGCGTCGCTGGACATCGCAGGCCGATGGCCGCTGGACGGCACCGCTGAGGTTACCGCCAGATCAGGCGGTGGGCGATCTTTTCGTCAATGGGGTCCTCCAAACCCAGGCCCGCTTTCCCAACGCGCCCATCGACGGAGATCCTCGCAAGGGATGGTTGTTTGCGGCCAAGTGCGAGTCGGATGATGAAGGCTGGGAAGGCAATACACGCTTTTGCTTCCGGGCTGGCGATCTTCCCGCCTTGGGAGATGCCGCGGGACTTGTCGCCCACATTGTTGGTGGCTTTCACCCTGGGAGCCAATGGGGGAGCGATACGCTCCCAGTGGTCTCAATCGACACTGCAAACCGAATTATTCATACCAAAGGCACTGGCTATTTCTTCACGGCAGAGGGCAGCCGCTATTTCCTGAGCGGGGCGGCCGCATTCCTCGATGCCCCCGGGGAATGGTGGTATGATCCTGTTACAGGCCAACTCGACTACATACCTGCCGACCGGCCGTTCCCCGACTCTATCGTTGTCGCGGGCGTTCTCCCAACATTCTTTAAGCTGGAGGGAGCCAATGGCATGATTGTCTCGGGACTTCAATTTCGTGATGGAAATCCGCAAGGCAGCGGCAAATTCTTTACGGAAACCAGAGGGTTTGGCGCCATCAGGCTGGAGCACGCGGATGGCGTCAGGCTGCTTGGCAATGTCATCGAAAATGTCGGCGTCGGTATCCATGTATCTGAAAGCAAGGATGTTTTGATTGCCGGCAATGCGATCGCAGATGTCGCCGGTAACGGAATCTACATCGGCACGAGTTACGGCAGCTTCGGCAAATCGGACGGTGCCAGGATCCTGTCGAACCATATCCGCGACGTCGGAAGGGTTTACTTTGAGACCGCAGGCATATGGTTCCAGGCGGCCGACGATGTGAAGATCGCCGACAACCTGATCGAAGATGCTGCACAGTTCGGCATCACCGGCGGCTCGCTCTGGGGGCCGGAAGATGCAGTCCATCACGCGGTGATCGAGCACAACGTGATCCGCAACGCCAATCAGCAGACGGCGGATGGCGGTGCTATCAAGATGATGGGCGAGCAGACCGACCCCTTAGACAGCAGCATCCGATTCAATCTCGTGACCGGGACAGGTCATCTTATGAACAGGGCCGACGGGACGTTCTGGCCTCCCGGATATGAAAATACCAATGAATGGCCGAGCCCCATCAGTTGGGCGATCTACACCGATGGTAAGGCTAGCGGCGTGCGCATCGAAGGAAACACGCTTTCGGGCAATGTATCGGCGATCGGCATCAACGGCGGCTGGAGCAACGTCGTGACAGGAAACGTCGTCGCACACGGATCAGGCGCGGCTTTTCGCGTCGATGACAGTACCGGGCGGGATTGGCATCCATCATGGGCGCACCCAAATCGCATCGAGGACAATATCGTGTCGGTCGATAATAGCAGCGGACTTGCAGCATATGTCTACGCTCCCGGCCATAAGCGCGGATATGTGCAATTCGCGCGCAACCGCTATTACGGCAATCTGAACGATAAGAGCTTCCGAATAAGCCCGAAGATCATGTCTTCAGGGGAATATGGCAGCCTGAGGGATCTTCAGAGGGCTGGAACCGACACAGGCAGTGTCGTCGCGCCCTCCGAGTAAGAAAAGCGGCCGCGACGCGCGGTGTTGCTGTCGGCGATGACGTGAAACCGGCTGCATATGTTGCAAAGGTCCCGCTTGATCTCGAATTTCCATCCCCGATCGGGAAAACCTCGCCGCCAAGGCGTGCTCTGCCCTCCGCCAACCGGACCAAATACGAACCGCGGACCGAGGCCGCCGAGAACGGAAGGCCAGCGCAGACCGGTCCATGTCAGGTGGTGAATGACATCGTACCGATTTTCAGCGTGCAACCAGGCCGCCGTTTTACGGGCGGTCATCTGCCATTTGTAGTAATGCTGACGGCTTCCATGGGCGTTTTCGTATCCAGGTCCAGGCCGGCCAGGAACATCGTGCCAGACAGAGCTCAGACCGCTCGGCACCTGTCGCTTGTCGCAATAGCGCTCGATCGCCGCACGATGACGACTGCCGCAGGTAAGAACGGTGATATCATAACCCTGGCTGGCCAGTTCCAGAACGAAATTCCAACCCTTGCCCAATCAGGATCCCGCGTCTGGCTCGCAGGTATAGGCTGACACGAGTATGCGCATCAAATCAGAATCCAGTGGTCTGGGGCAAGGAATTGTCGAATGTGGTTCCTTCGTGCCTGTCGGCAGGTCGACCAACGATGTCCGCTTCTTCCATTTAGCGACAGTCTTCTGATTGATCCCGTAGCGCTTCGAAAGTGCTCTCAGGCTCTCTTCACTATTTTGTATTGCTCGACGGATTGCCACTGTCGTCGTGGCGCTCCCGTGTAAAATCTGGCCCAAACACCTAGACCGGTGCGGAATTATTGTTCGAACCGATCTCGCAACACTACGAACGAGGTGCCACCTTGATCACCAGCAACCTTCCGTTCGACGAATGGACGGAGACCTTGGGATCCGAGGGCCTGACCGGCGCTCTGCCGGACCGCATCACCCACCACTTCAACATCCTCGAGATGAATGGCGACAGCTATCGCCTCCAGCAAAGCCGCGCCCGAAAGGCCGGCTGAAGTCAGTCGAAAAATCCCAGCGCGCGGATGAGGCCCCCGCTCGAGCTACGCCCTCCCGGTGGGCTCATCCGCGCGCCGAAGTAGCCGATTGTTGCGCGCTGCGTGATCGTTAGCGCGATTGTTGTGGCGATCGGACGACCGCCACAACGGGTATCGTTACAGGAGAAAATCGCCTGTCTCAAGGTGGACGAGACCCTTCATCTGAATCTCGAAGTCAGAAACGCCGTCGCCGTTCAGGTCGCCCTGGATAACGGTAGTATCGTTCGCGGATCCAGCCTTGTCTTCATAATGCCAGGCGAGCGCGCCAGCCTTGTGGTCGAAAGAGGCATCCTCCTGCGCCAGGAAATGGAAGGTTCCATTGCCCTGCGCAGAGCCATTCCCGTCCATCGCCGAGAGGTCGATCTTATCGGCGCCGTGCTGGAAGTCGGTGATGACGTCCCGGTTCGAGCCGAGCCCGGCTTCCGCCGGTGCCTTGAAGATAAACATATCCGAGCCGGCGCCACCGGTCATAATGTCCTTGCCGGCGCCGCCGTTCAGCTTGTCCGCGCCAGCCGCGCCATCGAGAACGTTGCTGCCGCTATCGCCGGTCAGCACATCGTTGTAGCTGGAGCCAGCCAGGTTTTCGATGCTGACGAGCTTGTCACCGGTGGCATACCCGCCCGATGCGGCCCCAGTCGCCAAGTTGACGTTAACAGCGGCGGAGCCCCAATAGCTTGCCGTGTCGTTGCCGTCGCCACCATTGATGGTGTCCGCGCCGGCGGCGCCGTTCAGCTTGTCCGCGCCAGCCGCGCCATCGAGAACGTTGGCGCCGCTATTGCCGACCAGCACGTCGTTATAGCTGGAGCCAGTCAAGTTTTCGATGCTGACGAGCTTGTCACCGGCGGCATGCCCGCCCGATGCGGTCCCGGCCGTCAAGTTGACGTTGACAGCAGTGGAGCCCGCGTAGGTGGCCGTGTCGTTGCCAGTGCCGCCGTCGAGCAGGTCCGCGCCGGCACCGCCCTTCAACACGTCATTACCGGCCATACCCTTGTAGGTTTCGTTGCCGCCGTCGGACTGGCCGTTATGTGGCATGGTGTCGTTGCCGTTGGTGCCGGTATATACCTTCGTCCCCGTGGTTGGCGTCCCCGGTTGCGTCGGCGTGGTTGGCGTTCCCGGTGTCGTGTGGGAGCCCGATTCGTAGGCACCGACATCGACAGTTCCAACGACGCGAGCGTGGCCGTCCAGATCAACCGTATCGAGGCCGTACTTGTCGGTTCCGTGGTCGATCGCCACCGAGCCGGCGCCGAGGTGGAAGTCGCCGTTCGCCGCCGCCAGGAATTTCGGATCGACGCCGAGCTGGTTGCCGTTCGCCGCGCTCGGCATCGGGTTGCCGCCGTCGGTCTTGACCGAGGCCTGGCCGGCCGTGCCGTTATAGGTGACGTTGTTGGCCCAGACCACGTTCTTGTTGCTGTAGCCGCCGGTCGAGGTGTTATCGATCGCGGTGTTGTTCTTGTTCAGCGATGGGTCCGCTACGGCGATGTTGTTGACCCAGGTATTGTTGCTCGACTGCGAGTTGCTGAGTTCGCCGCGCCAGGTGCCGGTGTTCTGCGGGTCCTGATTGTTGTGGTATGCGGTGTTGTTCGCCACCRTGACGGAGTCGCTCCAGGTCACCTGGATGCCTTTGCCGCCGTTCTCGTAGACGAGGTTGCCCTCGACCAGGGTCTTGAATGTATAGTTCGGATGACCGCTCGCCTGCGTGCTCTGGAAATCGTCGATGATGATGCCGTTACCATCGGTGTGCGCACCCGACTTCGTGACGTTGTCGTGCGAGATGTTGTTGCGCACGATCGTCCGGTAGCCCTCCGTCGAGGTATCGCCGGTAATGTTCCGGTTTTGGTAGATCGAGATACCCGAAAACCAGCCCGACGATGCGTTATTGTAGGTCTCGTTCCCCTCGATTTTGAGGAAGTCCGACTGGTTGAACTGAATGCCCGACTCCCCGGCGTCGTGGACCTTGTTGTTGAGAATTGAGACATGGTGGACGCCGCCCCCTTCGATGCCGTCGCCGGGGCCGCCCTTGATGTCGAAGCCATCGATTGTCACGTAGTTGGCGTTGACAGTGATTGCGTTCCACGAGCCTGCGGGCGGCCGGATCAGCGCCCCGCCCGGCACTTCCGAGCGCAGCGTGATGTCGCCTGCAGCCGAGCCGTCCTTGTTGATGTTGATGGCCTCGTTGTAGGTCCCTGCCTTCACCACGACTTCGTCGCCGGGTTTAAGGTTCGACGACATCGCCTCGCTGATCGTGCGGAATGGAGAGCCGGCACTGCCGTTACCGCCACTACTACCGGTCGTCGMTACGTAATATGTCGTCATGATCTTGCTCCTCAACCTTAGCGTTGTGTTTGCCGATTAATATTTTTGGTTAATCAGCCGTTACGGCGGGGGGTTATAGGACGGCATCCTGGAGGTTGCAACAGCAACTCAACAGTAAGCCCTTGAGAATTATAGCCATATTGCTGCCACATTATCTGAATCGATCCGAAGTTACGTTTTGAAATACTTGTTGAATTTCGCGTTTCCAAAACTGTGGCAGTATAAATGTCTCGCATGCCGCGAATTATTCTTTATGCAACTATAGCGAAATGCTTCCATTGAAAACATTAGGGAAACCTGATGGGCGTGGCTGGAATCCTCCCGCCAGAGGCAGAATCGACATTTTTTTCTAAATTTAACTAATTTGGGCAGCGTTGCCTTGCCGATTGGCACTGATCGAGATGGCAATGGGAGGGCATGAGTCGGGCACGCCCATCTCGATCCAGCGGTAATAGCGCCGCTTCACCGAGCGATAGTCGCCAAGCCGCTCGGGCAGATCTCGCCAGCGACCACCGGAACGCTCCATCCACAAGAGTGCCTCCAAAAATGTTCGACTATCCGTGCGGGGACCGCGCTTGCCTTTGGTCCCACCCGGCACAAAGCCCCTGATGCGCTTCCATTGATCATCTCGAAGTGCGTGCAATCCATCACCGACCTCCAGAAGTCAGTGTTGAATCTGATTTGCTCCAGCCTCTGGAGGGTTCTGTGAGGTCCGGGCGCGTTGCGTGCGGCATTCACTGATCCTCATTGAAGCCGGATTGAGCGAAGGCGCGGGTTGTTTGGCGCTATGGGGATTCAACCGAAGCGKCGGATGGCACTTGGGAAGATCGAACCTTGCCGGAACGCGTGGACAGGTCTGGAAGGAGATTGTTGGCGGTCATTGCGGTGTCGTTGACGGGCCTGTCGGCTGGTTTGCATTGGTCGAACCCCTGGTACTGTTGCGCTCTGCGTCGCTCAGGCACAATTGGCCAAAGCACCAGCCTCGCGGCTGTTCGGCATACCGACGCTGATCGTTGAACTGATGGCGCGCGTGGAATAATCATGAGCTGTCTTCCCATGCTGGTCGGCAGGCCGGCCGAATCGGGGTCCACGCGCCGATGATCGTCATGGCTCCGCCGCAACAGGGGCAGCGATGCGTCAGAGGGGGTGGCTTTGCGTCCGGTTCTTCGACCGGCTGCTCCGGCGGCGGGAGGTCGATCAGGCTTCGGCAGAGGTCCAGCTTCAGTTGGCCGATGGCCATTGGAAAGCAAGCCGAAGTGACGAATGCGGTGAAAGCTCCGGGACCGTACACCTAGTCACCCGAATCTGAAGTTCGGCTCATTGTCTTCTGGCAGAAGCGCTTGACCGACGCGAGGATCTGGTCGGCGGATTTGACCCACTTGTATGGTGTGGGATTTTCGTTGTGGGTTTCGATGAATGCGTCGATGTCGGCTTCCAGTTCTGCGGTGGAACGGTGTATGCCGCGCTGCAACTGCTTTCGCGTCAGCTCTGCGAACCACCGCTCGACCTGATTGATCCAGGATGCCGACGTTGGCGTGAAGTGAACATGCCAGTGTGGGCGGCGCGCCAGCCAGGCCTTGATCCTCGGTGTCTTGTGGGTCGCATAGTTGTCCATCACCAGATGCACGTCCGGCCCATTGGGCATTTCGGCGTCAATCCGCTTCAGGAAGTCGAGGAATTCAGTGGCCCGGTGACGCTTATAGCACTGACCGATCACCGCACCCGTGGCAACATCGAGCGCGGCGAAAAAAGAGGTCGTGCCGTTGCGGACATAGGTATGGGTACGCCGTTCGGCGACGCCCGGTGCCATGGGCAGCACCGGCTGCTCGCGATCCAATGCCTGGATTTGCGATTTCTCATCCACGCAAAGCACAACCGCCCGGTCCGGTGGTGACATGTAAAGGCCGACGATGTCCTGCACCTTGTCGATGAAGAGTGGATCGGAAGATAGCTTGAATGTCTCGGCACGATGTGGCTGCAGGCCAAACGCGGTCCAGATCCGGCGGATGGTGGTATGCGAAAGCCCGCTGTCGGCTGCCATCGAACGGATGGACCAGTGCGTTGCATCCTTGGGCGTGGTGTTCAACGTACGCTCGACGACCTCCGCAACCTGGGTATCGGAGACAGTCCGTGGCCGACCGGCCCGGTATTCGTCCGTCAGCCCTTCAGAGATCCGAGCGCACGGCACGTCTGATCGACAGATGGAATTACAGCTCGAAGAACTCGTGATGGCCGCGACGGAGGATGAAGTGGCGGCCCAGGCTGCTGCTGCCAGAACGTTGAGCCTGCGTTCGTTCACACGCAAACGGCCGGTGCACAAACCCTGGCCGGAGGATGCCGAGCGCGAGCGCGTGGTGATCGATCCCCCGACCGTCTGCGCTTGCTGCGGCGGGTCGCGCCTGTCCAAACTGGGCGAGGATGTCAACGAGACACTGGAGGAGATACCGCGCCGCTTCAAGGTGATCGAGACGTTTCGGGAGAAATTTACCTGCCGCGATTGCGAGGCGATCAGCCAGGCGCCAGCACCGTTCCATGCCACGCCGCGCGGCTTCATCGGTCCGCATCTGCTGGCGACGATCGTCTTCGACAAATTTGGGATGCACAGTCCGCTGAACCGCCAGAGCACAAGGTTCAAATGTGAGGGCATAGACCTGTCGACCTCGGCGCTGGCCGATCAGGTCGGATTTGGAAGGGCGGCCCTCATGCCGGTCTACGACCTAATCGAGAAGCATGTTTTCGGGGCCGAGCGATTGCATGGTGACGACACKACCATCCCAATCCAGGCCAAGGGCAAATGCGTAACCGGGCGAATATGGACCTACATCCGGGATGACCAGCCGTTCGGGGKAACGGCTGCGCCGGCGGCGATCGATTATGCGTCGAGCGACCGGCGTGGCGAACATCCGCAGAAGCACTTGGCCGAGTATGGTGGTATTCTGCAGACGGATTGCTACAACGGGTTCGAGCCGGACATTATTGCCAAAACGAAGAAGACACCGATCACCTTTGCCTTTTGCAACGCCCATTCGCGTCGCAAATTCTTTGCATTAGCCGATGTCCAGAAACATGCTCGAGATCACAAGCGGAAAGGCAAGCCGATCTCGCCGGTCGCATTTGAAGCCGTTAAGCGCTATGACAAGTTGTTCGAAATCGAGCGCCAGATCAACGGATTGAGCGCCGAAGAACGACAGGCTGTGCGGCAGGAAAAGAGCAAGCCGCTGTTCGATGAGATGCGCGAGTAGTTGACGAAGGAACGCGCCACGCTCAGCAGATCGTCCGAGGTCATCGAGCCGATCGATTACATGCTCAAGCGCTGGGAGGGCTTTGCTCTCTTCCTCGAAGACGGAAGGGTCTGTCTTACGAACAATGCAGCGGAAAGAGCGTTGCGCGGTGTGGCGTTAGGAAGGAAAAACTGGACCTTCGCCGGTTCCCAGCGTGGGGCCGATCGTGCCGCCGTCATGCTGACCGTCATCACCACATGCCGCCTCAACGATGTCGACCCAAAGGCGTGGCTTGCCGATGTCTTCGCCCGCATCGCCGATCTGCCCGTCTCCCGCTTGCACGAACTGCTCCCATGGGAGTGGAAAAGGCTGCGCCAGGCCGAAAAAGCCTMTGCTCAGATCAACGCCTGAATCTTATCCGCAGCATTCATCAGCAATGACCCGCGCACGCGACCCAGTCCCGCGGTTCCCGGCGTATGCATACGGACATCCCTGATGACGATGTAGCCATCAGAGCTCAAATCGTTCTGCAGCTGACTGGTACTGCTGGCGCCATTGACGGCCCTCCGGCCGGCACCCGCAATTCACCTATTGAATTCCCCCCTATTGAATTCACCATTGTCTCTCCCCCGGCTTTATCGCGCTCAAACCTCCCCAGCTCTGATTGCGCTAAAGCGACTGTCTTCCGCTGCTCCATGAAGGTCAAACCGCTCTTTTCGGGGGTAACGCTTATCAAAAAGAGCAATGAGGCATACCCCCGGGATACTGCCTTACTTCGAATATCGTAAGTCATTTCCGTGTGTGAAATAGAAATGTTAGGTCTTTCTACGTCCAATAGCTGGAGATGCAAGTATGGAGGCAACGGTCTTGCCAGCATATTCTGGTAACAGTTTCAGTTGGCAAAAGCGTAGGTCATGAGAAATTCACCAGCAGACAGAAACCAAACGTCAGTCCTTGATCCAACGGGTTCTCTGAAGTGGACGAATGTACTTGGTGTTCGAATTTCGGCAGTCAATCTCAAAAGCGCGACCGGACTTATTGAAAAGGCGATTGAAGACGGCAGGAAAGAATATGTGTGCGTTCGCGACGCGCACGGCGTCGTGCGGTGTCAAAAAGATCCCGAGCTTCGGTCCATACATAACCGCGCATTCCTGGTAACTCCCGACGGCATGCCGTTGGTATGGGCGCTGAAACATGCTGGCCATGTGGAAAGTGACAGGGTCTACGGACCGGATCTGATGTTATCTGTTTTCGAGACCGGCAGATCCAAAGGCTTGCGTCACTTCCTCTACGGTGCGACGGCCAAGACGCTGGAGCAGCTGCAGGCTCGACTTATCGCAAAATGCCCGGAAGCACGGATAGTCGGCTCCTATGCGCCGCCTTTTCGCGAACTTTCGCCGCAAGAGGAAACGGATGTTGCTGAGCGGATCAATCGGTCAGGCGCGGATATCATCTGGGTCGGACTGAGCAGTCCCAAGCAGGAATTCTGGATGGCGCGCATGCGCGACCGTCTGGACGCTTCGGTTCTCATCGGAGTCGGAGCTGCATTCGACTTTCACGCCGGCCTCAAACGGCAAGCTCCGAGGGTCATTCAAAGAAGCGGCTTCGAGTGGGCGTTCCGTCTTTTATGCGAGCCACGACGGCTGTGGCGACGCTATGCGCTCGTCGTGCCGACTTTCATCTCACTGACTGCCTTTCAGAGGTTGGGGCTTCGGGAGTTTCCGATCGAAGACGCGGTTTCCGGATCAGGTGCGTCGAGACAAAGGCTGTAAAGGAGTAAAACCACTATGTCGTCGTTTGCACCGTCAGCAATGCCATCAGCTCCGCCGAAGGCAATCGGCACAAGCGACACAGCCTCGCGGACAGTTTCGGCAAGCTCTGTTCCACCCATTGCGAACGCCAAGTCTGTCGATCCTTCAAGGCAGACAGGGCTCAATATGTCGGCCGCACTCCGGCGCCCGCTCCCTCGGCTTGCAACATCGTCACTCCTAATTGGCGGCGACATCGCGAGCTATGTGATTGCCTATTTTGCTCTTCTGCCCTTTCTTCCCACTGGTTCAGAAGGAACGGTACTGGAGCGCGCTTTCGCCCTCGCAGCATTGGCGGCGATCCTTCTTTATGCGTCGGCTCGGCTCTATCCCGGATATCGGCTTCACGACCACGAACTTCTGCGTCGTCGCACGACAGCTTCCGTCAAGGTGGCCGTCATCGCGGCGTTCGGAGCAGTCCTGCTGCCGGAAGGGGAACGACTGCTGCTTGCTATCGTTGGCTTCCTTGGCCTCGGGCTGATTGTCCAGCCTGTCACGCACTGGCTCGCACGAGGCCTGTGCCGGAGGCTTGGAATCTGGGGAGAGCGCGCGGTGATCATCGGGGGCAGCAATCATATCCCCGCGCTGATGGCATATTTCAAGGATCATTGGCAGTATGGCATCAAGCCGGAGCCCTATTCTTCTGATGCACCAGACGTATCGCCGGACGGCGGGCCATCCATCGCCCTGATTGCCGGCGACACAGGTTCGCTGATCGCCGATCTGGCCGCAATTCGCCGACAATTCGCCGAAGTCATCCTTCTGTCCGATACGCCGAGCCTCAAGGTAAGTGGATTGCGGCCTGCAGATGTCGGCGGGGAGATCGGCGTTCGCCTCACCAATGGTGAGAAGTCGTTAAGCTCGGATCTGGTCCGGCGGATCGTCGATCTCGCGATCGCCATACCTGCAACGATCGTGGTTGCACCCTTTATTGCGATTGCTGCGGCCGCAATCTATGCCATCGATCCGGGTCCCGTCTTTTTCAGACATGCCAGGGAAGGTCTGTCCGGCAAGCCGGTGCACGTCCTGAAACTCAGGACGATGTACCAGGATGCGGAAGAGCGCCTCGAAGCATTGTTCCGAGAGAACCCCGCCATGCGGGCCGAATGGTTGGCCCATTTCAAGCTCAAGGAAGATCCTCGCGTCCTGCCTGTCATCGGGCATCTTCTGCGCTCGTCGAGTTTTGACGAGCTCCCGCAGCTGGTGAATATCATTGCAGGCGAGATGGCCTTCGTAGGGCCGCGTCCTTTCCCCGAATACCACCTCCTGGCGATGGACGGTGAGTTTCGTGACAAGCGCCGCTCGGTAACACCGGGCCTGACAGGCCTCTGGCAGATATCCGAACGAAGCAGTGCAGATATCGAACTGCAGCAGCAACTCGACGAGTTCTACATCGACAACCGGTCCCTGTGGTTCGACTGGCACATCCTTCTCAGCACAATCCCTGCGGTCTTCAAGCGCAGGGGAGCCTACTGACCTCATCCTCGTCCTGCGAGGCAAACATCAACAACGGAGCACATCAATGCACGGACAGAAGCGAATTATGGTTACGGGTGGCACCGGATTTCTGGGATCATTCCTGTGCGAAAGACTCTTGCGAGAGGGCAATGACGTCCTCGCCGTGGACAATTATTACACAGGTTCGCGCGACAACGTTCTGCATCTTCTCGACGACCCCCGTTTCGAGATCCTTCGCCACGACATTACCTTCCCGCTTTATGTGGAAGTTGACGAGATCTACAACCTCGCCTGCCCGGCATCTCCAGTCCACTACCAAGTCGATCCCGTTCAGACGGTCAAGACCAACGTGCACGGCGCCATCAATATGCTTGGCCTCGCCAAGCGCACCAAGGCGAAGATTTTCCAGGCCTCCACGAGCGAAGTTTATGGTGATCCGGCAGTCCATCCGCAGACGGAGGACTATCGCGGCAGCGTCAATCCCATCGGCCCGCGAGCATGTTATGACGAAGGCAAGCGCTGCGCCGAAACGCTGTTCTTCGACTACCATCGTCAATACGGCGTGGAAATCCGGGTGGCGCGGATCTTCAATACTTACGGGCCGCGCATGCAGACCAATGACGGCCGCGTCGTTTCCAATTTCATCGTTCAGGCGCTTCGAAACGAGCCGATCACCATCTTCGGCAACGGCACGCAGACGCGCTCGTTCTGCTACGTGGACGATCTGATCGAAGGCTTTATCCGCCTGATGGGCGCGCCGGCTGGCGTTACAGGCCCGATCAATCTTGGCAACCCGGGAGAATTCCAGGTCCGGGAACTGGCTGAGATGGTGATCGAAATGACTGGATCGAAGTCAGGCATCGTCTTCAATCCTCTCCCAATCGACGACCCGACGCAGCGCAAGCCGGACATCAGCCGCGCAAGGCAGGAACTGGGTTGGCAGCCGACGGTGAACCTGCGGGAAGGGCTCGAAAGAACGATCGCTTATTTCGAGTGGAAGCTTTCCCTTGGATCCAGGAGCATGCCTGACGTCAGGTCCCCGCAAACGGCTTACACGCACCTGCCTGTTMCGGCCGTTGGCCTTCCTGTTCAGGAAGCCGTTCGTTAGGGATATGAATAGCAACGCCAATCATCGCAAACCAAGGCTCGTTTTCTTTCAATGGGACCACCAACCCAATGCGAACGCGTCCGGTTACCTGCTGCTGCATATGCAGCAGCAGGTCAAATGCCTCGGCACACACTTTGATGTCGTCGTCGTAAACCGCGACTGCGACTATGCGGAGGTATGCGAAAGATGCCAGCGGATCTGACGCTGTTTGAAAGCGGCTACCGGTCACAGGGTTCACGGCGGATAAGAATCATCAACACCGATGCCCATATCGGCGTTCCGAAGCTTGGTCTTCATAACGCCGATCCATGGTGCGACCGGCGCAGTGGTTTCCTTTCCGATATGGAGCAATGGGGCATCGAGACATATTTCTCGATTGCGACCCTGGCTCCGGAATATATGCCGGAGCTGAAGGACAACCTGTTCGTCTGGCCAAACTTCGTCGATCCCGAAGTCTATCAAGACTATCACCAGCACAAGATCATACCGGTCACGCTCACGGGCCAGGTCAATGGCCTTTACCCCTGGCGGCAGAAGGTCTTTCCGATCATCCGCGATCGATATCCCTGCCTGGCTTCGCCTCAGCATACCTATGAGAGCAAACTTGCCTCCCAGTTGCTGGCAGGAGAGGCCTATGCGCGCGCCCTCAACGCGAGCCTCGTCGTGCCCACATGCGGAACCATGGCCGGCGAGGTCGTGCGCAAACACTTCGAGATTCCAGGGGCGAACACCTGTCTCGTGACGGAACGGACGGCAGCACTGCAGGCGGCTGGCTTTAACGACATGGAGAATTGCATCTTCACCGACCAGTACGACGTGGTTGAACGATTGGAATACCTCTTTGCTCATCCAGCTGAAATACAGCGCATCTCGACGGCCGGCTATAATCTGGTCCACTCGCGCCACACTCTGAATCACAGACCACAAATATATCAGTGGTTCATATTGAACAGCGGCCTGCGATCCGGGGAAAAAATCATTCAGCCCGGGCCTTTCGGCGACCTTATAAAAGTTGAGCGCATCTCCCAGCGGGGAAGCATCCATGTAGCCGGGCGGGCAAGCGACCGCGTTTTACTGAAGCAAGGCGATTTGCTTCTTGAGCAGGGTAAACTCGAGGAGGCCAAGGACTGCTACGCGCGCTGCTTGGATTACGTTTCCTACCTGCCCGAAGCCAAATTCGGTCTCGCCATCTGCGCCTTGCATGAGGGCGATGCCGATCGCGCTTACAAGCTTCTGGTGAGCTTAATCAAGGTAACGATGATCGACTACGGGGCGGCCGCCCCGGATCCGGTCGAATGGGCGTATTTCCTTCTCGCGTTGGTCTGCAAAGGCCAACTCRTCCAAGCGCGGCGATTGCAGGACTTTTATCCATCCCTATCCCATAACGAACTCAGGCGTGCGCGCCTCGTCCTCGATCGAGACCGTCGAGAAGACAATCGGCCGGCCTTAGAACTGTCGGCCACAGATCGAAAGAGCATTCACCGGCTTCCCAGACGAAGCGATCACGAATGGCTTGCATGCTTCGCCGAGATTCTCGATCGTTGTCAGCAGCCAGATCTTGCGAACGTTTTTCGTCACGGTCCCTTCGAAGAAAGCGAGACCGGCGATCGTACAGCGTCTAGACATCACGGACTTGATATTGGCTGGCGCCAGCGGTTGTACTCAGGCGTCGATCAGATGATGATCGCATTGCGCTTGAATCACTTGAGGCCAAACGTGCCACCACTGCCGGAGTTTCGATATTTTTGGCATCTTGCAAAGGGTCTGATCTCCCGTTCGCAGCGGATCCCGTTGCGCAGGATCCGAACGGCGCTTTCCAGGCATCCTTCGTGATCGCTGGCAATTGCTTAAACGACATGTTTTCATTGAGTTATTCTGGAAGACGAGCTCAGCAGCCCGCCAACCCCAAGGACTACAGGCGGCTGCCCAGTCTAGGCCGAGCCAGGGAAATTGGCGAGGAAGAATCAGCGGTGGGCTATTGCGTGTAGGGCAAAGCCGGAAGTGGAGATGCACATGGCGACCTTCGCAGGCTGAGCGATCACATCCAAGCTTTGGCGCCCTGGTGCCAGATCGTGCCTCGGCGGCGCATTTTGCTTTGCGCCGCCGAGCATGGCTCAGGTCAAGACCGCGTTAGTGATGTGACGCAACAGTTGATCGTCCGATAGCATCTGCTCGGTCTCTGCTTTTTTCGGGGGCGGTAATACTTTCCTTGAAGAGATCGTTTATCTTGAACACGACCTCTGTTCTGTTGGTTGCTTTTACCTTTTTCATGATGTTGCGAACATGAACCTTGACGGTGCTTTCCCGCAGATTGAGCTCATAGGCGATGATCTTGTTCGCCTTTCCGCGCCGGAGAGCCTCTACAACTTCGGCCTGACGATCCGTGAATATGCCGGCCAACGGGCGAGCGATCGAGTTGCTGGACTCCAGCAAATGACGCATGGCGAATAGGGTGCTCGCAGGCACAAAAACGCCTCCCGCCACTGACAGCGCGATCAGTTCCATACAGACGCTGACGCTGACCGAGGCGGKTATGTAGCCCTTGGCTCCAAATTCGAGCGCCCGCACGATTTGGGTGAAATCGTCGCTATCAGCCAGTACGATGACTGGTATCGTCCCGAATTCCGACGAAAGGCTACTGATTTGCTCCGAGACGGCCGGATCGTCGATTTTTTTGCCGCCAATGTTCAAGAGGATTGCCGAAAGCGGCGGATACTCGTCGCGTTTTTGCTTCCACTCTTCAACCGTTCCAAATGCCAGGATAAGTAAATCCGTCTTGTGGGCCGCCATGCATTGCGCCAGGCATTGCCGATCAAGTTCACGGTTATCCAGGATCATGAGAGAGTGCTTTGGCCCCGACAGCAAGGTCGATGCCGCTGAACTATTCTCTACCTTAAGTGGAAGAGCTACATTTTCCTGTCTAAGATCTAAATTTGGTATTAGCGCTGAATTCACTGCCTCATCCTCCCCAGCCGAGTTTCCCTACGCCTCAACAAAATCGAACACTCAAGCCCTTCAGATATGAGGGTTTGGAAGCACTAAAGTAGGAATTCAATACCACAGTTCTCGTGATGTTAAACTAGCTAATATAGGCTAAATGCCCACATTAGTTCCATCGGAAGGTGTAAAGAGGACGTAATTCTTGATCTAAACTTATACGATACTAAGCCGTTCGCCGAATGGTTGATTACGTTGCACCCCGGCTACGGATCGAGCCGCTAAACGCATGAAAATAATGTCGGCCGCCGGCGTATGACTGAGTCAAATCCGGATTTGCTCCACCACCAAAATTGATCGCGGGCTATGAACTTCGGCGTACGTCGTCCTAAGTAGATACGTCTTTAGGTGAATAAGCTTCGACGTTTTGTTTCTTTACTCAGATAACAAAAACAATTCTCTTTGAATGGGAAGAAATAGTTGTCCCGTCGCGATGAAACCTTGGGCGCAATCATATGATTGTTCGGTTTCATCTGGAAATCGGGGTTTGTTGAAGAGTAGGGGTGCATGCGTAATGATTGCATCGAACGTCAAGCTGGATGATAGCTGCGTCATCCATCATCGAGATCTTGTGAATCTCTACGGCTGCACGATCGGCGCCGGCACGCGCATCGGCACCTTCGTTGAAATCCAGAAAAACGTCCTCGTCGGGAAAGACTGMAAGATCTCCAGCCATTCCTTCCTTTGTGAAGGCGTGACGCTGGAAGAAGGCGTTTTTATCGGCCACGGGGTCATGTTCACCAATGATACCTATCCGCGCGCCGTCAATTCCGATGGCAGTCTGCAGACCGAAGCCGACTGGGTTGTCATCCCCACTCTGGTCAAGCGCCACGCGTCGATCGGCAGCAACGCCACCATTCTGCCTGGCGTGACCATCGGAGAGGCCGCGCAGGTTGGCGCCGGTGCGGTCGTAACCAAGGACGTGCCTGACGGCGCTATCGTTGCCGGCGTACCGGCCAGGATCACCGGTCGCGTTCATGACCGGTCAGTCAACATGCAAACGTTGGGAGGAATGCGATGATCGGTATTGCTGTTGTTGGATATGGCTATTGGGGGCCAAACCTGGTTCGCAACATTTCGGAAGCGGCCGGCGCGCAGCTCATTTCGGTCTGTGATCTCAATGTGGAGCGGTTGGCGGCAGTTAAAAGCCGCTACCCCGCAATAACGATCACCGATAATTTCGAGGAAGTCCTGCGCGATCCGAAAGTGGACGCAATCGCCATTGCAACGCCGGTCTCAACCCATTTCAAGCTCGCAATGCAGGCTATGATGGCCGGAAAACATGTCTTCGTCGAAAAACCGATGGCATCGACGACGGAGGAGGCCTCGCGCATGGTCGACGAGGCCGCGCGCCGAGGCCTCGTGCTGGCCGTGGATCATACCTTCGTCCACACCGGCGCCGTCCGCAAGATGCGCGAACTGGTCGAAAGCGGCCTGGGCGACATGTATTACTACGACTCGGTTCGGGTCAACCTGGGCCTCTTCCAGCACGATGTGAGCGTCATCTGGGACCTCGCGGTGCATGATCTCTCCATCCTGGACCATGTTGTGCAGGAAAGGCCGGTGGCCGTTTCAGCGACGGGCATGAGCCATGTGCTCGGCGAACCGGAGAATATCGCCTATCTGACGCTTTTCTTCGAAAGCAAGCTTATAGCCCACATCCACGTCAATTGGCTGGCGCCGGTCAAGGTGCGCCGCACACTGATCGGCGGCAGCAACAAGATGGTCGTCTACGACGATCTGGAGCCCAGCGAAAAGATCAAGGTTTACGACAAGGGCATCACGCTGAACCCCAATTCTCAGGCYTACGGCGAGAAGGTGCATCAGATGATGGTCGGCTACCGCAGCGGCGACATGTGGGCGCCCAAGCTCGATATGACCGAAGCATTGAAACGCGAACTGGATCAGTTCGTAGAGTGCATCGAGCAGAATTCGCGCCCCATTACGGACGGCCAGGCCGGGTTGCGTGTCGTTCGCACCCTTGAAGCAGCGAGCCGGTCGCTCGCCCAGCGCGGTCGTATCATCGAGCTCGAAGAGGCKAGGCGCATTGCATGATCCCCTTTCTGGACCTCAAAGCACAATATCAATCGCTCAAGAACGAAATCGACGCCGCCGTGCTCGGCGTCCTGGCCTCGGGGCAATACATTCTGGGCGAGGAAGTCGCCCGCTTCGAGCAGGAATTCGCGGATTATTGCAACGTCAGACATGCGATAGCCGTCAACACCGGGACGAGTGCCCTGCATCTGTCGCTTCTCGCTGCAGGCGTCGGCTCCGGCGATGAAGTCATCACCGTGCCATTTACCTTCGTGGCGACCGCATCTGCGATCTGCTACGCAGGCGCACGACCCGTCTTCGTCGATGTCGAGCCCGTGACGCTCACGATGGATCCGGCTCAGCTCGAGGCAAAGATCACGCCCCGAACCAAGGCCATTATTCCCGTCCATCTCTACGGTCAGATGGCCGATATGGACGCGATCAAGGCGGTTGCTGACCACTACCGCATACCGATCATCGAGGACGCTTGCCAGGCGCACGGTGCCCAATACAAAGGCGCGCGCGCTGGCAGCATCGGCACGTCAGGCTGCTTCAGCTTCTATCCGGGAAAAAACCTCGGCGCCTGCGGCGAGGGAGGTATCGTAGTCACGAACAGCGACGATCAGGCCAAGGCGATGCGCATGCTGCGCGACTGGGGTCAGGAACAACGCTATCACCATCTGCTGAAGGGCTTCAACTACCGTATGGATGCCATTCAGGGTGCGATCCTGCGCATAAAGCTTCGGCATCTCGAAGCCTGGACAGAAGCACGGCGTGCCCATGGCCGCCGCTACTCGTCGCTGCTTGGCGGTTCGGCAAATTTGAGGACACCTGTCGAAATCACCGACCGGCGCCACGTCTACCACGTCTATGCCATTAGAAGTCGCGATCGCGATGCGCTTCAGCGCGTACTGAGCGCGGAGAGCATTCAGTCTGGGCTGCACTATCCGATCCCAGTTCATCTGCAAAAGGCGCATGCCGACCTTGGTTACCAGGCTGGCGACTTCCCAATCTCGGAAGCCGCCGCACGGGAGGTCCTCTCGCTGCCGATCTATCCCGAGATGCCGGCGTGGCACGTCGATCAGGTCGCCGCCGCGCTGGAGTACGCTTATGYCAGCTAATCGCGAGGCCCGGGTCGTGCAGGCGGTCCACGGCCGTCATGGAAGGCCGGTAGATCCTGCCTACCAAGCCGGGTTGGCCGAAGAGCTCAGGCAATCATACGGGCGCGCTGGCCTGATCGAACTCTACGGTCGTTTCGCGACGGGTGATGGTGTCGTCGACACCATGATGCGGAAAGCCATCTGGCAAGCGATAGCGCGCAGTTGCGGCACGGGATTGCAGGTCGCAGGCGGTGCCGGTTTCAAACACCCGGAAACGTTCGAAATCGGCAATGGGGTGTTCATCGGTGCCCAGGCCTATATCCAGGGGCGCTACGATGGCACTTGCGTGATCGGCGACAATGTCTGGATCGGCCCGATGGCCTATTTCGACGCGCGCGATCTGGTGATCGAGGATTCTGTCGGGTGGGGGCCTGGCGCCAAGGTGCTTGGCTCGACCCACACGGCACTGCCGGTGGATGTGCCGATCATTCGCACGGATCTTGAAATCAAGCCTGTCCGCATCTGTGCAGAGGCCGATATCGGAACGAATGCGACCATTCTTCCCGGCGTGACCATCGGGAAGGGGGCTATCGTTGGAGCGGGGGCAGTTGTCGTTTCCGACGTCGAACCGTTTTCAGTTGCTGCGGGTGTACCTGCAAAATTCATACGTTGGCGTTCGGAGAATGATCCGATGACGAACATGTCGCGTGAGGGAAGATCATGAGAAACAAACGGGTACTCATTACCGGCGGTGCCGGTCTGATCGGTTCGCATATTGCCGATCTCGTCGCATCGGAAAAACCGCGTGAGATCATTATCCTCGACAATTTCGTGCGCGGACGCCGGGACAATCTCAGCACGGCAATAGCCAGTGGATCCGTTAACATCATCGAGGGAGATATCCGCGACAGAGCACTGCTTGCGAAAACCTTCGAGGGCGTCGACATCGTCTTTCATCAGGCGGCCATCCGCATTACGCAATGCGCGGAAGATCCGCGGCTCGCCTTCGATGTTCTGGCCGAGGGCACGTTCAATGTTCTCGAAGCCGCCGTCAAGGCAGGTGTGTCGAAGGTCGTTGCTGCTTCCTCGGCCTCTGTGCTGGGATTGGCCGAGAGCTTTCCGACCACCGAAGCGCATCATCCCTACAATAACAGGACGATCTACGGCGCGGCCAAGACGTTCAACGAAGGATTGCTTCGCAGCTTCGCGGAGATGTATGGCCTGCGCTATGTGGCATTGCGCTATTTCAACGTCTATGGGCCGCGAATGGATGTCTACGGCGCCTATACCGAAGTGCTGATCCGCTGGATGGAGCGTCTGGCGGCCGGAATGCCACCTCTCATCTACGGAGACGGCAGCCAGACGATGGATTTCGTCGATGCACGCGACATCGCGCGGGCAAACCTGCTGGCTGCGAAGAGCGATGTCACGGACGAAGTTTTCAATGTCGCGAGCGGCGAGGAAATAAGCCTTTTGCAGCTCGCGCAGATGCTGAGCAGCATCATGGGTGTCTCGCTCGAACCGCAGCACAAAGAGGCCCGCACGGTCAACGGTGTGACCCGTCGTCTTGCCGATATCAGCAAAGCCGAGAAGCTCCTGGGCTTCAAGGCGGAAATATCGATGGAGCAGGGGCTTCGCGACCTTGTTGCATGGTGGCAGTCGAAGACCGCTGCAGCAGGAGGCCAAGCCGCATGAGCCCGTCACCATCTACAATTCCAGTCGCCAAGCCCGTTCTTGGCGAAGAGGAGGCCGAGGCTGCGCGCCGCGTTATTCTGTCAGGATGGGTGACGCAAGGGCCGGAAGTCGCCGCTTTCGAGACCGAATTCGCGGCCTTTGTCGGCGCCGCGCATGCCTGCGCCGTTTCCAACTGCACGACCGCGCTTCATCTCGCCTTAATGGCGGTCGGTGTCAGTGCTGGCGATGAAGTCATCACGGTCAGCCATTCGTTCATCGCCACCGCGAACGCCGTGCGATACTGCGGTGGAGTGCCGGTTTTCGTCGATATCGAGGCGGATGGTTACAATATCGACGCCAGCCTGATCGAAGCGGCAATCACGCCCCGCACCAAGGCAATCCTCTGCGTGCATCAGCTTGGCATGCCTTGCGATCTTCGCTCGATCGTGGAGATCGGCAAGCGCCATCAGCTCCCGGTTATCGAAGATGCAGCCTGCGCGACGGGAAGCGAAATTCTGTGGGACGGGCGTTGGGAAAAGATCGGCAAACCGCATGGCGACATTGCCTGCTTCTCCTTCCATCCTCGCAAGGTCGTCACGACAGGGGATGGTGGCATGTTGACCACCGCCAATCCCGAATATGATCGAAAATTCCGGCTGTGGCGACAGCATGGCATGAGCGTCACTGATGCCGTTCGTCATGGCTCGAAACAGGTGATCTTCGAAGACTATGACGAACTGGGCTACAACTACCGTATGACCGACCTTCAGGCCGCCGTCGGACGGGAACAGTTACGGCGGCTGCCGGGGCTGATTGCGCAGCGCAGACGGCTTGCCGAGCAGTACTGCGAGGGCCTATCCACGATTCCTGGGCTTTCGCCGGTCGAGCCGCATTGGGCGCGCAGCAACTGGCAGAGCTTTTGCGTGCGACTGCCTGATGCTGTCGACCAGCGGACAGTTATGCAGGCACTGCTCGATCATGGAATCTCGACCCGGCGCGGTGTAATGAACATTCATCTGGAGGGAGCCTATTCCGACCAGAGCTCCCATCGCGCTGCCACAAGCCTGATGCGAAGCGTATCAGCGCAGCAGCAAACGATCATCCTGCCGCTCTATGTCCAGATGACGGAGTCAGACATCGCAAGKGTTGTTGAGGCACTTCGCGGATCTCTTGCTGAAGCCATCAATGGACGCCCTATCTTACAGCACGATCGCGACGTCGCTCTTGCCTGATGCAGTATCTGCATGCTGCAGAGCTTAGATTATGCAAGGCCCAGCGCGCATCGTCTGATGCGCGCTTATTTGTTACGCGGATTTCGTGATCCATCCTCTGACGATTGCGGGCAGTGACTCCGGCGGAAGCAGTTCCACCAACATGCGCAGCGAGTAGAGCCCTGTGAGCGCCACGGCGAGAGAGCCGATCACCATCGCCGGCCATCGAGGCAAGATCAAAAAGGCAGAGAATACCAATCCCGAGGCGGGCAGAAAGAGCAGCGCGTGCCGGCGGTTGGCGGCCGACCAGCGGAAGCCGGTAAACCGCCGCACAATCACGTAAATCAGGATACTATGCCAGACGTAGAGGCCGAAAAACGCCATGCCGGCCCCTGGCGTGCCGAACTTTGACACGAAGAGCCACGCCAGCCCCACATGCACCAGCGTCGCCGCGACCTCTGTCCAGAAGAAGATCGTCTGCGCACCCTTAGCCAGAACGATGAAACCCATCGGCCAGGCGACAATCCTGAGCAGCATTCCCAGGCAGATCCAGCGCAGAAGCTCCACCGCCCCATGAAACTCCGCGGAATAGAACAAGCTCATCACGAGCGGTGCCAGGGTCAGGGTGGCGAGCAGACCGGGCCCTGCCAGCAGCAGGCTGATTTCCGCCTGCTCATTGACCAGCCGGTTGCACTCGGCATTGTTTTCTGCGGTTGCAGTCAGGCGCGGATAGAAGTCCGTGCCCATCGCCTGCAGGATGAAGCCCGCATAGAGACCTCCAAGCGCCCAGGCCGCCTGATACAACCCAGACGCAGCAACGCCCCCCTCATTCAGCACGATGATCCTGATAGCATAGGCGGCGCCGAAGGTCAGAAGCCCGCTTGCCATGAACGCAAAGCCGAGCCTGAGCAAAGCCGTTGCTTCCCGACCGAACTGGCGCGCTGACATTGGCGCAGGATGCGTGCTGATCTGCCTGCTGTACCACCAAGTGGGAAGGATTGAAGCAGCTGCAATCACGACGAGAGACGGTGCGATCGCCGGTGCGCCGAACAGATAGATCAGCGGGATGCTGATTACCGTGCCGAAGAGCCCCGAGAGCACGTTGATAAGGGCAAGATTTCTAATGTTCCGCATGCCCTGGATCAACGCAGTTTGCCCGGCGGAGACCATGCGAAAAAATACGGCCAGGGAGAGCAGCGCTATCGCGCCGGCATGCCGGTAGTCGCCAAAGGTGAAATTCGAGACCGGAAACGCCAGCGCGGCAAGCAAGAGCGCACCAAGCAGCCCGAGCACCATCGATATGCGCCTGAGGACTGTCGCCGATCGTGCGATCCTCTCTGCATCGCCGGTACCGGCAGCCTCTGCGACCTGGCGTACGCCACTGCCGCTCACTCCCAGACCAGCGGTCGCTTGTGCCATATCGATGATCGACCCGTAGAGGCCGATAAGTCCCAGACCTTCCGGCCCGAGCAGGACAGCCAGGGCCTTATTGCGGACGATGCTGAGCGCGACGTTCACCAGCGAGGAGCCGCCCATCAGTATCGTCGATTTGAGGATCTGGGTATAAGTATGGCCACTTGGCGGGGTCATGCGCAAAGTCATCAGATCCCCCTAGCCGTTTGCCTTATGGGCCGGGAGCACGAGGCTACCTCGCAGCAAGCTTGATCGCACACATGCTTTTCGCCGGTCACTGGCTGGCCCGGTCTGCGAGCGTCTGGCTCTTGGGAGATTGGTCGGGGTCGATCTCAGATGAACTATCCAAAATACGAGGCTGAACGACTCTCACCACATCGCCCGGCGCCAATGCTGTCGTTTCCGAAGCCTGGAACTGATTGATTTGTCCTTCGTTCCGACGGCTCACGCTAAAGGTAAGCGGGAGTTCCTCGCCGGAGCTCTTGACGCCGTCATTGCTCGCAAGGTCTTCGAGGAGCAGCTTCTGCGTCATCTCGCGCTTCATCTTGAACTGATCGAGACTTGCCCGTTCAGACTGCGCTTCGGTCGCCACTTCGCTCCGGCGCGTGTCGGAAAGTCCCTCGAGATTTCGCGTTGTCTCGCTGATCGCCTGCCGGCCCCGCATGATGGCGGTGACCAGGTCGAGCTTGTCGGAACGGTAGGTCGTCAGCAACCGCTCCAGGTCCATCTGCCTTGAAGAGAGCGTGAGGCCTTTCTCGACCAGGGACTTAACGCTGGTCAGTTGGTCCTCGACAGATTTGATATTATCGTCTGCGCCCGTCAGCTTCTCTTCCAGCGTCGAAATTTCCGTGGTCAAAAGATCACGTAATTCCGTGAACGCCTTTGACTGCCTCTGAAGCGCACTTGCACGAGCCTGAAAGATAATCCTTTCTTCGTTGTATATCCCGGCGGTAAATTGCTGGTCGGCGCCGGTCGTCTGATCGAAGGTAATCTCCTTCGCGCCATCCATTTCGGCCTGGAGTCGCGATAATTTCGCGGTGGCGCGCAGGATGGAGTGATCGATCTCGCGCAATTCGCCTGCGAGCTTGATAGACTCCGTTTGCTGCGAACCTTTGGCGCGGAGCGGGCCGCCGCTCAGCGCGAGCGATTGCAGGACGGTCAGTCCGGGGCGAAATTTGTACTCCCCGGGCGTGGTTACGTCTCCCACGACGTAGATTGGCGGGTATTCGAGAATTTCGATGGTTACTGCGGGTGCCTGAACCAATCCGATTTTTGCCTGCAGGCGCTTGGCAATCTCGTTTGTGAGACTGGCGTTATCGAGATTGCCAACGGGAAGAGGTCCAAGGAAGGGCAAAAAGACCTGGCCGTCATCCGAGACGGTGTATTCGCCGCCAAGCGCATCCCATCGTTCATATTGGCCTTTGGATGGCATCCACTGGACAATCGATAGGCGGATTTTGGTCTGCGGGGTAAAGGGCGTGTCATCGGCGAGCGCCGGCAACGCGGGTCCGGCAAGAAATACGAGCGCACTGATGGCAAACGTCGCACGAAAGAAGATGCGAGGAACGCGGTACGATAGCTTCATCTACATGTCCAGCCTGCAAAGCATCCTTAAACGGATACAGGTTCAATGCTTTAGGCGTTGCGCGGACACCGGACGCAAGGTCCAGCACCGCAACGCCAGTGTGCAATCAGACGGAGCCTTGAGGAAGATGGAGGGTCGGATGCTTCGCTTCATCACTATTGATGAAGTGGAGTAGAGTACTTCCGCCCAAGTCGAGCAGGAACATAAGTTTCCGCCTCGCGAACGATCACAGGAGGGCGAGGGCGGATTTCAGAGATCGACGTAGTAAATTGCAATCAGGTCGCATCGCGCTCCGTGCGCAGATTGGCGACGACGCGCCTATTCTGCACCTTGCAGGAACGTTGCGTGCAGTCGCGGACTTCGCGGTCCGCACCGTAACCCTTGGCCCACATGCGTCCGGTGTCGACTCCCTTCGAGACGAGATAGGCCATAACGGCATCGGCGCGCTGCTGCGACAGGGTCTTCAGTTTCGACTCCGAACCGGAATCGTCGGCAAATCCCTGCAGCTTGACCAGCCAGGTCGGGTTCCTGTTCAGCCAGGCAGCCTGGTTGTCCAGCGTTGTCATGGCGACGGTGTCGAGCTTAGCGGAATCTTGCGTGAAGTAGATCCGTCGGCCGACACTGAGGATGAAATCCTCTTCACTGCCAGCCTTGACGTTCTCGAAACCGGGCGCGGGATCGTTGGTCTGGCCGGTCAGCGGTGCTGCCGCAGGTTCCTCTACGGAAGCGATATCGGTGGTGGTGCAGGCCGTGAGTGCCAGAAGCATGGCCGTGGCGGCAAGGTGCCTTGCATATGCGGTCAAAACAGACATCAGGGTGATTTCCTCATTCGACCGGGGTGGCCTGGCTGACCTCGGCGGCGGGCGCCTGATCGGCAATATGCGGCAGAACCTGCACCGCGGTGCCGATCGGGCAACGCTGGTAAAGATCGATGGCGTCTTCGCTGAACATGCGGATGCAGCCGCTGGAGGCATCCTTGCCGATGCTCCAGGGCTCCAGCGTGCCATGGAAGCGATAGCCGGTATCGACGCCGTCACGATGCAGGTACATGGCCCGGGGGCCGAGCGGATTCTTCGGTGAGCCCCCGGCCACGAATTCGGGCAGTTCAGGATGGCGCTTGCGCATCTCCGGTGGCGGTGTCCAGCGCGGCCAGAGAGATTTGCTGTCGATCGTGGCGCGGCCGAACCATTTGAAACCCTCGCGGCCGACGCCGACGCCGTAGCGGATGGCCGTCTTGTTCTCCATGATCAGATAGAGAAAATGGTGCCTGGTATCGACGACAACGGTGCCGATCGGCTCGCTACTGAAATATTTGACAACCTGCCGGTGCCATTGCTTGTCGATCTTGGCGAAGTTGGTTGCTCTGAATGTCACACCATTATCGACGGCGGTGCCGGCAAAATAGGAAGCCGCCTGGGCAAAAGCCGGCTTCTGTACCGCGCCGGTGCCAAGTAACGCCAATCCACCAAGCAGAATATTCCTGCGGGTTAACACCATCGGCCAAATCCCCCTCAAAGCCAAGCAGCGCGGCGCCAGTAAATCAGATTTTTCATTTGCCACAACACAAAACTCTGTTCATCCCCTAGAGTTCGATGTCGAGTTGTTGATGCGGTGGCTGCGTTGCTCTGATCGTTACTCCGCGAGACCGGCGCTATACCCAATTGCCTGAGATAAACAGGAGACGGCCGCGAACTGTGCCGCCTTTGCGAAGCTGGATCCTGGTTCCACGCATCGGGTCGCTGGTCGAAGCGGCGCTCGACTTAAAAACTCCTGCAAATTCAATCCTGGAAAAAACATGCTGGAAATTGTCAAGTTTTTTTGGTTTACCTCTCATGTTGCGAAATATGCGGAATTTGCAATCCGGCGTTTGGCTGGCCGCCGATTGTTCGTCTCCGCGTTTCTTTATGGATATTGCTATGGGCATCAGGGAGGACGACCGGCGGTACGCGGTCTATGCGGCACATCGCTCCGACCTCATTCGATACGCTACGCCCATCGTCGGTTCGCGAGAAGAAGCTGAAGACCTCGTCCAGGAGGTCTTCATAAAATTCGTGCCGGAAGATGCGGCCACACCTCAGAAATTGAAAGCCTATCTCTTCCGCATGGTGCGGAACCTCGCGCTCGACGTGCGCAGGCGCCAGAAGCGAGACTTGCGCGCTCGCCCGGAAGATACGCCGTGGTGGGGACTTCCCCTGGACACGGGAACGCCTGAGGAAAACGCGCTCTTCTGCGATCAGGTCAGGCAGGTTGACGCAATCCTTTCGGCAATGCCGGACCAAGCACGCATCGCTGTCGAAATGCATCGCTTCGGCGGATACCGCATGGAGGACATCGCCAGCCACCTCGACATTTCGGTGGCCGGCGTCCACAGGCTGATCAAGGCGGCAATTGTCGAATTCGCCAAAAAAATGGGATGATCCGCTAAAAATCTCGAATCCGAGTGAAAAAAACGGGCGAGATAAACGTCAATGTTCGTGAAGCGGTAAAACAGCGGGGATGCGACGTGGTTTGGCTACAGGAAAGACTGGGAACTGATGGCCGTCGAACCAGATAAAAGGCCTGAAGTCTCGGACGAGGCGCTGGAGGCGGCCGCTGATTGGCTCCTTCTCCTGCACGAAGGGCCAGAAGACAGTGAGATCAAAGCGCGCTTCGATCACTGGCTGACCAGCGGTCGCGAACACCGCCTAGCCTGGGAGCGCACGCAGAAGACATGGGCCGCAATGGGGCAGGTTGTCCCGACCATGCAATCGCAGTGGGAATATGCGTCGAGATCGGCGGCCAGACCCGTCATACGACAGCCGGCAGCGGCTCGGCATCGCGCACCGTGGCGGCGGGTTGCCGTGGCAGCGGCGGCTATGGCCGCACTCTGTCTTGGGCTTGTCGTTGCGCCCGGCTTAATGCTTCGCTTGAGCGCTGACTATTCAACGTCAACGGCGGAGACCCGCACGATCACCCTTCAGGACGGCAGCACGGTAACGATGGCTGCCGCGACCTCGATTGCTTTGAACGACGGCGACGGACGGCGAGGCATCAAGCTTCTTGCCGGCGAGGCGTATTTCGAGGTGGCGCCGGACAAGGACAGGCCCTTTACGGTGGAAGCAAATGGCGTCCGCGTCGAGGTGCTCGGCACGGCCTTCGACGTGGAGCTCGCCGACGGGCTGACCAGCATTGCCCTTGCGCACGGTTCCGTTCAAGCCTCCATCGCGGGTTCGTCTGCGACCCCGCCCGAACGGCTGGTGCCCGGAGATCTGCTGACCGTCGATCCGAACAGCGCCGTCATGATGAAGGACACGATCCCGGTCGACGAGATCGCCAACTGGCGCAATGGTGAACTCTACGTCGTGGACGCAACGCTTGCCTCGGTGATCGAGCAGATCCAGCGCTATCACCCCGCCTGGATATCGGTTCCCGACACTACGCTTGCCCGCCAACGCRTCACGGGCTTCTACAATCTCAGACAACCCGATCAGGCGCTGCGCGCGCTGGTCGAACCTTATGGCGGCAAGGTCCGCTCAATCTCCTCGCTCGCGCGCATCGTCAGCCGAMTCTAGAAAAAATTTGACTGTAATTATCAAGATTTAGCTCACTCCAGCCGAAAACCCTGAAAAAACTCTGAGAGCCAATCGTCATTTCGTTGAAAGCGCCGGGCACGACATCGGCGCAAACGACTGGAGAGACGAGAGTGAGCATGCGAGTGAGGGTAGGGGTTCTAAGGCTCAACGGCGCGTGCCAAGCGGGTGGGTACGCGTGGCGAGCACGGTTGTTGGCGACAACCGCTTTTGCAATTTTGTCTGTAGTAACCAATGCTCACGCGCAGTCGGCGCCGGCCGACAAGGCGCAAGCGCAAGCGGCCACGACACTCCCCTTCGATATCCCGTCCCAGCCCCTGGCGAACGCGATCCGTGCATTCGGGCGTCAGTCCGGCATGCAGATCACGCTGTCGTCGACGCCGACAGGATCAGTGAATACCAGCGCCGTGGCCGGTCGATTGACACCTGCCGACGCGCTTGATCGAATGCTGTCGGGGACGGGAGTATCGGCTCATATTTCCGGAGATGGCGGCGCAGCGACGATTGGCAGCGCCGATATCGTGAATGCCATTCCGCAGGAGGATGGTGTTACCCAACTTGCTCCGATCGTCATCAAGGGCGGCCGACGTCCAAGTTCCGGTGCGGGTTATCGCGGCACGCCCGACTGGGTCTACKAGGAGCCGGCAAGCGTCAGCGTCATCTCTAGGGAGGCCATTCAAAGCTCTCCCGCCCGTAACGCACGCGACTTGCTCGACAACGCCGCCGGCGTCTATGCCAACCGCTCCGAGGGGCAGAACCCCGGCGTCACGGTCAATATTYGCGGCCTCCAGGATCAGAACCGCGTCGTCACCATGATCGATGGGGCGAGGCAGAATTTTCAGCGCAACGGCCATGGATCGACGCAGCGAACCTATGTCGAAACTGCCTTTATCCGTGAAATCGACGTGGAAAAGAGCGGCACATCGGGCGTTGGCGGAGCCGGCGCACTCGGCGGCTCGGTCAACTTTCGAACCATTGAGGCCGATGACCTCATAGAAGACGGCCGCCAGTGGGGCGGCGAGTCGAACGCGACCGTTGGCACCAACGAGTTCCAATTTGATGGCGCGAGCATGGCGGCGGTCAGACTGTCGGACAGCTTTTCGGTGCTCGGTGGCATCAGCCACAAGAAGATTGGCGCCTATGACATCGGCGAGAATGGCGACATCAAGCTTTATGACAGCTCCGTGCATGACGGAGCGGCGATCTTCACAGGGCAGGACTCCTACTCTTACCTGCTGAAGGCCGAGGCGGAGCTCACMGACGATCTCGACATGTCGATGACCTGGCTTCGCAACGATTCCGACTTCAGCCAGGGCTCCTACAACAATGATGGCGACCTTGATGAAGATACGCAGCAGGTCCTGAACGATACCGTCACCAGCAGCCTTCATTGGGATCCCGACAGCGAACTCATCGATCTCAATGCGCGCCTCTGGTACAATCACACGCGAAACCGCGAGAAGCGTTTCGGTTCCGCCATCAACGACGACGGTTTCCCGGTCAATTACGCTCTCGGCACGCTGGGCTTCAGTATCGACAACACCAGCCGCTTCGAGACCTCAGCCGGTTCGCTTTCGTTGAACTACGGTGTCGAGGCCTTCTTCGACCGCGGCAAGACGGAGACGCTTGAGGACTACTTCCTCAATGGCGTCGACATGACGGCCACCTATACCGGCACGACCCCGTCCGGCGATCGCGATGTCTACAGCGCCTTTACCAATGCCACGTTCGAACATGACGACTGGCTGATGGCGCAGGCCGGCCTGCGCTACGACTATTACAATCTTTCGGGCGACGCATCGCTCTACGGTCTCGAAGTCAAGACCATCGACAACCGAAGATGCCGGTTGTATTTCCCTGATGGCGTGACCTGCCGGATCTGGACGGGGACCATCGATCGCGTGACGGTCTATCCGGAAAACGTCATCGATGTGGACAATTCGGACGGCGCGCTGCTGCCCTCCGCCATGCTCGCCGTCAAACCTGTCGACTGGCTGCAGCCCTTCGCCAAATATTCGCGCAGCTTCCGTCCTCCGACGATCATGGAAACCTTCCTGACGGGCGGTCACCCCGGCGTCAATCTCGTGGAAAACGCTCCCAATCCCGATCTCGTGGCCGAAGAAGGCAACACTTTCGAGCTTGGCGTGAATGCCACGACCGACKGGCTCTTGTCTGCTGATGACAGCCTGCGCCTGAAGGCCGTCGGCTTTTATCGCGAGATCGAAAACTATATCGCGCTCGGGACAGTTCATCGCGCCGAGACCGGACGCGACTATGCCTCCTATGTCAACGTTGACGGCACGACGCGCATGAAGGGCATCGAGCTGGAGGCGAGCTATGATGCAGGTAAATGGTATGCCGGTCTTTCCTACACCTATCTGAAGACGGATTTCGGCACGACCTACAGCTATGACGGCACGAGCTACGAGATCGAGCCCTCGATCATTTTCGTGCCGCCGCGCAACAAGTTTACCATCGATGCGGGCATGCGGCTGTTCGATGACAAGCTGACGATCGGCGGTCGCGCCACCCATGTCGGCGGCACTTCACCCAATATCGGCGTGCTGGCGAGCAATTACGTCACCGAAGACTATTCGCTCTACGACATATACGGGTCCTACGCCTTCAACGACACCGTCAAGCTTCGCTTTGCCGTCAACAACGTCACCGATGTCGCTTACGTCCCGGCGCTCGGTACCATCAGCCTGCCCGGACCGGGACGCACGGCGACGGCATCTCTCAACTTCAAGTTCTAAGCATTTCCCGGCCGGCCGGCCGCGGATCCGAGGTTCGTCGATCGACGGACAACCAACCATCAATGGAGAAAGACAATGAGTGTAGGAATTCAGGTCCCCGCCGGTGCGCCCGATTGGGTCAACTATCTCGAAACCACGTGGCTCAACTCCTTCTCATATCGCAGCCATGGCTCGTTCAGCCCGGGCTCGGCGCCTTATGACCAGTGGGTCGCCGGCAACGCTGGTACAGCCCAGTCGGGCGCGGTTCTCAACGGTGATTTCAGCTACATCCCACCGGGCGGCTTCGTCGGCTCGCTCGACACGCTGGAATTCGGCTCGCATCTGACCGGCAGCACGGCAACGGGCTATGATCTCAGCACCGTGCTGACGCTGGACCTGTCGGACGCGACCACCTCCACGGCATTTACCTATGCGATCTACTACCTCTCCAACTTCGCCGACCTGACGCATCTCTACGACTATCTTGGTGAGCAGGGCACGACGCAGACTGGCAATAGCGGCGGCCTCGGCGAGACCCTCTACAGCTTTGCCGGCGACGATGTGCTGACGGGTGCCGGTGCGAGCGACTTCGACACTTTCTACTATCGAGCCGATCTGAATGCCGKCGGATGGGGCGATGATGCGATCAACGACTTCGTTGACGGCAACGACCTGATCGTCCTCGACGGCTATGGCTGGAACGACTACAGCGACTTCGTCTCGGCTGGCGGCAGCATTTCCGGTTCGACGATCTCCTACGCCGGTAGCAGCATCGACGTCGCTTTCGCAGGCGGCGGCACGCTTGACAGCTCCGATCTGATCTTCGTCGCGTGATCGGCCGATGAAKAACCAATTTTTGGTTCGGACGTCGCCGCAGCCTTTTGCTGCAGCGACGATCCTTCCGCTGAAGAGCAATGTCGTCGCCATTGCCCTCATCAACGGGGTCGTCAACCTGCTCGCCCTGACATCGCCCCTGTTCATGCTGCAGGTCTACGATCGCGTGCTCGCAAGCGGCAGCGTTCCGACGCTGATTGGTCTGGCAGTGCTTGCCGCCGGCCTCTACGCGTTCCAGTCGGTCCTCGATATCATTCGCGCCCGCGTCTTGCTGCGGATCGGAGAGCGGTTCGACGGGAAGCTCAGCGCCCGCGTTCATGAGGCCGTGATACGCCTTCCATTGGTCAGTCGAGCCCAAGGTGACGGCCTGCAGCCGTTGCGGGATCTCGACAATGTCCGCGGCTTCCTGTCCGGCACCGGACCGACGGCCTTCTTCGACCTTCCCTGGATGCCGCTTTATCTCGGCATATGCTTCCTATTCCATATCTGGATCGGCGTGACGGCGCTCATTGGCGCGATCATCCTTGTCTCACTGACGCTGATCACCAACATGCTGTCGCAAGGTCCTATCCGCGAGACCATTGCCCAGAACATGATCCGCAACGGCCTTCTGGAAGGTACCCGTCGCAACGCGGAAGTCGTCCGGGCGATGGGACTGGAAACGAGGCTCGCCAAACGATGGCTGAAGGTCAACGCCGCCTATCTTGCGGCCAACCGCCGTGCCGGCGACATCGGCGGTGGCTTGGGAGGCGTGTCGAAATCGCTGCGCATGATGCTGCAGTCCGCCATCCTTGCTGTCGGCGCCTATCTCGTGATCACGCAACAAGCCACGGGCGGCATCATGATCGCAAGCTCGATCATGATGGGCAGGGCGCTCGCGCCGGTCGAGCTTGCAATCGGCAACTGGAAGCCGTTCCTGATGGCACGCCAGAGCTGGGCAAGGCTTCAGGACCTGCTCGACAAGATTCCCGAGGCCAAACCTGTCACAGCTCTGCCGCGGCCCGAACGTGAGTTGCGCATCGAGGCCGTGACCGTCGTGCCTCCGGGCGAAAGAAAACCGACGCTGGCCGGGCTCGGTTTCTCATTGGCCGCAGGAAGCGCTCTCGGCGTGATCGGTCCGTCCGGATCGGGCAAGTCGACCTTGTCGCGTATCCTCGTCGGCGCCTGGCAGCCCTCGGCCGGCAAGGTCCGGATCGATGGCGCCAGCCTCGACCAATGGGACAGCGCCGCACTCGGTGAGCATATCGGCTATCTCCCACAGGGCGTCGAACTGTTCGACGGAACCGTTGCCGAAAATATTTCGAGGTTCGAGGAAGCTCCCGATGCGGAAGCGATCATCGCCGCGGCGCGCACGGCCGGTGCCCATGAGCTGATCTTGAAATTCGAACTCGGCTACGAGACGCAGATCGGCGAAGCCGGAGCCGCACTCTCGGCAGGTCAGCGCCAGCGTATCGGCCTTGCGCGCGCCCTTTATCGCGATCCGTTTCTGGTCGTCCTCGATGAGCCCAACGCCAATCTGGATGCCGAGGGCGAAGCCGCTGTCGTCAGAGCCATCGCTGCGGTTCGCGATCGCAAGGGCATCGTCGTCGTCGTTGCCCATAGACCGAGTGCGCTTGGGATCGTCGATCATGTGCTGATGATCGAGGGTGGCAGGCAAAAGGCTTTCGGTCCGCGTGACGAGGTTCTTTCCAGGGTTTTGAAAAGCGGATCGGGCCTGCCGGCAGGCCGGGGCTTTCCGGCAACCGGCGTGAGTACGCCACCGCTGCGAGTGATCGCAAACGCGGCGCAGACGACATCCGATCCAGCAAACGGCGCCATATCGGATAGTCAGGAGGATGCCGATGTCAGACATTGATGACCGGGAAGTCAGCCGTTCAATCCGCCGCCACCTGATGGTGGGCGTTATCGCTTCGCTGGCGATGGTCGGAGGTGCGGGGGCATGGGCTTCGGTGACGGATCTCTCTGGAGCGGTGGTGGCACCGGGGCATTTTGTCGTCGATTCCTACGTCAAGAAGGTCCAGCACCCGAAGGGCGGGGTCGTCGGAGAAATCCTTGTGGGAGAGGGTGATGAGGTCAGGGCTGGTGACATCCTCATGCGCCTCGACGCTACCCAGGCCCGCGCCAACCTGGCGATCGTCACGAAGCGGCTGAACGAATTGGCCGCGCGGTTGGCGCGGCTGGAGGCCGAACGTGACGATCTTGATGACATCGCTTTTCCAGACTGGCTGCTTGCTGACGAAAAGGATCCTGAGGTGGCTGCTGCCATCCATAGCGAATCTCGATTATTCGAGTCCCGGCGGGACGCGAGGGAAGGGCAGAAAGCCCAGCTCAATCAGCGCATCGCGCAGTTCGAGCATGAAATCGCCGGACTGAAGGCCCAGGAAGTTGCCTATGGCGAGGGAATAGAGGTTCTCAACGCCGAAATATCCGCCCTGAACAGGTTGCGCGAACAGGGCATCGTTTCCGACCAGCGGCTGAACGGCCTCAAGACCCAGGCTGCGACCTTTGGCGGAGAACGCGGTGAGAAGATTGCCTTCCAGGCCCAGTCGGCCGGCCGGATCACCGAAACGCGGCTGCAGATCCTGCAGATCGATCAAGATCTGAGAACCGAAGTCGGCCGTGAATTGCGGGAGGTCCAGGCGCAGATCGGCGAATATGTCGAGCGCAAAGTCGCAGCCGAGGATGAATTGAAGCGCATCGATATTGTCGCTCCGCAATCCGGCGTCGTGCACCAATTGGCGGTCCATACCGTCGGCGGCGTAATCTCTCCTGCCGATCCGATCATGCTGATCGTGCCGGAAGGCGATGATCTGGCCCTTGAAGTTCAGATTGCGCCGAAGGACGTGGACCAGATCCAGATCGGGCACGCAGCCTTGTTGAGAATGACCGCATTCAATCTTCGCACGACACCCGAGCTCACCGGCTTCGTCAGCCGAATTGCGGCTGATCTGGCCACCGACGAACGGTCCGGCCAGTCCTACTACCTGGTGCGTGTCGCCGTCCCGCGTGCCGAAAAAGAAAAGCTGAAGAGCCTCACGCTCGTCCCCGGCATGCCGGCCGAGGTCATGATCAAAACGGATGACCGCACCGCGCTTTCCTATTTCGTCAAACCGCTCTCCGACCAGATCCTGCGCGCCTTCCGGGAGGATTAAGATCGGAAGCAATCGTGAAATTCGCAGCCCGGCTTTTTGCCCGCTACCATGCCGTACGGGCGGTTCCCAGCGCGAACGTATGAGAGGAAGTGACGAGGGCAACGTGAGCCTTGAGCGAAACGGCACAATTTCCCGGACAGGAGAGATTGTGCTGGATCAGATGCTTCAACAGCTCATCGGCATTGCGCTTTTCAGTTAGCGGAAATGTCATTGTCATGTGCGTTCCTCGACAGAGCAATTTGACCGTTCGCAGCGATTAAAGGCGCGAATTCTTTTGCGCTGCAACAAGAAAAATTTAATCATAAAATTAAAATCGATTAGCTTTTGGAGCGAATATTTTAAAATCGTTTTAATTGCACAAGCCTCCATTGGTGTGGTGGGCATCGGGCAACTGCGACAAAAACACACGTAGTCGGATAAGACCTTGTTAACCATCCAGGCGCCAGATGGGGAGAGGTTTAAAGCTCTACCAGAGCCGTGAGAATGTGTTCCGCTTCTTAGGCTTTAAATCCGCACATATCCCCTTGATAGCCGATGCCGATGGGTGGGTTATGCGCTGGTGCGTTCTGTTCTCGGTGTGTGGCAATGTCGATCATTCATAGTATCAGCGTAAGAAGCGGTCGACTGGTGAAGCTCACCTTCGAAGCTGCCCCTTTCACGCGGGCCGCTCGCAAGACCACCGGAACGGCACGGCAAGCCAGAAGCCGCATCGTCACCCTCGCAGGCGTCCTAGGCATCGTCTACGTCGGAATGTTCGGCAAGCTGATCTATTATGGCCTTGCCGTCGACACGACGACATCGAGCATTCCGCCGAATCCGATCATGGCCTCCCGGCCCGATATTCTCGACCGAAACGGCGAGCTGCTGGCGACCGATATCCGCACGGTTTCGATGTTTGCCGAGCCAAGCCATATGGTCGATGTCGATGAAGCGGTCGAGAAACTCACGCAGCTTTTCCCGGAACTCGACCGGAAAACGCTCTATCAGAAGCTGTCGGACAAGCGTTCGCAGTTCACATGGCTGCGTCGCCAGCTGACGCCGAAACAGCAAAGCGACGTTCTGGCCCTCGGCCTTCCCGCCATTGGCTTCCGCCCCGAGGTGAAGCGCTTCTATCCTGGCGGGCGTACCGCTGCTCACATCCTCGGCTATGTCGATATAGACAACAAGGGCATAGCCGGCATGGAGAAGTATCTCGACATGCAGGGCCTTTCGGATCTGGAATCCACCGGGCTCGCAGTGCGCGAGAATCTGGAGCCGGTGAAGCTGTCGATCGACATTCGGGCGCAGAATGTCGTTCATGACGTCGTCACCGATGCTATCACCACCTACAAGGGCAAGGCTGCCGGCGCCGTCATCCTCGACATCCATACGGGCGAGGTGCTCGCCATGGCTTCCGCCCCCGATTTCGACCCGAATGACCCTCAGGCGACCGGTAGCGAAGGCTGGCTGAACCGCATGTCAAACGGCACCTTCGAAATGGGCTCGACCTTCAAGACCTTCTCGATGGCATTGGCACTCGACAGCGGCACGGTCAAACTCTCGGACAGTTTCGACGCTACCGGCCCGCTGCACTACGGCGGCTTCATCATCCATGACGACCATGACGTGCCGCGCCGCTGGCTGACCATTCCGGAAATCTTTCGCTATTCTTCCAATATCGGCACGGCAAGAATGATGGACCTCGTCGGCATGGATCGTCAGAAGGACTATCTGACCCGTTTTGGCCTCCTGACCAAAATGCAGACCGAACTGCCGGAGGTAAAAACGCCGACACAGCCCAAAGTGTGGAAGAAGATCAACTCGATCACCATCTCCTTCGGCCATGGTGTCGCAACCACGCCGTTGCAGACAGCCGTTGCCGGTGCCGCTCTCGTCGATGGCGGCGAGCTCATAGAGCCGACTTTCCTGCCGCGCTCGGCCGAGGAGGCAGCGAAAACCGAGCAGCAGATCGTCAAGAAAAGCACAAGCGACACGATCCGCGCGCTCTTCAAGCTCAATGGCGAACAAGGCTCCGGACGTACCGCCGACGTGCCTGGTTTCCATGTCGGCGGCAAGACGGGCACGGCGAACAAGGTCGTGAACGGCCATTATTCGCACACGCTGAGCTTCAACGCCTATCTCGCGGCCTTCCCGATCGATGCGCCGAAATACGTCGTGTTGTCCTTTATCGACGAACCGCTGACAGGCCAGCACGGGCTCACCTTCGCGACGAATACGGCAGCCCCCATGGTCCATGACATCATCAGCCGCGCCGCACCTATTCTGGGCGTCGAACCGGATTTCGGGCAGAACCTGCTAGCCTCATATTGAGGGGTAGCGGCCGCGATTTGGAATCGCCTCTGTCGGTCGTTTGCTACAAAGGTGGTTGAACGTCCTCAGCCGCAGAGTGTGCTTTCGAGACGGCGTCGGGCCGGCAATGGAGGTTACCCAACTTTCATCACGTTGCGTCATCTGGGCTACATACTTGCGGCCTAGTCATTGGGCGAAGGTGTGCGCCTCATGTCCAGCCGAACGAACGTCACTGCAAAACGCCTCATGGATGCCTGCGAGCTGCTGCTTTGCGAGGCGCATGCCCTGGAAGAGCTGACGGCGCGCCGGATTGCGATCCAGGCGCAGGCGACGCCTTCGGCGATCGCCTATCATTTCGGATCCCAGGAAGAATTGATCACCGCTGTTGCCGAGCGTGTGTATCGTCGGCTGAACGCCGAGCGCCTGAGCCTGCTGCAGAAAGCTGTCGATCGGCGGGCACCCAATCCTCCCGATATCGAAGAGGTGATTGCAGCCCTCGTCGGTCCGTCGATCCGCTGGGCGACCGATCCAACGTCGAGCTATCCTGTGCTGTCGCACTTCACCTCTATGGCACACAGCCATCGTGACGGCGCGCCTCACTACCGTCGCATTATCGAGGACGTCGAGCATCACCGGGCCTTCATTCCGCAATTGAAGCGGATTGCGCCCTGGCTCGACGAGGTGGATATCGGCTGGCGTCTGAATTGCGCGCTCGGCATCCGTTCGCAGGTCACCCGCAGCCGGCAGCGCACCGAGCTTCTCACCAATCATCAGATGGATCTCGACAATCCGGATCTCGTCATCGCGCGCATGGTGGAGGTGATTGCACCAATGTTCCGTCGGCTTTCCTGACTTCCTCAGACTAAGTCCGAACGTGTTTCGAACAGCATTCGAAATCCGTCACGCCTGCGAAACACGCTCCCTCTATCGGTTCCCATGAGAGAACTGTCAGGGAGCCTTCCAATGCRCCGAGATACCACTTTCATCCATCTGACCGACCTGCACATCGGCACTACCGATGACGATCATCTGTACAGCGATACGACCGACACGCTCAACCAAGTGCTCGATCTGGTCGCCACAGTCACGCCCAGGCCGCAATTCGTGATCGTCAGCGGCGACCTCACAAACCGTGGTGACGCTGAAAGCTTCCGCCGGCTGAAGGAGATCATGGATGCACGCATCGACGTGCCGGTGATCTATGCGCTCGGCAATCACGATACGCGCCCCGGATTCTACGAGGGCATGGCGGTTGCAACGGATGATCCGGATGCACCCTACGATCACGACGCCGTCGTCGATGGCATCCACATCGTCACTATCGACTCCTCGACGCCGGGACTGATCGGCGGCACCATCGATCCGGACCAGTTCGACTGGCTGGCATCGACACTGGATACGCATCCCGATCTGCCGAAGCTGATCGTCGTTCATCATCCGCCGGCTTTGGGTGAAGATCCTGATGCAACCCATTGGCGGACTATTCATTTTCCGCAGTCGGAACGCTTCAGAACTCTGCTTAAGGGTCGCAATGTTATCGGCATCCTCAGCGGCCACATCCATCATGACCGCGTATCCGTCTGGCACGGCATTCCCGTCGTCGTCGGAACCGGCCAGCATGCCGCGACCGACATTCTGCGCACCGACATTTTGCGCATGGTTCGCGGCGCCTCATTCGGCATCGGCACCATCCGTCCGTCCGGTCTCACCATGGCCTTCGTGCCGCTGCCGTCCGACCGCGCCGAGCTCAACACCTATCCGCTCGAAATGCTGTTGGCACGGGCCGTGCCCGTCGCCGCCGAATAAACGTCAGGAGACATGCATGTTGCGCAGGACCACGTTGAAGTTCACGGCAGCGCTCGCCGCCGTCTCGCTCTTACCATCAGGCGCATTTGCCGAGATGCCCGCATCTGTCGACAAGCCGGTGACGATCAGCTTCTACAATTACAATCTCGCCTCRGCGAGCGCCGGGGCCGACGCAACCAAGGAACTGCTCGCCGGTTTCGAAAAGAAATTCCCCAACATCAAGGTCGAGACCGTCGCCGTCCCATCCAACGAGATCATGTCGCGCGTGCAGGCCGATATCGTTGCAGGCAAGCAGCCGGACGTGGCGCAATTGGTATTCCGTGACCTGATCTATATCTCCAGCGACCTCGGCGCCAATGCCCTCGAAGACATGGTCGATGCGAACGAATTGAAGGATCAGCTCACCGGCATGATCCCGCAGGGACTTGAGCTCGGAAAGGTCGACGGCAAGACCTATGGCCTTGCCTATACCTTCTCGACGCCGATACTGTTTTACAATGCCGACCTCTTCAAGCAGGCGGGCCTCGATCCCGACAAGCCGCCGAGGACCTGGGACGATATCAACATTGCCGGCAAGGCCATCAAGGAGAAGACCGGCAAGAACGGCTTCTTCCCCGGCGCCTATGGTCCGACCGACGGCACCTTCGTCTATCAGTCGATCGTCATGTCGAATGGCGGCAGGGTGCGCGACGGCAACACGCTGACCTTTGCCGACAAAGACGCGGCGGACGCCGTGAAGATGCTGCGCAACATGGTCGACAGCGGCGCCCATGCCAAGATCGATCCGGCGAGTGCATCCGATACGTTTGCCGCGGGCAATATGGGCATGTTCCTCTATACGAGCGCGTTGCTTTCCAGCGTCAAGAAGTCGGCTCAGGGCAAGTTCGAGCTGCGGCTTGCACCGATGCCCTCCTTTGGCGACAAGCCGACGGCACCGACCAATTCCGGCAGCGCCCTCTTCGTCTTCAGYAAGGACCCCGACAAGCAGCGCGCCTCCTATGAGCTCCTCAAATATCTGACGAGCAAGGAAGCCTACACGATCATCACCAGCAAGATCGGCTACCTGCCGCTGCGCCTCGATATCGTCGACGACCCGAACTATCTTGGCCCTTGGCTCAAGGAAAACCCGATGTTTCGGGCCAACATCAAACAGCTCGACCGTCTGACGGCCAATGTTGCCTTTCCCGGACCGAATTATCGCCAGGTCGAGAAGATGATGATGGACGGCGTTCGCGAAGCCGTCTTCGGAAGCGGCGACCCGGTCGAAGCGCTGAAGGGTGCGCAGGAGCAGGGTCAGGACCTGATGCCGTAAGTCAGCCGCAGTCTTCACGAGGAAGGTGAGGGGCGGCGGCGAGGGCCGCCCTTCACCGACAGTCGATCGGAGCTTTCGTCAATGACAGATATCCAGGCAGAGGTGGCCGGCGCCGCCTTAACGAAAACGGCTTCGGTGCAATCGGAAATCACCCGCGAACGCTTTACCATTTCACCCTGGCTGTATCTTACGCCCGCGCTCATCCTGCTGATGGTCTGGACCTACATCCCGCTTGCCGAGACGTTCCGCCTGTCTTTCTATCAGTGGAACATGCTGCCGACGTCGCCGCAACGCTTTGTCGGGCTGACCAACTACCAGCGGCTGCTGGCGCTGCCGGAAATGCGCAACGCTCTCTGGAACACGCTCTATTACACGATCGGCCTGTTTCCGATGTCGGTGATCATTCCCCTTTTCGTGGCAATCTGGACGCAGGATCTCGGCGGCCGCGCCCGGACGATCTACCGGTCGCTGATCTTCGTGCCGATGATCATCGCTCCTGTCGTCGCGGCCATCCTGTGGCGCTGGCTGCTGAATGAGGATCAAGGGCTTATTACGCTTTCCCTCGAAGGCCTGGGGCTCGGCCGCATCGGCTTTCTCACCGATCCCCTCTATGCCCTGCCGACGCTGACATGGATCACCGGCTGGAAGCTGATCGGCTTTTCGACACTGCTCTTTTCGGCCGCCAATGCGGGTATCAACCCGTCCTATATCGAAGCCGCGCGCATCGACGGTGCCAGCCGCTGGCGTATCATCTGCGATATCAGGCTGCCGTTGCTCTCGCCGACGATCCTGCTGCTGTCGATGATGACGGTACTTTTCGGCGCACAATGGAGCTTTGCCTATATCAACGTGCTGACCAATGGCGGCCCGCTAAAGTCGACGACCAACATCTTTTACCTGCTCTGGGAATACGGTTTCCAGACGCTTTCGGCCGGCTGGAGCTCGGCCGCCGGCATGATCGCTTTCGCCGGCTTCGCGGTGCTTGCCGCTCTCTGCATGTGGCTGACGAAGAGGTTTGCCTTCTATGACAACTGATGCCCTCGACGACCACCGGCCGGGCCGATCAGCACCGTCCCGCGGATTCGGGCGCAAGTTCGGCGTGCACGCCGTCATGATCGTGCTCTCGTTCGTTTCGATCTTTCCGATCTACTGGATGATCGTCACATCGTTGCGACCGGAGAACGAAATCTTTTCGACGGCGTTCTGGCCGTCCGATCCGACGTTCGACAATTACCTCTTTGTTTTGACGCGCGTGCCGATGCTGCAGATGCTCTTCAACACGACGATCGTAGCTGCCGCGACCGCCTTGCTGCAGGTAACCACCGGCATGTTCGCCGCCTATGCATTGGTACGTTGGCGCATGCGGCTGTCAGCCGTCGTTCACGGTCTGATTGCCTTGTCCTGGCTCGTGCCTTTCCAGGTCACGATGATCCCGAACTATGTGCTCGCCTCCAGGCTCGGGCTGCTCGACACCTTGGCGGGTCTGGTCGTGCCGAATGCCGCCCACGCATTCGCGATCCTGCTGCTCTATCATGCCATGCGGGCCTTCCCGACCGAAGTGCTGGAGGCTGCGCGCATGGATGGGGCGCGAAGCCTGCGCATCCTCTGGCAGATCGTCATACCCAACATGGGCGCGCCCATCGCGTCTTTGTCGATCATCGCCTTTATTTCCGCCTGGAACGAATATTTCTGGCCGCTGCTGCTGTCGCGCAAGCCCGAGAATTCGGTCGTGCAGATCGGCTTGCAGATGTTCATGACCCAGGAGGGCAACCTCTGGGGACCGCTGATGGCGGCGGCAGCGCTCGCCAGCCTGCCGATCCTTCTGATCTATCTCGTTCTCCAGCGTCACGTCATCGAATCCTTCATGAAATCTGGAATCCGCTGATCATGCAAAATTATGAGAGACTTATCGCGCTTACCGGCGCTCGCAACGTGCGCGACCTTGGCGGCTATCCGGCGGGCAACGGTGGACTGACGCGTTGGCGCTCGGTTCTGCGCGGCGACGCACTGCATGCGCTGAGCGCGGCCGATATCGAGGCGCTGATCGCTTATGGGGTGACGACAGTGATCGACTTGCGCAATCCGCAGGAACTCGCTCAGGAGGCCAATCCTTTCACGGAGGATGCGCGGGTTCGTTACGACAACGTCCCGCTATTTTCGGCTTTGGCGCCGGTTGAAATGATGGCAGCGCAATTGTCCGATTTCCATATGGGCGACCGATACTGCCAGGCACTCGACAATTGTCAGCCAGCGATCGCCAAAGTGCTGACGACGATCGCACACGCACCTGATGGGATCGTCCTCTTCCATTGTTCGGCTGGCAAGGATCGCACCGGCATCATTGCGGCTCTGATGCTCGCACAGGCCGGCGTCGATGACGCTGTTATCATCGAAGATTACGCGCTGACCGGATCGATATTCGCTCCCTTGCTTGCCGACTTCCATGCACGGGCGATCGCACGCGGTATTCCTTCGAGCCTTGCGGAAGTGATCCTCGCGTCGGCACCGCACARCATGGCCCGCACACTCGGGCACCTCGCCACACGTTACGGCGGCGTTGGCGCCTATCTCGCGCAGATGGGCTTGGGCCAATCGGAAATCACCAGTCTCGAGCGGCGGCTTGTCTGAGGCTTCTCTGTCTAATTAAAAGCAACTTGGCGTGATGCCAGCAACGTTTGTTGGGCTTCGGCCGCCATCCGTCACCAAAGCGGGCGACCCCATGAAGCTTGCCACGAATATGTTGGCCGGGCGATCGTCGATATCCTCAGGCGTGCCGAATTGCTGGGGATGCCATCCGTCATCACAGCTGCACCTCCGCCCCGCAAGGGTAGCCGCCCGATTATCGGACGGCTATTCCTCACAGCAGATCAAGGCAGCGTGTGTCCTGCAGCCCTGAACAGCCGATACCATTCCTCGCGGGTCAGCGAGACAGAAGAGCCGGCTGCTGCTTCGGCGACACGCTCCGGCTTCGTGGTGCCGAGGACAACCTGGATCTTTGCCGGGTGACGGGTGATCCAGGCGACGGCAATGCCTGTCGGCGTTACGCCATAGGCCTTCGCGAGTTCGTCGATGGCGTCGTTCAAATCGGCGAAATTTTCGCGGTCGCCAAGGAATACGCCGTCGAAGAAACCCTTCTGGAACGGCGACCAGGCCTGCAGCATCATGCCGTTGATCCGGGAATAGTCGAGGAGACCGTTATCGCGATCGACCGACTGATCGAGTCCCGCCATATTGGCGGCAACGCCTGATGCAATCAGCGGCGCATGGGTGATGCTGAGCTGTACCTGGTTGACGATGAGCGGTTGCTTGACCGCAGTCTTGAGCAATTCGACCTGACCCGGCGTGTGGTTGGAAACGCCGAAATGCCGGACCTTGCCGGAAGATTTGAGCGTGTCGAAGGCTGCGGCCACGTCCTCGGGTTCGACAAGCGTGTCAGGGCGATGCAGCAGAAGCACGTCGAGATAGTCGGTCTTCAGCGCCGCAAGCGACTGATCCACCGAGGCCAGAATATGTTCGGCGGAGAAATCGAAAAATCCCTTGCGGATGCCGACTTTGCTCTGGATGAGAAGCTTCTCGCGCTCGGCAGGCGTCAGGGAGATCGCTTCGCCGAAACGGGCCTCGCAGCGATGCGGTGCGCCGCCATAAATGTCCGCGTGATCGATAAAGGTCACGCCGGCATCGCGTGCGCCGCCGATCAATTTCTGGATTTCGCCATTGCTCATATTGGCGATCCGCATCATGCCGAGGATGATGCTTGACACTTCGAGATCAGTCTGCGGAAGCTTGTAGAATTTCATGACGAGTACCTCAGGCGGGGTTGCGAAATAACTAAATGGTTATCAGCTTTTACGGGAACGGGGGTCGCGTGGCTAGCCGAAGCTGCTGCTCTCAACGACCGACATCGTTGAGTATCCAACGTAGCGAGCTTCGGATCTGATAGCTCCCTTTGGACGCAACTCGCGCGATAGGTTAGAGATCGCGGTATTGCTGTAACGGTGTCGGCTGTCGAATTGGAGGAAATCTGCGTGGCGGATCAAGCGAAACTGGCGGCATCCCGCAGGGCTGCACAGCGGGTGACCCTGCGCACCGTGGCGAAATCGCTCGGCCTTTCCGTCACGACCATCAGTCGCGCATTGAAGGATGGCCCCGAGGTCAATCGCGAGACGATTGACCTCGTCAAGAAAGCCGCATCCGAGCTCGGCTACCGTCCGAATCTCGGCGGCATCAATCTGAGAACGGGCAAGACCCATGCCGTCGGCGTCATCATGCCATTTTATCGGGACGGCGAGATGAATATCGTCGTCGCTTCGCTGATCGAAGGTTTTTGCGGCGCGATGAAACAACATGGCTACCGCACGACGGTCGTCCCGCAGTTTCAGGCTGACGACCCGCTCGCAACGGTGAGGGATCTCGTCGAGGAAGGAACGGTCGACGGCGTCATCCTCACGCATACGAGGCCACAGGACGACCGGGTGAAATACCTGCTGGAAGTCGGAATGCCCTTCGTCACCTTCGGCCGCACCGAACTGCTCAGCAAACATCCGAGCGTCGATATCGATCACGAGGAGATCGGCGCAGCTGCGGCGGCGCGTTTGCTCGATGCCGGGCACAAGGCGCCGCTTCTCGTTGCCCCATCGAGCCAATTCACCTACAGCCTGCAATTCATCAAAGGCTGGACAGCGGAGTTCAACCGCAGGAACTTGACCRTTCCMGACGAGCGGATGTTCTTCACCGCAACCACGCCTGATAGCGGCAAGAAGATCGCCGTGGATGCGCTTGCTAGATATCCCCAGGTCACCAGTGCGTTCGTCGCAAGCGACGAGGCAGCCCTCGGTTTTGTCTCCGGCCTTGCCGATCTCGGCCGAAAGGTTGGAGAGGATTTTTCAATCCTGACCTATTCCGGTAGCCGCCTTCATGACTTCTATACTCCCCCTCTCAGCACCTATTATTTTCCAAATTTCATCATCGGACAGCGCCTTGGCGATCTTCTCTACAGATCGATGCGGGGGGAGGCGGCGTCGGGCCTGAACGAGGTCGTTCGCGCCAGCTTTCTTGAGCGCCGTAGCGAATTCAGCCTTCGCTAAAAAATCCCCCAAGAAATCCTGTGCAGTTCAAGTCGTTCGTAACGTTACGAATTCACATTTCCTTGCCCCATGCGGCTAAAATTCCTTAGCTGATAACATTGACAACATAGGGTTTGCGATGCATTCGTAACGTTACAAATCGACTTTTGGAGCGGGTTGGAGCGCCCAAAGGGCGAAAAAGTGGGAGGACGGCGTGGGTGCTCAAGCACTTTTTTTCGGCTCGCCAATTTGGACGTTCAACTGGAATCCGCCTTATGCAGCGCCTTTGCGGCGGCTGGCGGCCACCGGTTGCAAAGGGTTCGAGCTGACTGCATGGTCGGTCGACATGCTCGGCTATTACACCGACGAGACGATCCGCGAACTCAAGTCGATCGCCGACGGTGAAGGGCTGACGCTGACCAACTTCTTCTACAATCTGCCATTTTCACGTGATGACGGCGCGCCTGTCTCCCGTGTGGACCTCGATGCCTATAAGCGCGGCGTCGAGCTKGCAGCAAAGATCGGCACACCGATCATGACAAGCATGACGCCTTACCCTTTCCAATCGGATATCAGGCCGATCCTGCAGCGACCGACGGCCCAGGAATGGTCGGCTGCCGTGAGGCCCGAATGGGATTGGGCACAGGAATATGAGGTCGTCGTCGAAGGCTTTGCGGCCGCCTGCGCCATTGCCGCGGATGCCGGGCTGCGTGTCGCCATCGAGCCACATCCTTATCGCTGGGTCAGTTCGGGGCAGGGCATGCTGCGATTGATCGAGCGTACCGGCGCTCCCAATCTCGGCCTCAATTTCGACCCCAGCCATCTCTTCCCCGCAGGCGACATGCCGCATTACGTGGTGCTGCAACTCGGCGACCGGATCTACAACACGCACTTCTCCGACAATGAAGGGCACACCAATGCCCACTGGCGCCCCGGTCGCGGCAAGATCGACTGGAAGGCGATTTTTGCAGCCTTGCGCACCATAAGCTATTCCGGCCCAATCACGCTGGAGCTTGAGGATGCGCCCGGCGCGTCGCACTGGACGCATTTTCGTGAAGCGACGCCGGAATTCGATTCCGAAATGAGACGCGGCATTCGCTATCTGCGCGACTGTGCCGCCGAACTCGACATCATCATCGCCTGAGGAGCCAGAATGAGCGGGAGCAGCCCCATGAAAGTCGGCATTGTCGGTGCCGGAAACATCAGCGCCACCTATGTCGCGACGCTGCATATGTTCGACTTCATTCGTGTGAAGTCGATCTACGACCTCTATGAGGAACCGGCGCGCAAGCTCGCCGAGCAGTTCGGCGTTCAATCGGTGTCGCTTGACGCAATGCTCGCCGATCCCGAGATCGGCCTCATCATCAACTTGACCACGCCGACCGCCCATTATTCCATCAGCAAGAGGGCGCTGCTTGCCGGCAAACATGTCTATTCGGAAAAGCCGCTCGGGGTTTCCATGGAGGAAGCCGAGGAACTGATGGCGCTTGCCCGCGCTGGTGATCTGCGGCTCGGCTGCGCGCCCGATACGTTCCTTGGCGGCGGTCATCAGTTGACGCGCCGCCTTTACGACGAGGGCCGCATCGGTACGGCGATTTCCGCAACCGCCATGCTGCTTCTGCCAGGTCATGAGCATTGGCATCCCAATCCGGCCTTCTTCTACGGTCGCGGCGGCGGGCCGCTTTGACGTCATCAGGCATAAGCACAACCAGATCGAGATCTATGGTTCCAAGGGCTCGATGGTGACGCCGGACCCGAACAACTTCACCGGCAAGGTCGAGATCTTCACCGAGGGCGACGAAGCCTGGGAAGAGGTGGCCGTMGACCATCCCTATGTCGAAGGTGTTCCAGGCCATCTGGGTCTTAGGGGACTGGGTGCTGCCGAAATGGTGGATTCGCTGCGCTCCGGCAGGCCGCATCGCGTCTCCTCGGAACTCGCCTTCCATGCCCTTGAAGTCATGACCGCTTTTGAACGGTCAGCCCAATCGAAACGGGCGGTTACCATCCGCAGCAGCTGCGGCCGTCCAGACCCGATTCCCCGGCATTTGAAGGAAGGCAAATTCACGTAAGTCTTCCTCTCGGACGGTCAGGCGAGCGATGCGCGAATGCACCATTCGTCTCCGGGAAGAAACCAAGCTTTCGGAGATTGCGGCTAGCCGTCGAGGTGATCTTTGAACGCGGCCTGCTTTGAGCGTGGAGGTTCGTCAGACCTCTATCTCTGCTTCGGTTTGGCCGCCGTCTTCGCGGGCGCGCGCCTTGGCACCGGCTTCTCGTCGATCAGATCGACTGACGGCATTGCGGGGGTCGCCGATCGGATGTCGTTGGTGATCGATTGTGCAGCGGCGATCACCGCTTGCCGGATATCAGTCACGCGTTTTTCGTCCACGCCCGTGACGAAGGGAATACTGACGGCTGCAATGACCGTGTCCTGGTGATCCCTCACCGGGGCTGCGATCGCATGAACACCTGACATCTGCTCTCCCATGTCCCGTGCCCAATTCTGCTTGCGGATCAGAGCAAGCTCCTCAAGCATCTTCGTGGGATCGGTGATCGTCTGGTTGGTAAAGCGTTCGAGCTTGGTCAGGCGCCGCTCGATGTCCTCCTGCAACGAAAAGGCAAGCAGGATTTTACCGGCAGCACCGGCATGAAACGGCAGCCGCTGGCCAGCCGTCGCCGACAGCGCATATTGGCCATGCCCCTGCGCCGAAGCAACGACCAAAATATTGTCGYCTGATGGCACCGTCAGCTTGCTGCCTTCACCCAGAAGCTCGGAGATCTTGTTCAGATGCGGCTGCGCGATCGCCAGCAGATCGTAACTGGCAACGGTCGGGGCGACATGGGCCGCAAGCGTCAGAAGGCGCCTGCCGAGCGTGTAGCTTCCGGCCGGCGAACGATGCACGAAATCGTAGGCGCTGAGCGTGTTCAGCATACGGTAGACGGTGGTGCGTGACAGCCGCACAGCTTTGACCACATCGCGGATCGTCGCTCCCTCCGGCGTGCGTTCCAGGAGGGCAAAGACCTCCACCATCTGCTCGATGACGGGGATACGATACTTCTGCGCTGCGTCTTCACTAATGTCCGTCATTGAAAATCCTGCGAACCCCATCAGGCAATGCTTCGCCTTCCATAAGCAATGCATGGAGTTCACGCAATCGCGGCTCCTTCCGATTGACTCCGGCATGAGAATGCCGATAAATTCTTAAATGAACTTATATCAGTTCAAATAGGAAACGTCACGTCGTAATATTCCCGACGCGGCCTTCCTGAAATGTGCCGGATCGGAGGTTCGGCGCGCGGCTGCTTCAGCACGCGCAGGTGAAACGGAAATACGGAGGAGGATGCAATGAAGAGCGTGAAATCGATCGGACATGTGGCCGTCAGTGTGAAGAACATCGACAGCTCGCTCGACTTCTATGTCAACAAGCTGGGCTTCGACGAAATGTTCCGGCTGGAGCGCGACGGCCGCCTGTGGATCGTCTACCTCAAAATCACCGATACGCAGTTCATCGAACTGTTCCCCGAGGGTGTCGGCGATAGTGCGCCGCCTTTTGCCAATGTCGGTTATAATCATCTCTGCCTCGAAGTCGAAAACATCGACGAGGCGATCGCCGATATCACCGGCCGCGGCGTGGTCCTGACGGCTGAAAAGAAGCTCGGCGTCGACAACAATTATCAGGCATGGATCGCAGATCCGGAAGGCAACCGCATCGAGCTGATGCAGCTCGGCGCAGACGCCATGCAGACGGCTGCCATTCGCCGTATCAACGGACGAGGCTGAGCCATGGATCTTTTCAAGCATCTCGGCCATATCGCATTGCGCGTCAACGACCTCGACAAGTCCTTGGCCTTTTACCAGAAGCTCGGCTTTCGCGAGATGACGCGATTGCTCAACGATCAGGGAGAGGCGTGGATCGTCTATCTGCGCATCAACGACGACCAGTATCTGGAGCTTTTCCCGAAGGGCGTAAAGCGGCCGGAAGCCGGCCCAGACGTCATTGGCATCTTCCATATCTGCCTCACTGTCGAAGATATCGACAAGACGTTCGAGGAGCTTGCGAAAGTCGGTATCCAGCCGAGCAAGCCGCGGCCGACCAAAATCGGCATCGACGGCAATCGCGGGGCATGGATCGAGGACCCCGATGGCACGCAGATCGAAGTTATGGAGATGGCGCCCGATTGCATTCAGCTACAGGCCATCAAGAGACTGCATACAGAATCAGTCTGATTAGACTGTTTTAGCGACAAGTTGATAACTAAAACAACCCGGCAGCGATCTGCCGGGTTGTTTTAGCGCTATTTCAGAAGATCTGGTCGTAGGCGTCCTGCATCGCCTGCACAAACTCGTCATCAGTCCGCTTCGGATCGCTCCAATATTTGTCGGCTTCCTGCCAGATGGTGCGATACCAGTCGGCGTCGGCCGTATTGAAGGGGTTGGAAACCTGTTTCGTCGGGTCCTTCAGGGTTTCCAGGACGAGCTTGTTGCAGGCATCGAGGTTTGTCGTATCGGCATCGGTACGAACAGGGCTTGCACCCTTCTTCAAGACGAACTCGGCATTGAGCTTCGGATCGACATCGAGCTTGGCGAAGTCTTCCTGGGCTTTTGCCGTGTCAGCGTTGTTGGTGTTGAGGAAACCCCAGGAATCGACAGTGACGACGACAGCCTTGGTGCCGGGAATATTGATGCAGTCGAAATCCGTGCCCAGCTTCTTCTGCGCGGCGACGAACTCGCCTTTCATCCAGTCGCCATGAATCTGAAGCAGTGCCTTGCCGGTGATCACGAGATTGGTCGTGTCGTTCCACTGGCGGTTCGGGGAGCCCGGATCCGTGTGGTCGGCGATCTGGCGGAAGCGTTTGAGCGCCGCCCGCATCTCAGGCGTATCGATCACTGTGCGGTCTGGTTTTTCACCATAGAAACGATCGTAGATCGCGGGACCCTCCTCGGAAGCGATCAAGGCCTGCAGCAGATAGGCCTTCTGGAACTGGTCGCCGCCCTGTGCAATCGGGATGTAACCGGCCGCCTTGACCTTGTCGAAATCCGCGAAGAGGTCGTCAAGCGATTTCCAAGACTTCGGATCGACACCGGCGGCTTCCGCCACATGCTTGTTGTAATAGACCATGCCGTCGATATGCACTGTCGCAGGCGCCTTCACGATCTCGCCGTCGACGGTGATGTTTTTCAGAACCGAGGGCGGGAAATTCTTCGTGGCGCCGATGCTGTCGAACAGCTTGGTGAGCGGCACGCCGAGGCCCTGCTTGTTCAGATCCCGATAGATGCCGGGATCGGAATTCATGAAGATCGCAGGCGGATTGCCGCCGGTGATCATGTTCATGAGGCTGACATTGGCGCCGGAGTCATGGGCGATGGACAGGTCTTTCCATTGGTGGCCGTCCTTTGCCCAAGCGTCCCTGAGAACGCCTAGAGCCGCGATTTCCGAGGGCTTTGACCAGGTGTGATAGACGACGACTTCATCTGCCCAGGCGTTTGCGGCAAGTGTCGTCGCGGCAAGCAGGAGCGATAGCCCCTTCAGCGATTTCCATTTTGTCATGCAACATTCCTCCCTTTTGAATCTGGTCACAGCCGCCGGCCGGTCGGCGCATCGAAGACGTTCAACTTGGTCAGCGGMAGATAAACGGGCAGAGCCGGTTTGCCTCGATAGCGGTTTGCATCACGACCATCGATGCGCACGGCGATGCTCTTTCCCGACATGGTCAGGAAGGCGAAGGCGTCAGGACCAGATTTTTCGAAATATTCGACCGGGCAGTCGAAGCGGACGGTGTTGCCTGCATCCGCGCGCTCCTCGATCAGCAATTCCTCGGCACGGAAGCCGATCTTGACTGGCTTGCCGTCGTCGGCGCCAACCTTCCATTTATATTCGCCGAGATTGATGCGGATGCTGTCCTTCTCATCCACGGCGACGAGATCGCTGCCTTCCTGTCTAACGACGCAGTCGAGCAGGTTCATGGCCGGTGAGCCGACGAAGTCGGCGACGAAGAGATTGGCCGGTTCGTTGTAGATTTCGTCCGGCGTGCCGAATTGCTGGATGACGCCCTTGTTCATTACGGCGATTTTGGTGGCCATCGTCATGGCCTCTACCTGGTCGTGGGTGACATAGACAACGGTGTTCCTGAGCTGGTTGTGGAGCTTTTTTATCTCCATGCGCATCTCGTTGCGTAGCTTGGCATCGAGGTTCGAAAGTGGCTCGTCGAACAGGCAGACCCCGTATTGCTTGACCAGCGCCCGGCCGATCGCCACGCGCTGGCGCTGGCCGCCAGAGAGTTGCGATGGCTTGCGATCGAGCAGGTGTTCGATCTGCAGCAGCTTGGCTGCCCAGGCGATCCGTTTGTCTGCTTCCACCCGCGAGATGCCGCGCGACGTCAGCCCGAAATTCATGTTTCCGCGCACAGTTTTGGTGGGATAGAGCGCGTAGGACTGGAAGACCATGGCAAGGCCCCGATCCTTGGGATCGAGATAGCTGACATCCCGCTCGTCGATCAGTATTTCCCCGTCGTCGATCTCCAGTAGGCCGGCCAGAAGATTGAGCAGCGTAGTCTTGCCGCAGCCGGACGGCCCGAGCAGGACCAGAAATTCTCCGTCGCCGATGCTGAGGTTCAGGTTCTCGATAACCGTCAGTGCACCGAACTTCTTGACGATATTGTTGAATGCGATGGAAGGCATGCCTCTATCCCTTGATGGCGCCGGCAGTGATGCCCTGCACGAAGAACCTGCCGAGAACGAAGTAGATGACGAGCGGCGGCAGGGCGGTCAGCAGCGCCGAGGCCATGTCGACCGCGTAATTCTTGGCGCCCGTCGTCGTCACCGTGATGTTATTGAGCACAACCGTCATCGGCTGCGTATCCTGGGCGCCGAAGGTGAGTCCGACCAGGAAGTCGTTCCAGATTCCCGTGATCATCAGGATCAGCACGACGATCATGATATTGCCGGACATCGGCAGGACGATCTCGAAGAAGATCCGCCAGAAAGAACCGGAATCGATCATCGCCGCGGCGATGATCTGCGGCGGCATTCCCTTGAAATAATTTCGGAAGATCAATGTGAGGAAGGGCAGCGACAGGACGCTGTGAATGACGGCGATGCCGAATGTCGTACCGTAGATATGCAGCGCGCCGGCGATCTTGATCAACGGATACATGATGATCTGGAACGGCACGAAGGCGCAGATGAAAAGCACGAACAGGAAGCCGTTCGCCCATTTGATGTTCCAGAGGGCCAGCCCGTAGCCGGTGACGATCGACAGCGAGATCGTCAGGACCAGACTGGGAGCAAGAATATAGAGCGAATTGATGAAGCCGATGCGCACGCCGTTGCAGTTCATACCCGAACAAGCCTGCATCCAGGCGTAGGACCACGCATCGGTCGTCCCGGGCGAGGGCAGGGAGAATATCTGCCCTTCGCGGATCTGATCCATCGTCTTGAAGGACGTCACGACGATGACGTAGAGCGGGACCGCGAAGAAGGCGGCCGCCATCAGCAGGAAGACGAAGATCACCACCCGGTTCGGCCGGATCAGCGGACGCCGGCGCACTTTCGTCTCGCGGCGCGATTGTGATGTCGCTGAGATCGCCGTCATGCCTCCCTCCTTTGCCGGATGGCGGTGAGAATGACGAGCGGCAGGAAGAGCACAAGGGTCGTGAGCAGCATGACGGTGGCACCTGCCGAGGCGAAGCCGAGATTCTGCTTCTGCCAATAGGCGTCGATGACGAAATAGGCAGGCATGACCGATGCGCCGCCGGGTCCACCATTGGTCATGGCAACGATGATGTCATAGGCCTTCACCACGCCGATGCAGAGCAGGATGATGCAGGTCAGGAACGTGAGCTTCATCATGGGGATGATGACCTCGATATAGAGCCGCCAAAAGGGCACGCCATCGAGGCGGGCGGCCTGCCAGATCTCGGTATTGATCGATTTCAGGCCGGCGAGCATCAGCGCCATGAAGAAGCCGGTCGATTGCCAGACAGCCGCCAGGATGACGCCGAACATCACCGTGTCCTGGCTCGCGAGCCAGTTGAAGGAGGCGCTCTCCCAGCCCATCGAATGAAGCACGTTCTCGACGCCGAGGCCCGGATTGAAGAGCCAGCGCCAGACGAGGCCAGTAACGATCAGCGAGACGGCAAGCGGATAGAGAAAAACAGTGCGGAAGATGCCTTCGCCATGCACTTCCTTGTCGATCAGCGCAGCGAGAATGAAACCCATCACGATCGACAACAGGCTGCCAACGGCAAAGATGACGAGGTTCTGCAGCGCCAGGGTCCAGGACGGATCGTGAAAAAGCCGCCAATATTGCTTCCAGCCGACCAATTCATAGTCGGGGAAGCGTCTGGACGCCGTGAACGAGAGATAGACGGTCCAGCCTATCGCCCCAATGAAAAAGACAAGCGTCAACAGCGCCGCAGGCGCAACGGCCAGATGCGGGATGACGCGGCTCCATCGGATTCCCATGAGCCTCCTCCTCAGATCACCAGCGCTCCGCTCCTCCAGCTCGCTGTCAATCTGTTCTTATATGAACAGGATATAGTTCATAACGCATCAACTATAGGGACCAAAAAATGGCGATGTCAATGAGAATTGGCTGAGCCCGGAGGTATTGCTCACGCTGAAGTTGGATAGGAGGGCGGCCGCAGCCGATCAATCGAAGAAGGCCTGGTCGTCTTCCGGGAGATACTGTCTCGCCCGCTCAGGCACGAGATCGACGCCCGCTGCCGATCGGGCTTGCGGAGTTCTCAACCGAGTTCAACACCGATTGGGAGCGGTCATGGCCGCCTCCATGGTGATGACGGTCCCGATCGCCCTCCTGTTCCTCTTCTTCCGGGCGGGCTGACGGCAGGAGCGACCAAGGGGTAAATTGATCTTCCCATCAGAGTGAGGACGATGCACTTTCGGTTGGCTGGACTTCAGCCGAAAGCGCTTCTCCGATCGCGTAGAAATGGCCGCCTGCGACGTGGTGCAGACTGCGCCACTCAGGGCCGGCCGTTTCAAAGTGCCAATGCCCATTGCGGAACACACGATCGTCGGCCCAGGCCGCGGTCACCTCACCGATAAACAGGTCGTAGGCATCCTGGTTATGAGGCTCATTGATCAGCTTGCAGGCGAGCCAGGCCGAGCAACCTTCCACGAAGGGCAGGTCCTGTCCCGGCATATCGAAAATCGACACGCCCGACGTCCGCAGCTTGTCCGGCTCTTTATACAAGGTGCGGTTCCCGACTTCGCGTGTCAGCGAGAGCTGGGCGACCGTTGGTACTTGGATTACGAAGCGTCCGGTCGCCTCGATCAGCGTGCGTGTTTGAGCAATCTTGTCGACGACGACGCTGAGCTTCGGCGGATCGATGTCGAGACCACAGCACCATGCGGCAGCCATGGCATTGTCGACACCGTCATGGCGCGCCGACACCAGGACCGTTGGGCCATGGTTGATCAGGCGAAAGGCCTTTTTGAGTTCAACGGCTTTCATATGCTCGTTCATTCGAAGCCCACGAAGATGAAATCACAATTCCCCACCCTTTCTTTGCGCGTGAGACAAAGAAAGATGATGCGAAACGATGTGGTTCCTGGTGACGGCGGACGCGCCGCGAAACCGAAGGCATTCCGCAACTCAGTCGTTATCGTGCCGGTCACGCCGGTGAGCAAGTGAAATGATCGAGCTGTAGGCCAGTTCACGCGGAAGGCGCGAAAGCGTATCGCGATCTCGCAGATCGGCTTGTTACGCTTTAAGTCCTTGTTTGACGTATGTCGTTATTGCAAAATCGCCGCCCGCAACATGCTCTAACGTTTCAGGTCATAGGCTTGATGAGATGCGCGAAGCTCTGCCAAGGTCTTGCCGACGCAGCTGCCGCCCTCCGCGCCGCCGGTTGCCTTCGCGTGGCCGTCCAGGGTGATCGTCCCTGCCATCCGTTCAGATGCCACATAAGTCGCGACACCGTCCGGGGAGATACGCGATATATAGAAGGCGTGATAGGTTTCTTTGTGCTTGCACTGGATGAGCAATGGAAATTGATCGAACGGATCTTCCTGCGCCTCGATCGTGGTGAGTGGAAGCCCGACCAGCGAGACCAGGCCTGCAAGGAGCGTTTTGGCCAATCCGTTTGATCTTCGGCCGGATGTGTACTTCATTGCTCAATCCCTCCTTTTGCAAGATCAACTGGTCCGAAATCGCTGCCGCTAGATCGCCATTGCGATGAGTGCATCGCGGTCAACAAGGCGAACAATGCGTTGCAGTTTGCCGTTCAGGCACAGGATGCGTTTTTTGCGAAGTTTCGTGAAGCAGCGGGCGACGGTTTCGACCGTCAGTCCGAGATAATCGGCGATATCGCTGCGCGACATCATCATATCGAATTCGCAATCTGCCGGATGACGATCGGCCATTTCGTAGACAAAGGCGGCGACGCGCTTCAATGCGCTTTGCTCGGTAATGACGAGCTGTTTGTGCTGTGCCTTTGCGAGGTTCGTCAGGGCAATGTGGAGAAGGTCTACGGGAATGACTGCGTTTTGATTGGCACGAAAGGGCTTGATGCAGGTTTCGCAGACGGTCTCTGCAAAATCGGTTCGCACAGTGCCTGTTTCGAGTCCGAACCATTCACCCTTGCCGCAAAAAGACAGAATATACCGCTGCCCGCTTGCCGTGAGGCGGTATATCCGCACCGCGCCCGATTCGACCTGGTAGATCGTAAGAGCGTGTTCGCCTTCGCTATAGATCGTCTCGTCGGCCTTGAGACGGATCGATTGATCCTTCGCCGTTCTGGCAGCACTACCATAGCGGTGGCCTGTAACTGTCGTGTGCTTTACGATCGTCTGGTTTTGAAGCATGTGTGCCGTCCCCATCCGCATCGCAGCATAAGCAATCGCTGCCCGCCCGGGTATTCGAGATACTCCTTACGTATTGTTACGGAAGCCCGCGACCACCGACAGGTGTATAAAGCTGTTCCCCTTGATGAGAGCGATACGAAAATATCGTGGGAGGTATCGATGGCATCGGAAGAGGGAGGGGACAACCGCGCACTTCAAGACCCGGCAAGCGTGCGTGCGCAACTTGACCTGATACTCGCCAGTCCGGAGTTCCTTGCCCCTGAGCGAGGGCGCCGCTTCCTGCAGTATATTGTTGAAGAGACGCTTGAAGGGCGCAGCGAACAGCTAAAGGCCTATACGATTGCACAGGCTGTTTTTGGACGCGATTCATCCTTCGACGCACAGAATGATCCGGTTGTCCGCATCGAAGCGGGGCGGATCCGTCGCGCGCTCGAACGATACTACCTCGTCAGCGGACATGGTGACCGGATCCGGATTACCGTCCCCAAAGGAGGCTATGCGCCGCAGTTTTCCAGTGGGGAAGACAGTTCGAATCTAGGCGAGGTTTCCGCCCCGCAGAAYCGCGAGAATAAGCGGCCGCCTCTCGGTCAGGAGCGGCGGGTGAGCTATCGAGATTTCCTGTTGCCGATCGGCGTCCCTGCGTTGTTTGGGGCAATGGCAATACTCGCCCTTGTCCGTCCGCTCGAAGCCTATCTTTCCCCACCAAGAACGTTACCGGCCCCTGCCACATCAACGTTGAAGAGCAAGACCAGGATTGTTGTCGAACCCTTCGTCGCCCTCGGCGGCACGGCGCAGGGAGCCGATTTCGTAAAGGGATTGGCTGATCAGCTGATTGCAAAGCTGATGAGGGTAGAGAACCTTATCGTGTTTGCCCCTGGCCGGTCGGGAACGGAAATCCCCGGCTCGCTTTTCAACCTGCAGGGAAGTGCGACCGTCGAGGGCATGATCCTTCATCTGCATGTCCGCATGATAAATGACGCCGACGGCACGGTTATCTGGGCAAATCAATATGATCGAGACTTGCGCGGTCAGACAATTCTTGATGTTGAGGACGAGATCGCTGCACAGATCGCTATGGAGATTTCGAACAGCCGCAAACTGAACGGCGCAGGCGCCGATCCATAGCTGCCTTACCTTGCAGATACGGCGTCAATGACCAATCCCGAGGCGCGCAGCCCGTTCAGGAACCGCTCCTGGTCCTCCAGCCGTTGCAGGCGGAACGAGACCTCCCGGCGGATATTCGTCATCAAAGCCGGCGCGTGGATATTGAGCCAGTCCTGTTCCTGCATGGCTTCATCCGTCTTTCCGGCTGCTCCGAGAATGGATAGCAGCACAAGGCGATGCATGGGATTATCGTCGAGGTCGGACCTTCGCGACCACTGCTCGGCTTCTTCGATATCTCCTTTCATGAACGCGCACAAAGCCATGCCGACCTCGTAATAACCTCGGGTGCCAACACCCTTGTTGAGGGCGATCGACAGCAACTCGCAGCCCGATTGCCATTTCCCCGACATTGCCAGTCGAAGACCGTATTCGCCTGCAACTTCCACATCGTCAGGGTCTGCAGCATAGGCTGCGGTGCCTGCCTTCAGGGCCTTGTCGATATCTCCGCTGAAAAAGCTCACCAGCATCTGCGCTTGAAGCACGCGGGAGTTGCCTGGCGCGAGCGACGTTGCTCGCTCCACAGCAGCGCTCGCCAGTGCGAGAGGCTGGATCGACGATGATGTGCCGAGCGTGTGGCGGAATCTGAGTTCGTCGAGATAGACCATGGACAGCAGCGCCCAGGACACCGCGTTATCGGGGAAACGCTGGGTCGCCTGTTGCAGGCATTCGCGTGCTGAACTGTGACTTTGCGCAGTCATGGTCTGACGATAGCTGGAATAGGCGAGCGTACAGGCATAGGCACTCCGGTCTCCCGTCTGTGCCGGTCGCGCTATCATATCCGCGTCGGTTTGAAAGATGGCACCATAAGGCTGTGCGATCGCATTGGCGACTTGCCGGGCGACATTGCCTTGAATCGCAAGCTTGTTCTGATCTTGAAGATCCGCATCGAAATTGTTGGCCCAGATGACGGCTCCATCCAGTTGGCGCACCAGCCTGGCAACAGCACGCAGCCTGCTTCCATCGAACTGGACATTGCCCTGGAGCGCGTAGTCGGCCTCGGCGGCGTGCTCACCACGCAGCGGATCGGCGACCACGACGATGTCATCGAACTGGGCAAGTTGTCCGATAATGTCGTCCCTGAGACCAAGCGCAATATCCGAGCCGGCGTCAACGGGGCTGCTTTCGGCAAAAAATTCGACAAGCACCCTTGGCTCAGCTGGGGCCAGCGGCAATACTGCGGTCGGAGCATCACGCAAAGACAATGCGGACGCCAGAGCGAGGAGAAGAAGAGCGAGGACGACGGCCAGCGCAGTTCCGAGACCAGGAAGGGTGACTAACCCCGGACGACGTGTTTCCTGAAACGAGTGATTTTGATCTACGCACTCCGCATTCAGTACATTGTCGGGGATCTCGACGGGCGCCGTCAGGGCTGGCGCACCCCGCGCATATTCGAAATGCGGGACATATCCGCCTTTGGGCACAGTGATGACGACGTCGTCCCTCTGACCCGCGACGAGATAATAACGCTCGAGCGCCTTTCGTATTCGACCGGCCTCAATCCGGACAACCGGATCATTCTGCGGGTCGAACGAGGCTTCCCGGCCAAAAACCACATTTGCTATCGTAAATGCTTTCAGGAAATCCGATCGACCGGCTAGCGTCTCATTGACAACGAATTCCAGGAAATTTCGCCCACGCTTCGGCGCGTGGAATTCCTCGCTTGTGAGAATTCGTTCGACCTGCTGGCAAATCTCGTTAGCCGTCGGCCCAAGACTGCTGAAAGCATTCACACTTGCGCTTCTCATGATCGCCCCTACGACAAAGATGACGCAATTATTTAAGTTTCGTCTAACGCATATTAGCGTACGAGCCTGAGGTTGCAAGACTTGCTTTAGAATTGACGCATATACGTTGACCGGTCCCCGGCCTGCGCTTTCCTCGTGGTTTCAATCGATTGCGCTGCCGCCTCGATGGTCATGGCCAGACGCATGAGTTCTGCCAAATTGCGCGCGCCCATCTTCGCCATCACATTGGCGCGGTGGACCTCCACCGTGCGCGAACTGATACCCAGGTGATAAGCGATCATCTTGTTCTGTAAGCCATCGAGCACGCCGGAGAGGACCTGGTGTTCGCGGTCCGTGAGCTGGCGAAGTCGCGCAGCAACGCTTTCGCAATCGGCCACCGCGCTGCCGTGCCGCCCTTGTGCCATTGCTCCGTTGATGGCTGCGATCAGCGCCTCTTCCCGAACAGGCTTTTCCAGGAAATCGAATGCCCCCGCTTTCATCGCCTGAACGGCCGCAGCAATATCGCCCTGGCCGGTGATGACGATCGCCGGGACGTCCATGCCGAAACGGCGCAGGCGGTGAAGCAATTCGATGCCGTCGACATGTGGCATGCAAAGGTCCGTCACAAGACAACTTCTCCCCGAAAGGGGCAGGCGTTCCAGAAAGGCCTTTGCGCAGCTGTGCGCGCGGACCGCAAAACCTGCCGACACCAGCAAGAACGTCAAGGATCGTCTGAGCGACTCCTCGTCATCGACGAGATGGATCGTAAGGTCGTTCGCCATGGGCTTTTGTCTCCACTAGCGGAAGCGAAAACGAGAGGGTTGAGCCGCTCCCCATTCTGTTGCGCGCGATAATACAGCCGCCATGCGCTTCGATAATGCGCCTGGACAATGCCAGGCCCATACCGAGGCCTCGCGGCTTGCTGGTCACGAAGGGACGAAACAGCGTCTCTTCCATCTCGGCGGCAATCCCGCAACCGTTGTCAGACACTTCGACGACAAGATGAGATGAGTCGTCGCCTCTGCTGCGGATGACGATATAGGGTTGCTCGACACTGTCAGTCGCGTCCAGGGCATTGCGAAGAAGGTTCGTCAGCACCTGCACGATCTGGACGCGGTCGGCGAGGACGATGTCGCGTTCGGCCTCAAGCTGATACTCGATATGGACGTTATTCCGCGGTGACCCGGCGAGTGCGAGCGTCGCCGCCTCATGAATTAACGCGTGCATTGCTTCCAATTTTTTCTCGCAGGCACCGCGTCTCGCGAAATCTCTGATATTCTGGACGACCGTTCCTGCCCATAAGGCTTGCTGCGTAATTTCCGACAGAGCTTCGCGAAGCTCCTCGCCGTGACGGCGGCGATCTTTCATCATAAGCCTCCCGCAACCTTGTGAGTAGGCGGCGATCGAAGATAGCGGCTGGGAAAGTTCATGAGCCAGCGTCGATGTCATTTCCCCAAGCGTAACCACCCTTGCGAGACGGGCCAGCTCCCTCTGAAGCTCCTGAACCTGCTGCAATGTCTCGCGCTCGGCCCGGAAGTCCTCGAAGATCGCCACAGCGAAGGCCCCTTTTTCGCCCTGTTCCCTGATGATGGTCAGGACAGTTGGGAACTGAACGCCGTTCTTCGTGATTGCCAGACCGGCGCGTACTGCTCCCTGGCTTGCCCAGCGGCCACTGAGTTGAACATCTGGCGTCGAAGACCAGACGAAGTCGATCTGGCGGCCGAGCAACTCGCTTTCTTCGTAGCCGAACAGCGTCACCGCAGCCCTGTTGCAGGCCGAAATTCCGTGGCGGTCAGTTATGAAGAACACTGCATCCGGCATCCGTTCATAAAGTCGCCGGATCCACTCCAACCGTGGCCCGTTTTCTCCCTCGCACAAAGCGCGTGCCATTCGCGATTCCGTGAACGAAGTTCGTCCCGCGAGGTTTGAGACAGCGGGACCGTGTTCAGCAACTTGCGATGCCTCCACCTTGATGGACATGGTGTCTACTCCGCCCTTTGAGAAGTTATTCAGTCCCAGACAGCCTCTCCTTTCCCAACAATGACGCAAGTTTACCACCTTTGGACGGATGTTCGGTGTAGTATCGCGTAGACTCTATTGGTCTCTCCCCGCAGGATTGCCCGGCCGAAGGTCCGGTGCGCCACCGTTTCGGCTCGGCGTCATCTCTATTGATCCGGCTCAATGCTCTGCGCTCATTGTTCCGCTACTCTTCGGAGCCATGGGTACATCGCCATTTGAGGGATCAGGAAGATGAGGAAGTTTGCCCTTGCTATCGCAATTGCGACCGCAGCGTCGGTTGTGACGCCTGTCGACGCCCAACAGAACCGCAAGGAATTCCGGCGCATGAACTGGGCCGAAAACCTGCCGGAGCACATCAGAACCTATCACGACAAGCGGTTTTCAATCGTCAGTTTTCGAACTGCAGTTGAAGTCGGTGCAATGCCGAGGCCGGGCAGTGCTGAACATGTCAAGGAAATCCGGACGGCAATCCGTGCCAACCAGTGGCTCGTTCAGCAACTGAAGGCCAAGAAATTGACACCCAACCAGATCGAATGGGTGACACGCGCCCGAAACGGCAATCTGACGTTCTACATCGAATGAGTGGGCACGTAAGGCTCCCAAGAAAAAGCCTGCGCTATCGAGAATCCATCGAAAGGCAGGACATAGCGGAGGTCTTCGCGGCATCCGCGCGCTGGCAGGAAAACCCACGCCGGCCGAGTGACTGGCATGCCGAAACCATGGCCTCTTGTCCGGTCGACACTCGTGCATCGTCGGGGGAGGGATCGGTGATGTGGCGGTTGGTCATGGAAGCTCCGTTCGAAGAGGATATAGAACTCGCCGTCATCGACGACGAAGGTGTCCACGCCTTGGTATTCCCCTGCCAGCGTCTGCCTGGCGGATGGGCCAATGCGCTCACCGGCGAGACGCTGGACGTTCACCCGACCCATTGGCGTGCATGGCAGATGCAGCGATGCGACGCGTCCGATCTTCAGTGAAAGGAACTGCATCCTCAATAGGCCGGACGGTTCGGAAATTACAAATGCTGCACTGCACCTTGTCTGCAATCAATGACATCAGCGGGTCAGCCCAAATAGGCTGCCAACCAGGCTGAATGTGTTTAGAGCGGCGGCGCGGCCGCTACCCCGATGGCTGGAAGGAGGAGCGCATGCGTGGTTTCGGTGTTCACTCGGAAGTGGGAAAGCTGAGAACCGTCATGGTCTGCCGACCATCCCTGGCTCATCAGCGCCTGACGCCTGCAAACTGCCATGATCTGCTTTTCGACGACGTCCTGTGGGTGCATGAGGCACAGAAGGATCACTATGATTTTGTCCTCAAGATGCAGGAAAGAGGGGTCGAGGTTCTTGAGCTCCACGATCTGCTCGGCCAGACGCTCGCCAACAAGCAGGCGCGCGATTTCGTTTTGGATCGGCGCATCACGCCGAACGTGCTCGGCTCGCAGATCGCCGAGGCCATGCGTCCATGGCTTGACGAAATGCCGGCAAACCAGCTTGCCGCCTTTATGATCGGCGGCATCGCGATCTCCGACCTGCCCGATGTCAAGGCTAAGTCGCTGATGCTGAGCGCGCTGCCGGAAACAGATTTCGTCATCCCCCCGATCCCCAACACCCTATTCCAGCGCGATCCATCCTGCTGGATTTATGGCGGCGTGACCTGCAATCCGATGTTCTGGCCGGCAAGGCGCGCAGAGACATTGATCCAGCGCGCGATCTACAAGTTTCATCCGATCTTTCACGGTGGTGACTTCAAGATCTGGTGGGGCGATTCCGATACTCAGTTCGCCAATGCCTCGATGGAGGGCGGCGACGTCATGCCGATCGGCAACGGCACCGTTCTGATCGGCATGGGCGAGCGCACCACCTATCAGGCCGTTGGCCAGGTGGCACAGGCCCTGTTTAAGAACAAGGCCGCAAAGCGGGTGATCGGCTGCCTGATGCCGAAGAGCCGTGCAGCCATGCATCTCGATACGGTTTTCAGCTTTTGCGATMGTGACCTTGTCACGCTGTTTGCCGAAGTCGTCGACCAGATCCGCTGCTACAGCATGTATCCGGTGGATGACGACGGCACATTCGAGATCCATCCCGAAAATCAGCCGATGCTCGATGTCGTCAGCGAGGCGCTCGACCTGCCGCCGCTGCGCACCGTCGAGACCGGCGGCAATTTATATCAGGCCGAACGCGAGCAATGGGACGACGGCAACAATGTCGTCGCACTCGAACCAGGCGTCGTCGTCGCTTACGACCGCAACACCTATACCAATACGCTGCTGCGCAAGGCAGGCGTCGAGGTGATCACCATTCGCGGTTCCGAACTTGGCCGAGGCCGTGGCGGCGGGCATTGCATGACATGCCCCATCTGGCGCGACCCGGCTTACTGACGTTTCACCCACGAACCAGACCGACGGAGCAAGACCATGAGCTTCAATCTGCGCAATCGCTCGCTTCTGACCGTGCAGGATTATACGCCACGGGAATTCCGCTACCTTCTCGATCTCGCACGCGACCTGAAGCGGGCCAAATACGCCCGCACCGAACAGGAGCACCTGAAAGGCAAGGAAATCTGCCTGATCTTCGAGAAAACCTCGACGAGAACGAGATGCGCCTTCGAAGTTGCCTGCTCGGACCAGGGCGCCAACGTGACCTATCTCGATCCGTCCGGCTCGCAGATCGGACACAAGGAATCGTTCAAGGATACGGCGCGGGTGCTCGGCCGCATGTATGACGCAATCGAGTATCGCGGCTCCGCGCAAAAAGGCGTGGAGACGCTGGCCCGTTACGCCGGAGTGCCCGTTTATAACGGCCTGACGGACGAATATCATCCGACGCAGATGATTGCCGACGTCATGACCATGCGTGAGCATAGCGATAAGCCGATCACCCAGATCAAATATGCCTATGTCGGCGACACGCGCTCGAATATGGGGCACTCGCTGCTGATCGTCGGCTGCCTGCTCGGCATGGATGTGCGCATCTGCGGTCCGAGATCACTGTGGCCGTCGGATGAATATATGAACATCGCCAGGGATCTGCAGCAGGCCTCGGGCGCGCGGCTGCTGGTCACCGAAGATCCGAAGGAAGCGGTCAAGGATGTTGATTTCATCCACACGGATGTCTGGGTTTCGATGGGCGAGCCAAAAGATGTCTGGCGCGAACGCATCAAGCTGCTCACGCCCTATCAGGTCAATCAGGAGCTAATGAAAGCGACCGGCAATCCGCAGACCAAATTCATGCATTGCCTGCCKGCGTTCCACGACACTGAAACCGTGCTCGGCAAACAGATCGCCGAAGATTATGGCATGGAAAACGGCCTCGAAGTCACCGATGACGTCTTCGAATCCGAGGCCAATGTCGCTTTCGAGCAAGCGGAAAATCGCCTGCACACGATCAAGGCCCTGCTCGTCGCTACTTTGGGAGATTGACATGCGTGTGGTCATTGCGCTTGGCGGCAATGCGCTTCTCCGGCGCGGGGAGCCCATGACTGCCGATACCCAAAGGCGGAACGCGCGCGTCGCTGCTCAGGCCATTGCGCCATTGGCGGCCGAACATGAGATCGTCATCACGCACGGCAATGGGCCGCAGGTTGGGCTGCTCGCGCTCCAGGGAGCCGCTTACAAGCCGGAGGAGGCCTATCCGCTCGATGTTCTCGGCGCCGAAACCGAAGGCATGATCGGCTATATGCTGGAGCAGGAACTCGGCAATCTCCTGCCTTTCGAGCAGCCGCTGGCGACGCTTCTAACCATGGTGGAAGTCGATGCCGATGATCCTGGTTTCCAAAACCCGACCAAGTTCGTCGGTCCGGTCTACGAAAAGGCCGAGGCCGACCGGATCCGCACTGAAAAGGGCTGGGTCTTCAAGCAGGATGGCGAAAAATGGCGGCGCGTCGTCGCTTCGCCGGCACCGAAGCGCATCTTTGAAATTCGTCCAGTCCGCTGGCTCTTGGAAGAGCACACGATCGTCATCTGCGCAGGTGGAGGCGGTATTCCGACCATGTACGAAAAGGGTGCCGACCGAAAACTGATCGGCGTCGAAGCCGTCATCGATAAGGACCTCTGCTCGGAGCTTCTGGCGCGCGAGCTCTATGCAGATCTTTTGATCATGGCAACGGACGCCGAGGCCGTCTGCATCGACTGGGGCAAACCGTCCCAGAAGGCGATCCACCGCGCTCGTCCCGATGATTTCAGGCAGTTCTCATTTCCGGCCGGCTCGATGGGGCCGAAGGTGGATGCCGCCTGCCACTTCGCACGGGCAAACGGCAAGACGGCCGCCATCGGCTCGCTTGCCGATATTGCCGGAATGGTACGCGGCGAGCGCGGTACGATTATCAACGAAAGTTTTGATGGGCTGAGTTGGCACTGAACTTCTAAGGCAAACTTATCCTGAGACGGCCGGGTGCGTTGCTGCACCCGCTGCCGTCTGTTTGTTTGTGACTTCGACCGCGTTTCGCCTTTGCCAGACATAGACGGGAATTCCGAGCATCAGCAAAACGAGCCCATAAAGCACCGGCTCGGCGCCGGAGCCATACAGGGTGAAGATCGCAAAGACGAAGGCGATAAGCTCGATCGCACTCACCCGTGGCATCCGTCCCTGGGTCGCGCCGGCAACCAGGCTTCCGGCAAGCGCGCAGAAGGCATAGGGAACAACGGCCGCCATCGTGCTCAGCCCGACCATCAGCCGGTAAACCGCCGCAAAGCCTTCAGAGCCGAGAGCCTGGACGAGTACCAGCAGCGTTGCAAACAATGCCGAAACGACCATCCCCCATGCAGGTACGCCKCGCGAGGAGAGCCGTGCGAAAAGCGGCGGAAACAATCCGTCGCGCGCAGCGGCCATCGGCACCTGGCCCATCAACAGGGTCCAGCCGTTCAGGGCACCGATCGAGGAGAGCAGTACGGCGATCGAGATCGCCAGCTCTCCGGGGCGGCCCCACATGATTCCGGCGGCTTGCGAGAAGGGCGCGATTGAGTGAACCAGTTGCTCACGCGGCATGAGCCCCATGACGACAATGGTGCCGAGTACATAGAGGGTGGCGGCGATTGAGATCCCAAGGACGGTGGAGCGGGGAATGGTCCGCTCGGCGTTCTCGACATCGCCGGCGGGCACGGTCGCTGATTCCAAGCCCAGATAGGCGAACATAGTCAGCGGCGCCAACGTTGCGATCGACTGCAGCAGCGGCTGGCCACTCGGGTTGAACTCGGAAAAATGCGAAGTGTCGATGTAGAGAAGGCCGATAATGGCGACGGCGCCGAAGGGAAGCAGCTTGGCATAGGTCGTGACCTGCGCGAAGAGACCGGCCGCGTGAACGCCACGAAGATTGACCAGCACGATCGCCCAGATCACACCGAGCGTCAGAACGGTCGCGGTAAAGCGGTTGCTGAGGGCCGGAAAGAGGTCGACCATCACACCAGTAAAGGCAATGGCGATAACGGGCAGCGACGTCCAGATGGAAATCCAGTAGCCCCAGGCGATCAGAAAACCCGCGAAATCTCCATAGGCCAGCCTCGTATAGGCATAGGGCCCGCCGGTGACCGGTACGAGGCTCGCCAGGCGAGCGAAGGTGAGGCCGAGACAGATTGCGCCGGCGCCCATGATGATCCAGACGATGATTGCGAGGTTGCCGTAGGGCGCCACTGCGGCTGGTGAAAGATAGAAGCCGGATCCCACCATGTTTCCGACCACGATGGCGGTGCAGGCGGCAAGTCCGAGACTTTTGCCATTCGACGAGGTTGTCATAAGGTCCCTCCCGTGAGCCGGCTTCCGGGAGCCGATGGCTCTTCGGACTGCCTTCGAGCCGTGATTGTCGTTGCAAAAACGGACAGCCGCAATCCGGATCAATGCGTAGTCGCCAGGCCTCGTCTAGCCTTCCCGATTGTCGTAAAGCCTTTAGAATGACCGGTGCCGGAGTGGGGTGACGATGTTAAGCGAGCAGGGGTTTCTCAGGATCTCGATTGCAGCGACCGTGGTGGTCGCGACCCTCGGCGTGGTTTTCGGTATTCTTTCCGGCTCATTTTCCATTGCCTTCGATGGTGTTTATTCGCTGGCCGATGCGGCGATGACCGGACTTGCGCTGTGGGTTTCGAGCCTGATCCTGAAATCGACGCAGAGCGATGCCCAATCCGGCAGAATTCGAAACCGGTTCACGATGGGCTTCTGGCATCTGGAGCCGATCGTACTCATGCTCAATGGCTGCCTGCTGATGACGGTCGGCGTCTATGCGCTGATCAGCGCGATCATCAGCATTTTGAACGGCGGCCACGAACTCCGTTTCGGCATGGCCGTAGCCTATTCCACCGCGACGGTGCTCGTCTGTATGGTCATGGCTATCATGGGCATCAGGCTGAACCGCCGCATCAAATCCGATTTCATATCGCTCGACATCAAGGCCTGGATCATGTCGGGCGGAATCGCACTTGCATTGCTCATCGCTTTTCTCATCGGCATGGCCGTGCAGGCGACGCCGGTTGCATGGGTCGCAAGCTATATGGACCCCGCGGTCCTAGCACTCGTCTGCCTCGTCATGATCCCGCTTCCGATCACCACCGTATGGAAGGCGCTGAGCGAAGTCCTGTTGATTGCCCCTGTCGATTTGCAAAACCATGTCGATCGCATTGCATCGGAAACTGTCCGCCGCCTCGGCTTCCTCTCTCACCGCGCCTATGTTGCCCAGGTCGGCCGCGCCAAGCAGATTGAGCTCTACTTCATCGTACCCGAAGGACTTCCCCCAAAGACTTTGGAGGAGTGGGATGCGTTGCGCGACGAGATTGGGAATGCGATCGGCGACGAGAGTGCCAATCGCTGGCTGACGATTGCCTTCACCACCGACACAGAATGGGCGGAGTAACGTCAGCTGGAAGCATCCGGGCCGTCTCCACTGCCTAAATGCTTTGCGTCACGTTKATTGCAATCAACGACGCCGCACTACCCCTCATGTACGATCCTTCTACCTGAGATGCACACGGCTGCATGGCGGCCGGAGCCTTTGACATCAGGTTTCTGGAGGAACTCATGGAATTCCAGACGGCATTTCCTATCGCTGTTATTGACGAAGATTTTGACGGAAAAAGCGCCGCCGGACGCGGCATGCGCGATCTGGCAGCAGCCATCGAGAAGGAAGGCTTCCGGATCGTCTCCGGCGTTTCCTACGAAGACGCCCGTCGTCTGGTCCATGTCTTCAATACCGAATCCTGCTGGCTGGTCTCCGTCGACGGTACCGAGGACAAGGCCACACGCTGGCAAGTGCTCGGAGAGGTGCTGGCTGCAAAGCGACAAAGAAACGACCGGCTGCCGATCTTTCTCTTCGGTGATGATACGACCGCCGAAGATGTTCCGGCGGCAGTGCTACGCCACGCCAATGCCTTCTTCCGGCTGTTTGAGGATTCCGCGGAATTCATGGCCCGCGCCATCGCGCAGGCCGCCCGCAACTATCTCGACCGGCTGCCGCCGCCGATGTTCAAGGCGCTGATGGATTACACGCTGGAGGGCGCCTATTCCTGGCATACGCCCGGTCACGGCGGCGGTGTTGCTTTCCGCAAAAGCCCGGTCGGCCAGCTCTTCTATACGTTCTTTGGCGAAAACACACTTCGCTCYGATATCTCCGTATCGGTCGGCAGCGTCGGCTCCCTTCTCGATCATGTCGGGCCGATCGCGGAGGGCGAGCGCAATGCGGCGCGCATCTTCGGCACAGACGAAACCCTCTTCGTCGTCGGCGGCACGTCGACAGCCAACAAGATCGTCTGGCACGGCATGGTCGGGCGCGGCGATCTCGTGCTCTGCGATCGCAACTGCCACAAGTCGATCCTGCACTCGCTCATCATGACGGGTGCGACGCCGATCTATCTGACGCCCTCGCGCAACGGGCTAGGCATTATCGGCCCGATCTCCAAGGATCAGTTCACGCCTGAATCGATTGCCCGCAAGATCGCCGCAAGCCCCTTTGCCGGGCAAACGAGCGGCAAGGTCCGGCTGATGGTCATCACCAATTCGACCTATGACGGTCTCTGCTACAATGTCGATGCCATCAAGGCGTCACTTGGCGATGCAGTCGAAGTGCTGCATTTCGACGAGGCTTGGTATGCCTATGCCAATTTTCACGAATTCTATGATGGCTTCCACGGGATCTCGTCGAACCAGCCTGCGCGATCGCAGAACGCCATCACCTTTGCGACGCACTCGACGCACAAGCTGCTGGCAGCCCTTTCTCAGGCATCGATGATCCATATCCAGCATGCCGAGAACAAACGTCTCGACGTAACCCGCTTCAACGAAGCCTTCATGATGCACACGTCGACTTCGCCGCAATATGGCATCATCGCCTCCTGCGATGTCGCTGCCGCCATGATGGAACAGCCGGCCGGCCGCGCGCTGGTGCAGGAGACAATCGACGAGGCGATCAGCTTCCGCCGGGCGATGAATGCGGTCAGGAAACAGACGGAAGGCAACTGGTGGTTCGACGTCTGGGAGCCGACGGTTGCCGAGCAGACGCCGAGCGACACCCATGCCGACTGGGTCTTGAAACCGGACGATGCCTGGCATGGGTTTACCGGGCTTGCCGAAAACCACGTCATGGTCGACCCGATCAAAGTCACCATCCTCTCGCCGGGCCTGTCTGCAAGCGGTGTCATGGATGAGCACGGGATACCGGCCGCCGTCATCACGAAGTTCCTGTCYTCCAGGCGCATCGAGATCGAAAAGACCGGCCTTTATTCCTTCCTCGTGCTTTTCTCGATGGGCATCACCCGCGGCAAGTGGAGCACGCTTGTCACCGAACTTCTCAATTTCAAGGATCTCTATGACGCCAATGCGCCGCTGACCCGGGCGCTGCCGGCGCTCGCAGCAGCGCATCCGGAAGCCTATGCCGGCATGGGGCTGAAAGATCTCTGTGAACAGATCCACGCAATCTATCGCAAGGACGACGTGCCGAAGGCGCAACGCGAGATGTATACGGTGCTGCCGGAAATGGCGATGCGTCCTGCCGATGCCTACGACCGGCTGGTCAAAGGCCGGATCGAGAGCGTCGAGATCGACGATCTCATGGATCGCATCCTTGCCGTGATGATCGTTCCCTATCCACCCGGAATTCCGCTGATCATGCCGGGCGAGCGGATCACGCTGTCAACGAAGTCCATTCAGGATTACCTTCTTTACGCCCGTGATTTCGACCGCAAGTTCCCCGGTTTCGAAACCGATATTCACGGCCTGCGCTTCACACCCGGTGATAACGGACGCCGCTATCTGGTTGATTGCATTGTAGCGGAGGCACAAGAATGATCCCGCGTGATGTGAAGTCGCCGACGGTCGCCATACCGTTCCATAAGATGCTGAAGATCGTGGCCGTCATCGACCGCGACAATTCTCAGGCGCAGGAGTTGGTGGCGCAGATCACCGCCCAGGGTTTTGAGGTGGAGCTACGCGACGACTATTCCGCTGATGTGTCGGAAGATGCTGACGTCGGCGCCTATATCGGCTCGGTCGAAGGCGGGCAGTTGCCGGCGGCACGCAGCTTCCTTCGCGCTGTGAGAGAAATAGGCTTCCGAACGCCGATCTGGGCGATGGCCGATACGCTGACGATCGCCGATATGGATGTCGTCGAGATGGCCGGTGAGGTGGATGGTTTCGTCTATCTCGGCCAGCAGACGCCGACCTTCTATGCCAAGCAGATCGTTTCCAGCGCGGTCAACTACGGCAAATCGCTGCTGCCACCTTTCTTCGGCGGCATGATGGCCTATGAYGGCGAGGCAAACATCGCCTTCGATTGCCCGGGGCATCAGGGCGGCCAGTTCTATCGGAAATCGCCGGCCGGGCAGCTCTTCTTCAAATATTTCGGCGAGAGCATTTTCCGCAACGACCTCTGCAATGCCGATGTCGATCTCGGCGATCTCCTGATCCATGAAGGTCCCGCAGTCGAAGCCCAGAAACAGGCGGCACGCATTTTCGGCGCTGATAGGACCTATTTCATCCTCAACGGAACGAGCACTTCCAACAAGGTGGTTGCCAATGCGGTGCTGCGCAACGGTGACCTTGTGCTCTTCGACCGCAACAATCACAAATCCCTGCATCAAGGAGCCCTCGTGCAGGCAGGCGCCATCCCGATCTATCTGCCGACCGCCCGCAACTCCTTCGGAATGATCGGGGCCGTCGATTGGGCGGCTTGGGACGAAGCCTGGCTGCGGCAAAAGATAGAGGAACACCCGCTGGTCACCGACAAGAGCCGTGCCAAGGCCGAGCGGCCTTTCCGTCTGGCCTGCATTCAGCTCGCGACCTATGACGGCACGATCTACAATGTCCGGCAGGTGATGGAGAAGATCGGCCATCTCTGCGACTACGTGCTCTGGGACGAAGCCTGGATCGGCTACAACGCCTTCCATCCGCTTTTCGAGGGCCATAGCCCGATGCGGCTGAAGGACTTGTCGGCCGACATGCCGGGTCTGTTTTCCACCCAATCGGTCCATAAGCAGGGCGCCGGCTTCTCGCAGGCATCTCAGATCCACAAACGGGACGAACATATCAGCGGACAGCGCCGGTTCGTCGAACACAAGCGCTTCAATGAATCGCTGCTGATGCATGTTTCGACATCACCCTTTTATCCCCTGTTTGCCTCGCTTGATGTCAATGCCAAGGTGCATGAAGGCAAGGCAGGAGAGATGCTGTGGGACCGCTGCATCGAACTCGGGATCGAGGTGCGCAAGAAGCTGCGCGGGTTCGTCGATCATTACGAGACCAAAGCGGCAAGCCCCGAAGAGCAATGGTTCTTCGATCCCTTCGTGCCAGACAGGGTGTCGGTTTCGGGCTCCAAGCACACCGGCGATCTCGCCGATACCAGATGGGAAGATATTCCGACCGATGTGCTGAAGCGTGAGCAGCAATGCTGGCKGTTCGATCCGCAGGCGAAGTGGCATGGCTATTCGGGTTATGCGCCCGGCTACACCATGGTCGATCCAAACAAGCTTGCGATACTGACACCCGGCATCGACCGGAAAACCGGCGAGTATCGCGAATTTGGCATCCCGGCGACGGTCGTTGCCAACTACCTGCGCGAGCAGCGGGTCGTGGCGGAGAAATGCGATCTGAACAGCCTGCTCTTCCTACTGACCCCGGCCGAGGACGAGAGCAAGCTGAACACGCTGGTCGCCAAGCTCGTCAAGTTCAAGAACCTCTGGGACCGCGATGCGCCGCTGCAGGAGGTGCTGCCGACCGTCTTCGCGGCCAATCGCGAGCGTTATGCCGATTATTCCGTTCGCCAGGTCTGCCGGGAGATGCATTCCTTCTATCGCGAGGCGGGCGTCAAGGAGTTGCAGCGCCTCTGCTTCCGCTCCGARAGCTTCCCGGAACCGGCAATCGCGCCCAAGCAGGCTTATGAGGCGCTGGTCGCCAACAATGTCGATTATGTGCCGCTGGCGGAAGCTGCCGGCCGCATCTCGGCGACGCTGGCGCTGATCTACCCGCCCGGTATCGGCGTGATCGTGCCGGGAGAACGCTGGGACGACCGGGCGCGGCCGATGCGGGACTATTTCCTCGCCTTCGAAGAATCCTTCAATCGCTTCCCCGGCTTCAATTACGAGGTCCAGGGCGTGTTCCAGGAGCGGATCGATGGGCGGATCAAGTTCCACACATATGTCGTGCGCGAGTAGGGGGTAGGGAGGATTTCATCATGACCGATAACACGATGCATCTCGCGGCCGAGACCACGGCCAAGAAGAAGATGAACCTTGTGCAACTCACCTTCATCGTCGCCGTCAACATGATGGGCTCGGGTATCATCATGCTGCCCGCCAATATGGCCCAGGTCGGCGCGATCTCGCTATTGTCCTGGCTGGTCACCGCTGTCGGCTCGATGGCAATCGCCTATGGCTTTGCCCAGGCGGGGCTGTTCAATCAGCGCCCCGGTGGCATGTCCGCTTACGCGGAAGATGCCTATGGGAAAGACGGCTACTTCATGGTGTTCTTCCTATATTTCCTCTCGCTCGCCGTCGGCAACGTGGCGATCGGGATTTCGGCCGTCGGTTATCTTGCCGGCTTCTTTCCGGTGCTGACCTCGACACCGATCATGACCTGCCTGGCGCTGATCGTGCTCCTGTGGCTGACCACGGCCGCCAATTTCGGCGGTCCGCGCATCACCGGCCGTATCGGCTCGATCACCGTCTGGGGCGTCATCCTTCCCGTCGGGCTGCTGTCGATTATCGGCTGGCTCTGGTTCAGCTCCAGCACGTTCGCAGCTGCCTGGAACCCGAAAGGACTATCGCTCGCGCAGGGCATGGGATCGAGCATCTCGCTCACGCTCTGGGCTTTCCTCGGCATGGAGTCCGCGGCACAGAACTCCGATGCAGTTGAAAACCCCAAGCGAGACGTGCCGCTCGCCTGCATGTTCGGCACGCTGGGAGCGGCCGTCATCTACATCCTGTCGACGACGGTTATTCAGGGCATCGTGCCGAACGCGGATCTCGCCACCTCTACTGGGCCGTTCGCACTCGCCTATGCCACGATGTTCAATCCGACGATCGGTTCGATCATCATGGCGCTCGCTGTGCTGGCCTGCCTTGGCTCGCTACTCGGCTGGCAGTTTACAATCGCCCAGACGGCGAAAACCGCTGCCGACGAGCGGATGTTCCCATCCCTATTTTCGCGGGTGAACGAGATGGGTGCGCCTGTCAGGGGCATGATCATTCTGGGCATCGTACAGACCTGCCTTGCCTTGATGACCATATCGCCGACGCTGAGCGAACAGTTCTCTGCACTGGTCAATCTCGCGGTGGTCACGAACGTACTGCCTTATATCATCGCGCTGTCTGCCCTGTTCGTCATGATGAAGGCAGCCCGCGTGCCCCCAGCGAAATACCGGCTGAATGCCACGATCGCTCTTATCGGCATGGCCTACAGCGTCTTCGCCATCTACGCCTCCGGCAAGGATGCGGTGCTCGGCGGCATGATCGTCACAGGGATAGGTTTCATCATTTACGGCCTGATCGCCCCGCGTTTCGCCAGCGGCGTGAACCGGGTTCCGGCTGAGTAACAGAGGGAGGACCAGACATGTCAGGAAAAAATGATCACTGGGCGGTTATCGCCGTCTCTGTCCTCGCCGCGACGGCAACGTCGGCTCTCAGCACGCCCGCGGTGGCTCAAACACTCGACCGCGTCAGGACAAACAGTGCGCTGAAGCTTGGCTACGAGCCGGATGCGAGGCCCTTTTCCTTCGCCGAGCAGGGCAAGCCGAACGGCTACGCGGTTGCAATCTGCAACAAGATCGCCGATAGCCTGCGGGCGCAGCTGAATCTGCCGAAGCTCGACGTGGAATGGGTCCCTCTTTCCGGTGACGAGAAAGCGCAGGCCATACAGGCCGGCGCTGCGGATCTTGTCTGCGGGGCAGAGCCGGTAACGCTGACGCGCCGACAACAAGTGTCGTTCTCTATTCCGATCTTCCCGAGCGGCACCGGCGCGCTCCTCAGCGCCAGCGCTCCGCTGGCGCTGCGGGAAGTGCTGCAATATGGCGAACCATCAAACCGCCCCGTCTGGCGTGGTTCACCGGCCCGAACGATCCTGGAACACAAGACATTCTCATCAATCGCCGGTACGACGAGCGAGGGTTGGCTCTCCGACAGGATCAAGACTTTCCAGCTCGCAGCGACCGCAACGCCCGTCAACAACTATCAGCAKGGGATCGAGCGTGTCCTGGACGGCAGTTCGGCAGTCCTCTTCGGCGACATGCCGATCCTTATGGATGCTGCCGCCCGCAGCGACAATTCCGGCAGTCTCATTGTCCTGCAGCGGCATTTCACTTACGAGCCGCTCGGCCTTGAGCTGGCGCGCGGAGATGAGGACTTCCGCCTTGCTGTCGATCGCGCGCTGAGCCAGGCCTATGCCGCGCAGGATTTCCGGACATTCTTCACCACCTGGTTCGGACCGCCGGACGAAGCGACCGTGACATTCTTCCGGCAGACGGCGCTGCCGGAATAGCACTGCGCATTGCGGCCGATCATCGACCGTCGAAGAAAACGGCGTGCTCCGGAGCAGGTCCTTCCGACCCGCACCCCGCCTGCATACCGATGTGACGAACATGGATTCTGGCAACCGGACGGAGTGACGGGGGTGATCCTCCTTTGGAAAGAAATTCGTGACAACCCGATGCTGTGGCTGCTCGTCGCGGTACCGGTGGTCTTCATTGCTGCGCAAGTCGCACCCGAGGCTCATACTCTGCTCTTCATCCTGTCGGTGCTTGCCGTCATACCGCTGGCCGGTCTCCTCAGCCATGCGACCGAATCCGTGGCGGCAAAAACGGGTGACGCCGCCGGCGGGTTGCTCAATGCCACGCTGGGAAATCTGACCGAACTGGTTATCGCACTGACTGCCCTGCGTGCCGGACAATATACTTTGGTAAAATCATCCATTGCCGGTGCGATCGTCACGAACACGTTGTTCATGCTGGGCGCGTCGTTTTTGCTCGGCGGCCTCAAACATCACAGTCAGGAGTTCAACCGAGCCAATGCGCGCCTTCAGGCGGGCCTGCTCTTCCTCGCCACGATCGGCCTGCTGATGCCGTCAGCTGTTGCTTCGATGGATTCGGCTTCGGCGACTGCCATCATCCACAAACTCAGCTTCGGGCTCGCGATCTTGCTCATCATCGGATACGGGCTGGGATTGCTGTTCACGCTTAAAACACATCGCGAATTCTTTGCTGCAGCCGAGCACGCACAGGCGGAGGAACCGCCGTGGCCGATCGGGATGGCGCTGGCCACGCTGGCCGGTGTCACGATCCTGGTCGCCCTGGTCAGCGAGATCTTCGTCGAGTCCGTGCAGGAGGCCGCCAAGGTGTTCGGTATGACGCCTGCCTTTGTCGGTTTCATCGTCGTTGCATTGGTCGGAGGTGCAGCCGAAATGGCTTCGGCCTTTTCCGGTGCACGCAAGAACCGTCTCGATTTGAGTGTGGGCATTGCGCTCGGAAGCGCCTCGCAGATCGCTCTGTTCGTCGCACCCGTGCTGATCCTGTTGAGCTATCTGATTGGTCCGACACCGATGGATCTGCAGTTTGCGCCCGGCGTCGTGGTGATGGTTTTCCTGGCGACCATCACGGCGATGTTCGTCACCAATAGCGGACGCTCGGCCTGGTTCGTCGGCGTGTTGGTGCTGATGGTCTACATGATTTTCGCGATGACGCTGTATGTTTTGCCCGATCAGACACTATGAGGCGGATCTGCGGGCGCAAAACATGCCAATGAAACCTGGCCATGAATTGACCCATCGGCAAATGCGGCGTCTCTTCTTCGTCGCCTTGGTAAGGCAGCTTCGCGTGATCTGGCCAATCGTGTCCGGGGTGGTCCTGGTGATGATCGGATGCGGGCTTGCAATCTGGCGCATCGAAGATTGGCGCCTCGACGAAGCTCTCTATTTCACGTTCGTCACGGGCCTGACCATCGGCTACGGCGACTTTACCCCCAAACATATTTCGGCGCGGATATTGTCATTGGTAATCGGCTTTGCCGGAATTGTGCTGACCGGCATTGTCGCTGCCGTTACTGTAAAAGCTTTGAATGCCGACGATTGGAAGCCTTAATTCCGAGTTCGGCTACGCTCCCGCTCTCTGGACCGCGCAATCTGTCGCGATGTGATCCAACGGAACCGTTCTTACGAATAATTTTGGGCAACCAATCGGGAACGAGCGGCGTTCCCCTGAGTTCGTACGATTTGCGGGGTGCGCAGATATACGGAGCTACTTGATGAGCCGAGAACGTGGACGACGGAAATTGATGCTCCGACTTCCCGATATCCGTCATCGTCTCGTGGGCATGACCGGCGAGACGCTTGGCGAAATCTTCGAGGCCTATGATCTGGCCGTCGATGCGCTGGACCGTTTTCGAAACGGGTACCCGCGAGAAGACAAGCTGATCACCGAATATGAGCAGCTCTGCCTTGAAATAGAGCAGGAGGTTACCGTCTACTGCGCCGACCGCTGAACCTTTCCGTCCAAGCCGACGGCAGGCCCATGTTCATACCCGCTCGCTGTCGCCGCTGGCCAGGCCCAGGCTCGCAACAATTCATAGAATACACTGAGGACCACCGGCCCCAGGAATAGGCCGAGAAGTCCATGCGAGAGCGTACCACCGATAACCCCGATCAGGATGACGGGCATCGGGGTCGAGAGACCGCGCGCCATCAATACGGGCTTCAGGACATTGTCGACCACCGTGATCGGTACCGCGAGACAGGTAAAGACAAGAGCGACGGCAGACGGCCAGGAGAACCACGCCCAGATGATCATTGGCAGGAGCACCAGCCCCGGGCCGAGCTGCATCAAGCAGAGCATGAAGACCGCGAAGGTCAGTGCACCGCGTGCGGGAATGTCGAAGAAGGCAAAGCACAAACCGCAAAGCAGCGTCTGCAGGAAGGCGACGCCGATGACACCCCGCGAGACATTTCGCACCGTACTCCCGGCAAGCCGGGCAAAACCCACACCCTTTTCGCCGCCGATCCGATTTGCCAGAAGCTGTACTGTTGCCGCAAGTCGCGTCGCCCGTGTGAGAAACAGGCCGGAAAGCAGGATCGAGGCGACGAAGCTCAAGACGCCGCCGCCGACCGAGGCGAGCTTTGCGACGACAACGCCCATCACTTCGCGGATGGGTGCCTGAAATTTGATGATCGTGGACGCCAGGTCGCCGGCAATCTGGTTCCAGGTGTCATGGATACGCTCACCGATGACCGGCCATTCCTTGATGGCTGCCGGCGCTGCAGGCAAGATAAAGTCTTCCGTCCGCAGCTTGCCGATCAACGCCTGAACGGCATCAGCAAAATTGACCGCGACGAGGGCGAGCGGCGCGATAATCAGCACGAGGCAACTGACGACGATGACGAAAGCCGAAATCACCGGCCGGTTGCCGATCAGCCGCGAGAGCGCGTCGAACATCGGAAACAGTGCCACCGCAAGAATGGCCGACCAGATGACGATCAGCGCGAAGGGAGCGATCAGTTCCAGGGTCCAATAGGCAAAAAGCCCGATAATGCCCAACCGGACGAGATCGCTGACCCGCGCTTCTACTGAAATCTGCCCCGCACTGCTCCCTTGCGGGGTCGTATCGCTTACCTGCTCCATGGCTGTATCCATTCCGGCGCGCCCGGCGGACCCATCGTCACGATGTCGTATCAGGCACCACATGCCGGATCGCATGATCCTCGACATAGGCCGATGGGCGCTTCTGCCGCTTTCCGAGATCCGGCGCGTCGAACTTCAGGCGCTCATAGGGGATCGATTGCAGGATGTGCGAGATGCAGTTGATGCGCGCACGCTTCTTGTCGTCCGAAGGCACGATCCACCAGGGCGCGTGATTGCTGTCGGTCATCCGCAGCATTTCGTCATAGGCGCGCGTATAGTCCCACCAGCGCTGATAGGATTCGACATCCATGGGGCTGAGCTTCCATTGCCGCAACGGGTCGTCGATCCGGCGCTTGAAGCGGCGCTCTTGCTCTTCTTCGCTGACCGTGAGGAAATATTTGAGCAGAATGACGCCGCTTTCGACGATTGCGGCCTCGAAACGCGGGGCGAGTTCAAGGAAGCGCTGTGCCTTCTTCTCGCTGCAGAAGCCCATGACCCGATCGACGCCTGCACGATTATACCAGCTGCGATCGAAGATAACGACTTCGCCGGCGGCAGGCAGATAGGCAATGTAGCGCTGCATGTAGATCTGCGATTTCYCGCGGTCGGTCGGGGCGGGCAGGGCGATTACGCGAAAGACGCGGGGACTCACCCTTTCCGTGATGCGCTTGATCATTCCACCCTTGCCGGCGGCATCACGCCCCTCGAAGACGATGACCACCCGCGCGCCGGATTTCTTGACCCAGGCCTGCAGATGGGCCAGTTCCACCTGCAGGCGGCCGATCTCTTTTTCGTAATCCCATGACTTTTTCTTCTTTTTATCCTTGCCGCTGCGGGGTGCTTCACCATCCGCTAGCTTCGGCTCGTAATTCTCGTCCATGGCTTTCCCTCCTCCTGTCATTTAAGGGGCATTATGCGCCGTCGCGGCGTTGCCGATCTGGTCGATATCGCCAATCAGCGTCCGCAGGGCTTCTTCTCTGCCATTGAAAATATTGTCGGCTCCGACGGTCTTGATGACCCCGGCCCGTTCGAGAATGACGCGGCTTTCATCACTGAGATCGGCGAAAGCAAAGACGATATTCCGCTTCACGAGAATTTCGGCCACGGCCTCGAGCGCGGTCGCGCCTGTGCTATCGATTTGCGTGATGGCGCTGGCATCGAGCACCAGGCATTTGGTATTTGCGGGAAGCTCCTTGGCGACCGATGTCAGCCGGATGCGCACGTAGTCGGCGTTGTAGAACAGGATGCTGCCCTGGACGGCGAAGACGGCGGCACCGGGGACAGGACGAGCCTCGGGGTAGCGCTGGAGATCGAAGAAGCCATGCCGGCCTTCGATACGACCAAGCAGGCCATCGCGCGGAAACATGGTTTGACGCAGGAGGTAGACGAAGGTTGCGACAATAGCGACAATGACGCCATTGAGGACGCCGAAGCTGATCGCTCCCCACATGGCGATGAGCGCAAAGACAAACTCCATACGGCTGATGCGCCAGATCTTCCTGAGCTCGGGAATATCGATCAGGCTGATGGCAGCCATTGCAAGGATCGCGGCTAGCGCGGGAATGGGAAGGATGCGCAACGCACCATGGAGGAAAACCAGCACGGCGATCAGGGCGGCCGCGGAAACCAGTCCTGAGACCTGCGAAACGCCGCCCGTCGAAAGATTTATCGCGGTTCGAGAATCCGATACGCTGACCGGAAACGAACCGAAAAATCCGGGCGCTATATTGGCTGCGCCAAGGCCGATCAACTCCTGATTGGCGTCGACCTCGTCACCGGTTCGCGACGCGAAGCTGCGCGCCGCGACAATGCCGGAACCGAAGCTGACAAGAAAGATCGCAACCGAACCGGTGACGACCTTGTCAAGAGGCATTTCATGGATAGGGGGCAGGGAGAAACTCGGAAGTCCGCGCGGTATGTCCCCGACGACGGCGATGCCTTGGCCGCGAAAGTCGAAAATAGCAGAAAGAAGGACCGAGATGATGACGACCAGGATAGGACCTGGAATTCTGAACGGGAAAAAGCGGACGATCCACAGCAGCGCGAACATGGCGAACCCGAGGATGAGCGAGGGCCAATGGATCAGTCCGCTTTTGGCAAGCATTTCGGCGAGCGGCTGGATCAATCCATCGGATTCAATCTTCACTCCCGTGAAACGGCCGATCTGTCCGACAAGGATAGAAAGCGAAACGCCGGCAAAGAACCCGACCAGAATGGGCCGGGAAAGAAAGCTCGCGAGAACGCCAAGTCTCAGTAATTTGGCGGCGAGATAGCAGACGCCGACGCCAAGGGCGAGGGCCGCCGCGATCGCCACCCGGTCGCCGCTGCCCGTGGGATCGGCGGCGATGATCGTGCCCATTGCAGCCGCCAGCACCGACATCGACGCCGCGTCAGGTCCGACGATCAGCAGCCGGGACGGCCCAAAAATCGCATAGGCGATGGGCGCGACGATGCTGGCATAGATACCGGTCTCCGGCGGCAGACCGGCGATCGCAGGATAGGCAATGGCGCTCGGCAGGCCGACGGCGGCGATCGACAGCCCGGCCGGGATATCGCTGCGGAGCCAATCCCTCTTGAAACCGGTCAAGCCTCGCAACATCGGAAGACTGCCTATCACCGCGCACTCCTATTGCTTCGTCATTGTTCCCTGCATCTCTCCCGGCGCCGCGCTCAGTGCTCCAGGAACACGTAATTCATCCAGCTGCTCATCCGCAGAAGAACCTTGCGCAGGACGGCGACGTGGTGCCAATAATGCGTATAGACGGCGACCTCCGCGACTACGCCGCCGGGCAGCTGGTATTGGTCGGTAGCTTCGAGCAACTCGATGCGTGCCAGTGTCTGTCCGGGAGAGAGCCGCTCGGGCGATTGCGGGTCGATCAACGCGCCGCCGGGCTGTAACTGGCCCTGCGCCATCACGTCGATGACTTCCTGAACCCGTGCCTTGAAGATCTTGCCGGGGACGGCCTTGAAGGCCACCTCCGCCTCGTCGCCGACACGTACGCGCTGCAACGAGTTCTGGATGAAAGCTGCCGCCAGCATGCGATCCTGGCTGTCGATGAAGACCATGACAGGCCTGAGCGGCAGAGGATTGGCCATCATTCCGGGACGAAGGAAGACCTGGGTCACATAGCCATCTGTGGGAGCGCGAACGGTTGTCTGGTCGAGTTCGTATTTGGCGTTATTCAGCTCGGCCTGTAGCCTTGCGACTGTCGGGTTCGTGCCGTTGATCTCGGATTCATAAGCGAGTTTTGCCTGCAATGCCTGCGCACGTGCCGTATCCACTGCTGCCTCTGCGGTCAGATAAATGCCGCGGCGGTTCTCGACCTCAAGCTCGGAATAGACGGCGCTTTTGCCGCTCGACTTTGAATTCTCGTTGGACTGCTGGAATTTTTGAAAGGCCTGCAGTGACCGGTCTCTCGAGGCCTCAGCCCCCGTGACAGCGGAATTGGCGGCATCAAGCGCCGCTTTCAATTGCAGGACGGACTGTTCGGCTTCGGCAAGTGCTGCTTGCTTCTGATCGACCGTGAACTGATAGGGCCGCGGATCTATGCGAAAGAGAACGTCACCCTTCTTCAATGGCGTATTGGCTGCGACAGGCACTTCGACGACCTGACCTCCTACCGTGGGGATAACGGGAGCCGAGGTGAAATAGATTCGCCCATCGCTGGAATAGGGATGATTGTAACTCATCAGAAGCAGGAGGGTGGAGATGAGGAATATCCCGCCAAGCACTGCTGTTGCGAGCGTCCATTGATTGACCGGAATTCTGAATATCTTGAAGATCACCCAGCAAATCGCGGCATAAGTKAGTATCAGGAGTAGGTCCATCAGGCGTCCTCCTTCTCCGGCTTGCGTGCCTCAAGCTCGGCAATCCGCGAATGGAGACGGGCGATTTCTGCATCCGCTTCCGTCTCCGCCGATAATTTTCCGTCACTACGGATGCCCCAGCCACGATCCTCGCGGTAGAGCGTTGCCCAGATGAACAGGAACGGCCAGATGGCGTGCAACGTGAAGAGGCTGACCCATCCAGCAACGTGAATGGCATCCTGATGAGGATGATTGCGCGCCTTGGCGATCAGATGAGGAATGTCGTGGATCGCGATCACCGCATAAAACAGCGTGACCACGACGAAGACCAGCACGCCCAAGGCAAAATAGTCAAGAAACACGGCCGCTCCCTTCCGGCTGGTCTTGCCGAGCCGTTCGATCGCTATCGACGCGGGATATTAGGCCCGTTTTGGCGCTGAGGCCCGTAGCATCGCGTAACCTCTATCGGGGCGTCGGCAGCGGCTGCGCCCAGGCGGATCGTCCTTGCAGAAATCAAAAGAGGCGGGAACGGCAAGGGGGATGGCAATCCGGCCTCTGCGTCCCGAATTCGCCACGATTTTTGGAAGTCGGCTAATGTAAGATCACGTATTTTACGTCTGCCGCCGATCCGCCTGTTATATAGTTCACGCATCTGCTTAGCGCAGTTCGGCGGCGGGGGCGGAGATGGTGCCGGGAGAAAGTGGATCGACATATTTGTCCGTCCTTGAGACGGCTGAGACTTATTTCCCCGACCAGAAGCGGGTGGTGCAGCGCCTTTTCTATGTAAACGAGGCCTTTCACAGCATGTGCGAAGATCTCACTGCAGCAGCACAGGCTCTGGCGCATGTCGAGCGGTTGCCCGAGACGGTTAGGGAGGCGCGCCGGCTGGAATATGCGGGCCTCGTCGAGGCCCTGTTGAAAGAGATGGGGGAGGCGATCACCCAATCGAAAATAGTCGTGCTCCGGCGGTCGCCGCAAACCGGCCCGAAGTTTCCGTAAGCGCATCTGTCATTCAACCGATTAAAGGGAGGTCCATGCGCGATGAAAGCAATTTCCCGCAAACTGCTTTGTGGCAAACTGCTTGGCGGATTGTCAGCTCTGGCAATCATCGCATTGCCGCCATCGTTCCCCGCGCAGGCACAAGCTCCCGCGCCGGCAGCAGCCCCGGCCCAGCCAAGTGCCGAAGAGGCTGAAACCACGCGTCTGACGGATGACGAGCTTGAAGTTCTCGTGGCGCGCATCGCGCTCTATCCGGACKAGCTGGTCGCGGCAATTTCGGCCGCCTCGCTTTTTCCACTTCAGATCATCGAGGCACAGCGCTTCCTGGAGGCGAAAAAGAAGAATTCCGACCTCAAACCCAAGAGCGATTGGGACGGCAGCGTCGTGTCCCTGCTGAACTATCCAGATATCGTCAAGATGATGAGTGAGGATCTCGACTGGACCCAGGCGCTCGCCGATGCGCTCGCCAACCAGCAGAAGGACGTCCTGATTGCCATCCAGCAGCTTCGCGACGAAGCGGTGGAAAAGAACATCATCAAGACGKATGACAAGGTGACGGTCGTCACCGAAAACGACAATATCATCATCCGGCCGACAGATCCGGAAAAGATCTATATCCCGCAATATCCACCGGAAATGCTCTATGAGCCCGGCTATGCGTCGGCGCCGATCTCCTATTATCCCGACTACTACGACAGCTATTATTATCCCGGTGCGGCCTTCTTTGCCGGCGCGGTGACCGGCCTTGCCTGGGCTGCGGTCGTCAATTGGGATGACTGGGGTGTCTGGGGAGGTCGCTGGAACGGCGATATCGATATCGACTGCAATAATTGCCTCAATGATCGTAATTTCAATGGGAAGCTGAAGTGGAACGACGTCGACTGGAGCAAGGTCGATCGCAGCAAGTTGAGCATTGGCAAGGACCAGCTTTCGAAGATGGACCGCTCGGCGATCAAATCCGGCCTGCAGGCCGACAACCGCAACCAGCTGCGCAACCGGGCCAACGATATCCAGGCGAGCCAGAGACCCAGCAATCGCGCCAACGCGGCGCGTGCGGACGATATTCGAAAAAGCACGGCGCAGGGCCTGAAGGACAGACCGCAGGCAAATAGGCCAACGGCAGCAAATAGGCCAGCGGCAGCCAACAGGCCAGTGGCGGCCAATCGGCCAGCCGCATCCCGACCCGAAGCGCGTCCTCAGAAGGCCGCCAATCGCCCGTCCAAACCCGCGCAGAAATCCATCAATAGGCCTAATAAACCGCAGATGGCCGCCAGACCCGACAATCGGGGACGGCAGCCGAGCGCGCTCGGCAATGTCCAGTCCGGCCGCCGTGAGGCGGTTGCCTCCAAACGCGGATCGCAGAGCATGGGCGCCCATCGCCAGTCAGCTCGCCCCGCACAGCATCGGCCGCGGCCGCAGGGTGGCGGCGGTCGCGGTGGCGGTGGCGGCAGACGGCGGTGAGACCTCTTTCCAGTTCAGGGAGTTACATCATGAAACGTCAATCGACCGTAATTCCGCTCATGCTTGCGACACTGCTTTGTGCAATGCCGGCGGCACCTGCGTTTTCGCAAGTGCCGACAGATCTGGCCGAATACCGGGCGGCAACGCCGTCACCGAAATTCGACAGTCCTGAGCTTGCGCTGGACAAGCTCAAATCGGTGCTGGGCTCGAACAATTTCGACGACCTTGCCRCTCTGCTCGGCTTGAAACCGGACAAGCTGCGGGCGAGCAACGAGGCGACGATCGCCTACGGGCTGATCCGCGAAGGTGCCGAGCGACAGGCGATTTTGCGGGATTTGGATGGCATGAAGATCGTTGCGATCGGCGATCGGCTCTGGCCACTGCCGTTTCCGCTGACCGAGGGCAAGGACGGCAAATGGTCCTTCGACACTGAGCGCGGCCTCGAAGAGATCGTTAATCGCCGCATCGGCGAAAATGAACTCGCCACCATCGATACCATGCATGAATATGTCTCGGCCCAGTATCAATACGCATCCGAGGACCGTGACGGTGACGGCATCTATGAGTTCGCAAAGAAATTGATCAGCAGCGCGGGCAAGCTTGATGGCCTGTACTGGGATCCGAACGTTTATCCCGAAGAAAGCCCGGCAAGCACGTTGGTCGAAACGGCCGCCTTCGGTGCCGCCAAACGCGGGGAGGGGTATTTCGGCTATCGCTATCGCATCCTGACGTCCCAGGGAGACAATGTGCTGGGCGGCAAGCAGAGCTATCTCGTCAACGGCTATATGACCGGCGGTTTTGCGCTGATTGCCTGGCCCGTCAAATATCGGGTCACCGGCGTTCAGACATTTATGGTCAATGGGTCGAACGTTATCTACCAGCGCGACCTGGGGCCTAAAACGGAAGAACGCGCCGCGGCGATCAAGGAATTCAATCCTGATGCCAACTGGAGCGTCGTAAGCGACTAGGATCTTCGCAGGCGATCTCCCGCGCCGCCGGCGGAACGCGCAAAGCGGCTGCCATGGCGCGGTTGGAGTAGCGCTTTCTGCCTGTGACCTCCCGACCGAGCCATTCCGGCAGCTTCGGCCGATCTTCCTCGCTCGCCAGTTCGATCTCGGCGAGGGTCAGCCCCTCATAGGCGCCGGTAAAGACATCCACGTCCCAGTTTCGCCCATCATGGAGGACGCGATAGCGCGTTTTCTCAATGACATGACCGGCTGCGCGCAGGATGAGGTCACGAGCCTCACCAATGGGAATCTCGTACTCGTATTCCTCCTTGGCAAGGCTCAGCGTGCGAAACTTGATCGTCAAGCGCGCTGAACATCCATCGATCACGCGCACGCGGATAGAATTTCGATTGCGACGGGAGAGATAGAGATAAGCTTGCTGCAACACATGAGGCTCGTCGGCGCAGGCGCGCCAACTGTCGTCGCGGACCAGGAACTTCCGTTCGATCTCGGTCGCTTTCACATCGATCGTCCTTCGCTCATGCCTGCTGTTGTCCGTCAGTCGACTGGCGGTTCCCAGGTGAGGAAGAAACCTACGTCTCCAGGCATACCGTCGGGGAAGTTGATGATCATCGCCTTGAGTCCGTAGCCTTGAGGCTTGGCAACCTCCTCGAAGAGTTCGAGAAGTTCCTTTCCCTTTCCCTGCAGCGTTTTCTGCCATCCGGGAAGGTTGTTATTGATGGCCCGGCCGCTATCCGTGCAGAAGGTCGATGGAAAACTGTAGATCAGCGCCTCGTATTTGCCGTCTGCGGCGGCTTTCATCACCAGACGTTTGATGACGGCACGCTCCGTTTCACCAATTTGCTTGCGGAAAAAATCCTCAACGAACTCCGCATGTTTCTTTGCTTCGCGCGCCTTGATCTTTTCGTTGCGCTCCATTTCCAGAAGCTGGAGTTCCAGAGCACGTTTGCGCAGCTCCTCTGCGCTTGACATTGAATGGGATGTGGACGTCTCAGGTGATGTCATCGCCGCCTCCTCCAGAATGCATGGACGATGATAAAGCGCGCGGGCAGGGGAAGGCAGTAAAATACACGTCCGATCCGGTAGGATACGGTATCCTACGCCGGCAAATGCCCGCGAAGATGTGTCCCGGCCACCGGATGATCCATTTATTAGGCTTTTTGTTAATTAGTCCTTTCTTATGAATAGCGTTGCCGTTGCGGCAACTCGGGACTATCGTCCACGACAGTATGCTGCAGGTTGTTAGCAATCGGATTCTGGGGGAAAGCCGATGACGAACGCAGGCGTTTACAGGGCCAGCAGCAGCGCGCCTTCGCAGGAGGAGGTGCAGCAGCAACTTGAGCGCATTCTTTCGAGCCCGGAGTTTCGTCTTCCCGAGCGGGCGAGAAGATTCCTCGAATTTGTGGTGACTGAAACACTTGCCGACCGTCGCGAGTATCTGAAGGCCTTTACCATCGCGCAAGCCGTTTTCGGCAGGGATGCGAATTTCGATGCTCAGCAGGATCCATGTGTCCGTATCGAAGCCGGGCGGCTGAGGAGGGAGCTGGAACACTATTACCTGACCGCCGGCGGCACTGACCGGATCATCATCACGATTCCTCTCGGCGGCTATGCGCCGGTTTTCGACGTGAGGCTGGGCGCTGAGCCCACAGATATGTCGAAACCTGGGCAGTCCAATCAGCCGATGTCGGAGGGAGGCGCTGCACAGCAGGTCGATGTCATCAGGGATACGATCAGCCAAGATGCGATCAGACGAGACAGGGCCAGCAGGCACTTGTCACGACCCCGATCCTGGCTCCTTGCGGGGGGCGTGGTGATCATCCTCGCCGCGGGGGCGGCATTGCTTCAGCATGGAAGGTTGTTCGATACGGGAGCCGAGACGGTGAGGGGGGCTGACAGTCGCCCTACCATCATCGTCGAACGCTTTGAAAATGCTCCCGAAGAGGGACTTGCGTCCGGTATCTCTCGAGGCATTACCGACGATATCATCGAAAAGCTCGTCCCTTTCAACGACATAGTGGTCGTTGCGGTCCTGCCGCGCAGTAAAGAAGGCCAGACTTCGTCGGAGCCGCTCTACGCTCTCCAGGGAAGCGTCCGGCTGGAAGGCAGCATCCTGCGCTCAACGGCAAGGCTCGTGCGACGGGCGGATGGAGTGGTCATCTGGGCAAATAATTACGATGCCGACATGAAAGTGCAGGGCATCCTGAAAACGCAGTCCAGCCTTGCCGATCATATTGCGGCGGCGGTTGCGCGACCGTTCGGCGTAATGTTCGAGACCGACACCGCGGGCATTGCCGGAAATGCCGACGCTTTCTCCTGCACTCTGTCCTATTACAGCTATCGCAGCGAAATGACTGCGCAGGCGCATGAGGCAGCAAAATCCTGTCTGCAGCGGGCAGTCGAAAAGACACCCGATGTTTCCAATCTCACCGCCTTCCTTTCGCTGACCCATCTCGACGAGTTCCGCTTTCCGTACCAGCTGAATACGAAGCCGACTGCCGCGACGCTCAGCGCTGCGAAAGAACTTGCCGAACGCGCCGTACGGCTCGATCCGAAGAATGCGCGCGCTCTTCAAGCACTGATGCTCGCCGATTTTTTCAGCAATGACCCGATCGGAGCCATGCGTGCCGGCGAGGCCGCCTATGCCAGCAATCCCAACGACACCGAGGTGGCGGGTGAATACGGCCTGCGCCTGTCGATGTCGGGAAAATGGGACATGGGCTGCGAACTGATTTCAAAGGCCATCAGCAGAAATGCCGGACCACACGGATATTACGAAGTCGGAATGGCGCTTTGTGCCTTCATGCGGGGTGACACGCAAGCCGCGGAACTGTGGTCCCGGATGTCGGACCTGAATTACAATCCGATGCATCGCCTCGTATTGCTCTCCATCCTCGGCACGCTGGGAAAAACGGCGGAGGCAAAGGAGCAACTCGACTGGATCGCGCTCAGGTCACCCGCATTGATTCCGAACGTCAGGCAAGAGGTCGCCAAGCGGCTGGCGCGGCCCGAAGACCAGGAGCGTTTTCTTGCCGGACTGGAGGCTGCCGGCCTGCCTGTTTCAGACGAAAAGGCGTCAAGGAACTGAAATGACGATACCTAAAGACGACCGGCCACCGCGATGACCAGTGCATCGTTGCAGTCGACCAGTTTGTGGAGGCGACCCCAATCAGCGAGTGGAGAACCTAACCCAAGTGCATCATGCCCGTTTTGCAGGGTAGGGGATCACCTTGCTTCTTGCAAATGTGCGATAAAAACCTCGGCAGGCGTCTTGTAGCCGAGGCACCTTCGCGGCTGGTCATTCAGGTGGCGGGCAAGTTGGGTAA
>NZ_JBFTNV010000012.1:0-185141 GCF_056397645.1 Rhizobium sp. 05L429 | reverse complement strand
GTCTATGAGCACGCAGTCGCTTCTCATCTTTCTGCTGATCGGTCTGGTCGCGGGCTTCCTTGCGAGCCTGGTCGTCGGCGGGGGTGGGTTGATACGGTGCCTCCTGAGCGGCATCATCGGMGCGTTCGTGGGCGGGTTTCTGTTCAATGCTCTGGGGATTTCGCTGGGCATTGAAAATGCATTGGTGGTTCAGATCATCCACGCCACTGTCGGCGCCATCGTTGTGGTGCTGATCGCAAGGGCGATAGCGTAGGGCATTAAGAAATATGGAAGGCATCGGCTGGATTTCGGCAATCATCGTYGGCGGACTTGCGGGCTGGCTCGCAGGAAAGCTGATGGAAGCGCGCTACGGCATTCTGCTGAACATCGTGCTCGGCATTGTCGGCTCGGTCGTCGCCACCGCCATCCTGGCGCAGTTCCATATCGAGGTAGCCGGCGGAAGGTTCGGCTACTTCGTGACGGGCTTCATCGGCGCCTGCCTGCTGATATTCTTCGCGCGGCTGGTTCGAAGATAGGGCGCGAAGACAGGGCGCATCACCGTTGAGATCGAAAGATTTGAATTACGGCGTGATGCGCAATATGACAATCCGGGCCGCATGGAGCGGCGGAAAGTTGAACTGACATGGTCACCATCCTCGACACGATCAATCCTGACGTAAAGCGTGTGCGGCATCCGGAAAAGGCGCATCGCCCGGATACGGAAGTCCTGCGCAAGCCGGAATGGATCCGCGTGAAGGCGCCGACCTCGAAAGGTTATGCCGAAACCCGCTCGATCGTGAAGGAAAACAAGCTCGTCACCGTCTGCGAAGAAGCGGGCTGCCCGAATATCGGCGAATGCTGGGACAAGAAGCACGCCACCTTCATGATCATGGGCGAGATCTGTACGCGCGCCTGCGCCTTCTGCAACGTCGCGACCGGCAGGCCGAACGCGCTCGACATGGCGGAACCGGAGAATGTCGCCAAGGCCGTCAAGCAGATGGGCCTGAGCCACGTCGTCATCACCTCTGTCGATCGTGACGATCTGGAAGACGGCGGCGCCGAGCATTTCGAAAAGGTGATCTGGGCAATCCGCGCCGCTTCACCGCTGACGACGATCGAGATCCTGACACCCGACTTCCTGAAGAAGCCCGGTGCCTTGGAGCGCGTCGTCGCCGCCAAGCCCGACGTCTTCAACCACAACATGGAAACGGTGCCCGGCAACTACCTGACAGTCCGGCCCGGCGCCCGCTACTTCCACTCCATCCGCCTGCTGCAGCGCGTGAAGGAACTCGACCCGACCATGTTCACCAAGTCAGGCATCATGGTCGGGCTCGGCGAAGAGCGCAATGAAGTGCTCCAGCTCATGGACGACCTGCGCACCGCTGATGTCGACTTCCTGACGATCGGCCAGTATCTGCAGCCGACCCGCAAACATCACGCGGTCATGAGCTTCGTTACGCCGGAGGAATTCAAATCCTATGAGACGGTCGCCTATACCAAGGGCTTCCTGATGGTTGCCTCCAGCCCCCTGACCCGTTCTTCCCACCATGCCGGCGACGACTTCGCCCGGCTGAGGGCTGCCCGCGAGAAGAAGCTGCTGATGGCAGCGGAGTAAGAGCCTACCCCTTGTTTTTGATGGGACCGCGGCGCTTTTCGCCGCGGTTTTTCTTTGTGCGGTTGACTGTCATCACCAGTTCACGCGAAGCAGTTAGCAAGCACGCCGTTCTTCGCGGTCGAGCCTGCGTGCGAAGGCGATCCTGTCTAAAGCGAGTTTGCCATGCATCAAGTGACGACGTCGCCTGAACCCATTCGTGCGGTCTCTATTGCCGAGGCTACAGCCATCATTCCCCGTGCCGAACGCATCCTGATTTTTGGTTGCTCCGGCACTGGTAAGTCGACACTTGCCCAGGCGCTCGCAAGCCGTTTAAAGCTGACCTACGTGTCCATGGACCGCGACATCTTCTGGCTGCCCGGTTGGAAGTTGCGACCACGCGAAGAATCCGTTCAACGGATCCGCGACGCCGTGGCAGGTGAACGCTGGATCATGGACGGCAACAGCCCGAGCACATTGCCAATCCGACTGGCGCGCGCCGATATGGTGCTCTGGCGGCGGCCGCCGCGCAGCGTTGCCGTGCGCGGCGTGCTCGGTCGTTGGTGGAAATATCGCGGCCAGACCCGACCGGAAATGGCGCCAGGCTGCCCTGAGCAGATCGATCTGCAATTCCTGCAATACATCTGGACGTTCGAAAAGCGAGAGGCGCCGCAATTCGAGGCGATGCTGGCAAGCCACGGCCGTGGYATCCCGGTTCTGACGCTCGAGTCCTTCAGGGAGAGCGACGAACTGCTTTCCCTGCTGCCTGCTTAAACGGGTAAGAAGGTACTCGCAATGGAACGGCAAACCGACGATGCAATCCACTATGTGGACGACGCCTTTGGCGCCGGGCATATCCGCAATGCAAGGCGCATCATGGTCATCGGCTGTTCGGGTGGCGGCAAGTCGACGCTTGCACAGAAGCTGGCGCACAGTTTCGACCTGACCTATTTCTCGATCGACCGCGATATTCTCTGGCTGCCGGGTTGGGTGGAGCGCAGCAGGGAGGAGCAGCGTGAGCGGATCGTCGAAAGGATTGCCGGCGAGCGCTGGATCATGGATGGCACCAATCCCTCCACGTTCGATATCCGCCTGCCGCGCACCGATATCGTCATCTGGGTCCGGATGCCGCGCCTGCTGTGCGTCTGGGGAGTCGTGACCCGCTGGCTGAAGCATATCGGCCGCACACGCCCGGAAATGGCACCCGGCTGCATCGAGAAGGTCGACTGGCAGTTTCTGGAATTCATCTGGACTTTCGAGAAAAAGTTCTTGCCGCGCGTGACATCAGCGATTGCTGCCCACGGACCGCATGTGCCCGTTTTGCAGGTGAAATCCCGCCGCCAGATGCGGGCGCTTCTTGATCTTCTCGGTGTGCCGGCTTAACTGCGCTTCATGCCGCAATTCGAAACGCATCGCCCTGTACCGCACACGCCCGACCAGATGTTCGACCTCGTCGCAGATGTCGAGCGCTATCCGCAATTCCTGCCGCTCTGCGAAGCCCTCTCGGTGAAGAACCGCAAGGAGCGTGACGGCAAGGAGCTGCTGATCGCCGACATGACGGTCGGCTACAAGGCGATCCGCGAAACGTTCACGACCCAGGTCCTGCTCAACAGGCCCGAGCGCGTCATCGACGTCAAATATATCGACGGTCCGTTCCGCTACCTCGACAACCGCTGGCGGTTCGTCGAGGCTGATGGAGGCGGCTGTACGGTCGATTTCTTCATCGACTATGAGTTCAAGAGCCGCATTCTCGGCGCGCTCATGGGGTCAATGTTCGACAGGGCCTTCCGCATGTTCACGGACGCCTTCGAAAAACGGGCGGCGACGATCTACAGCTGACCAGGAAAGGCTTTAACTCAGCGATCGAAGAAATGGTCGAAAATCTGCGTCGCGGGATAGGCGTAGGAGCCACGGTCGGTGAAGCTGTAGCGATAGAGGCAGCCTCTGAGCGCCGCATTGTAAATCAGACTGGTGGTATCAGGCGATCCGCGATAGCCCAGCGCTTCCGGCTGGCAGCGGCGGAGCGCATGGTCGTATTTGCGCAGCAGAAMGGGGTCGGAATCCACCCGCACGCCACCATAAACCTGATAGTTGGATGGTGCTTCAGCCGCCGAAACGCAGGCGAGGCTCAAGACGACACCGATGCATGCCAAGTATCTCATTTGACCGTTCCTTCAAAATCGGCTCTTGCCTACACGCGGCAGAAACCGAAATTCCTGCCTTTTGTTCCTTCACTCAATATCACGCAATTTCAATAACCATTTGAAGTGCAGTCCGGATTGTTGCCAGGCGGATTTCCGTGCGGCCAATGTCGCCGTAAAGCATCTTACGATGGACGAGCTTACCCGAACGTGATTTCGCCGCAAGATGTACCAACCCGACAGGCTTTTCGGGCGATCCGCCGCCGGGGCCGGCAATGCCTGTCACGGCTACCGCCAGCTCGGCGCGCGAGCGGAAGAGGGCGCCATGCACCATCTGCAGCGCCGTCTCCTCAGAAACTGCGCCGAAGTCGCTAAGCGTTTTGTCCTGCACACCGAGCATCTGCATCTTGGCAATGTTCGTATAGGTCACGAAACCACGGTCGATGACGGCCGACGATCCGGAGATTTCCGTGAGCGCGCCGGCAATCAGGCCGCCGGTGCAGGATTCCGCCGTCGAGACCATCAGGCCGGCATCCGTGAAATCGCGGATGATGCTTTCCGCCATTGCAGTGATGTCAGCAGGAAACAGGCTCATCGCTTTCTGCCTCCATAGACGACGGTCGCGGTTGCGATCGCGGCGATACCTTCGCGGCGGCCGACGAAACCGATCGTCTCATTGGTGGTGGCTTTCACCGAGCAGCGCTCGATGTCGATGCCGAGAAATTCGGAGAGATTGGCGCGCATGACCTCGCGATGCGGCCCGACCTTCGGCGCTTCGGCAATCAGTGAGACATCCGCATTGGTGATGGTGCCKCCGTGATTGCGCACGATCTTTGCGGCATGTTCGATGAAGATGCGGGAGGCGGCACCCTTCCATTGCGGATCGGACGGCGGGAAATGATCGCCGATATCGCCGGCACCGCAAGTGGCCAGCAGCGCATCCGTCAGCGCATGCAACGCGACGTCAGCATCCGAATGGCCCTTGAGCTTCTGGTCATGCGGAATGAAAACGCCGCAGAGCGTCACTCCATCGCCGGGCTCGAGTTGATGCACGTCATAGCCGTTGCCGGTGCGCACATCGGGAACATGCGCGCCCGACAGCTTGTCGTCGGCCATGGCTATATCGCTCCGGACTGTCAGCTTGACGTTGGTAGGTGCGCCTTCGATGACGGTCACGGGGATATCGAGCCACTCGGCGATCGACGCATCGTCGGTGAAATCCGTCCTGCCGCTGGCGGCGGCCTTCTCATGCGCGTCGAGGATGGTGGCAAAGTCGAAGGATTGCGGCGTCTGAGCCGCATAGAGCTGGTCGCGCGGGATGGTCTTGACCACGATCCCATCGCTTCCTGCCTGCTTCAGCGTGTCGGCGACCGGCGTTGCCGGAAGGACTGCGGGCGCGCCCGCCGAAAGCGTATCGGCGATCCGGTCGAGAAGCTGGTGATCAAAGAAGGGGCGCACCGCATCATGGATCAGCACATGGCTAACGCCCTTGTCCTTGAGGTGCCGCAGGCCGGCCAGCACGGATTGCTGCCTTGTGGAACCGCCATGAACCGTCTCGATCGGCGTTGCGGAGATGATGTGCCGGAACGCTCTTGCAAAGAGTGCTTCGTCATCGGGGTGGATGACGACGACGATGTGCGTCGCTGATTCCCATGTCATAAAGTTTTCAAGCGTATGAACGATAACCGGCTTGCCGCCGACCATCCGGTACTGCTTGGGGCCTTCCTCTGACGATCCGGCGCGTTCGCCGCGGCCCGCCGCAACGACGACAATTCCAGCCGATATCGGTTGCTTAGTATGYATTTGCAGCATAAATCCCTGAAATACGCGGAATGGATGTCAGTTGCTCTATCGTCTTGCTCGGACCTTTTCCAGCATTTGCCCAAAAAATATCAATTCGGTCTCGACCCTCTTGGCAAGCCGCAGAACTATGGCTAAAAATAATGCAGTTACATGGTGTGCCTGAAAGATAATCATTTGATTTCCAAGGATCTCGCAGCGCCTTTCCGAATCGGACCCGTGTCCGTGCGGAACCGCGTTGTGCTTGCGCCCATGTCGGGTGTCACGGACATGCCGTTCCGCGAGCTGGCCTGGCGTTATGGCGCGGGCCTCGTCGTCACCGAAATGGTGGCAAGCCGGGAACTGGTGAACGATACCGCCGAATCCTGGTCGCGCCTGCGGGCTGCCGGCTTTCGTCCGCACATGGTTCAACTCGCCGGCCGCGAGGCACACTGGATGGCTGAAGCCGCCAAGGTCGCGGCCGATCATGGCGCCGATATCATCGACATCAACATGGGCTGCCCGGCCAAGAAGGTTATTGGCGGCTATTCCGGTTCGGCGCTGATGCGTGATCCCGATCACGCGCTTGGTCTTGTCGAGGCGACGGTCAAGGCGGTCGATATCCCGGTAACGCTGAAGATGCGCCTCGGCTGGGATGAGAACTCCATCAATGCGCCGCATATTGCAAAACGTGCGGAAGAGGCGGGCATCCAGCTCATCACCATCCATGGCCGCACCCGCATGCAATTTTATCAGGGCAGGGCGGATTGGGATGCGATCCGGCCCGTACGCGATGTCATTTCCGTGCCGTTGATTGCCAATGGCGATGTCGAGACGTCTGAAGATGCGCAGGAGATTCTGCGCCGTTCCGGCGCCGATGCCGTCATGATTGGCCGAGGCTCCCAGGGCAGGCCTTGGCACGCCGGCGTTCTTGCCGGTGCTCGCGAACCGTCGCGCGAGGAGATCGCCGCAATTGCCGTCGAGCACTATCGCATGATGCTGGAATTCTATGGCGAGGCCGTCGCCGTCAGGCATGCCCGCAAACATCTCGGCTGGTATCTGCAGCGCTTTGTGCCGGATCTGTCCAGCGAACAAAAGGCTGCGATCATGACATCGCGCGATCCTGACGATGTCATCGCCCGCTTCGGCGATGCGATGGCCGCAGATGCATTTGAACGGCGGGAGGCGGCATGAGCACAGACGTCACACCTTCATCCGAGAATGCGGTCAATGCTGTCGCCATGGCAGTGCTGAACGCCATCCAGAATCCGGTCGTCATGGTGGATGAGGGCGGCTTCATGGTCTTTGCGAACTGGGAGGCGGAAGCCTTCTTCGGCGCCAGTGCTGCTCATCTTTCCCGCTATCGCATCTCGACTTTCATTCCCTTCGGCAGCCCGCTTCTGGCGCTCATCGATCAGGTGCGCGAACGCAAGGCGCCGGTCAACGAATACCGGGTGGACCTGAGCTCGCCCCGCCTCGGTCAGGACAAGCTCGTCGATCTCTATGTGGCCCCCGTCGTGACCGAGCCGGGTTCGGTGGTCATCGTCTTCCAGGAACGGTCGATGGCAGACAAGATCGACAGGCAACTGACGCATCGTGCTGCTGCGCGTTCGGTCACGGGTCTCGCCTCCATGCTCGCGCATGAGATCAAGAACCCGCTCTCCGGCATTCGTGGCGCCGCCCAGCTTCTCGAACAGTCCGTCATCGATGACGACCGCGCGCTGACCCGGCTGATCTGTGACGAGACGGACCGTATCGTCTCGCTTGTCGATCGCATGGAAGTGTTTTCCGACGAACGGCCGGTCGACCGCGTGCCCGTCAACATCCATTCCGTCCTCGACCATGTGAAGGCCGTTGCCAAGGCAGGCTTTGCTCGCAATATCCGCGTGACCGAGAACTACGACCCCTCGCTGCCGGCCGTTTACGCCAATCGCGATCAGCTCGTTCAGATCTTCCTCAATCTCGTGAAGAATGCCGCCGAGGCCGTCGGCGATCGCCAGGATGGCGAGATCATCCTGACGACGGCCTATCGTCCCGGCATCCGGCTGTCTGTCGCCGGCACGCGCGAGAAAATCTCGCTGCCGCTGGAATTCTGCGTCATCGACAATGGTCCCGGCGTGCCGACGGACCTGCTGCCGCATCTTTTCGACCCCTTCATCACCACCAAGACGAATGGCAGCGGTCTCGGCCTTGCCCTCGTTGCCAAGATCATCGGCGATCATGGCGGCATCATCGAATGCGACAGTCAGAACAACCGCACGATTTTTCGCGTCCTCATGCCGGCCTCCAAGGATGCCTCGCTTGATGATGCCGGTATTGCAAGCTCGACAGGACCCAATAGATGACAGCTACGATCCTCGTTGCAGATGACGATGCGGCCATCCGCACGGTGCTCAATCAGGCCTTGAGCCGCGCCGGTTATGATGTGCGCATTACCTCCAATGCCGCAACGCTGTGGCGCTGGGTGTCGGCCGGCGAGGGCGATCTCGTCGTGACCGACGTGGTCATGCCTGATGAAAACGCCTTCGATCTTCTGCCCCGCATCAAGAAGGCGCGGCCGGACCTTCCGGTTCTCGTCATGAGCGCGCAGAACACCTTTATGACGGCGATCAAGGCATCGGAAAAAGGCGCCTATGACTATCTGCCGAAGCCTTTCGACCTGACCGAACTGATCGGCATTATCAGCCGGGCGCTCGCCGAACCGAAGAGAAAACCCGCCAAGCTCGACGACGACACACAGGATGGCATGCCGCTCGTCGGCCGTTCGGCGGCGATGCAGGAAATCTACCGCGTTCTCGCTCGTCTCATGCTGACGGACCTGACGCTGATGATCACCGGCGAATCCGGCACCGGCAAGGAATTGGTCGCCCGCGCGCTGCATGACTACGGCAAGCGCCGCAACGGCCCTTTCGTCGCCATCAACATGGCGGCCATCCCGCGCGATCTTATCGAATCCGAGCTTTTCGGCCACGAGAAGGGCGCCTTCACCGGCGCGCAGACCCGCTCCACCGGCCGTTTCGAACAGGCGGAAGGCGGCACGCTGTTCCTCGATGAAATCGGCGACATGCCGATGGATGCTCAGACACGCCTTCTGCGCGTGCTGCAGCAGGGCGAATATACGACTGTCGGTGGTCGCACGCCGATCCGCACCGATGTGCGCATCGTCGCGGCGACCAACAAGGATCTGAAGCAGGCGATCAACCAGGGCCTCTTCCGCGAGGATCTCTATTATCGCCTCAACGTCGTGCCGCTCCGCCTGCCGCCGCTGCGCGACCGCGCGGAGGATATCCCCGACCTCGTCCGTCATTTCGTCCAGCAGGCCGAAAAGGAGGGCCTCGGCTCCAAGCGTTTCGACCAGGAAGCGCTGGAACTGATGAAGGCCTATGCCTGGCCGGGCAACGTGCGCGAGCTGGAAAACCTCATCCGCCGCCTGATGGCGCTTTATCCACAGGATGTCATCACCCGCGAAATCATCGATGCCGAGCTTCGCTCCGATGTTCCAGACAGCCCGATCGAGAAGGGGCCGATCCGCAGCGGCACGATGACGATCGCCCAGGCGGTCGAAGAAAACATGCGCACCTATTTCGCGAGCTTCGGCGAGAACCTGCCGCCGCCCGGCCTGTATGACCGCGTACTGACGGAAATGGAATATCCGTTAATACTTGCAGCACTGACGGCCACCCGCGGCAACCAGATCAAGGCGGCCGATCTCCTGGGCCTGAACCGCAATACGCTGCGCAAAAAGATCCGCGAACTTGGCGTTTCCGTCTACAGAAGCTCGCGCACAGCCTGACCTTCGACCTTGACATTGTGGCGAAGTGCGTTGCATTTTCGCCACAATGCGTTGCTTAAAGGTCACGCATAGGGTTTGGACATTTGCCCACGGTCGAGTCGTTTGAGCGCCGGTTTTTCGTAAACCGGCGGCTTTCGGTTTCTATTGAATGCGGCAATCGAAGAGAGGCTGGATGAACGAGGAAGGGGTGTCGGCGGAAACGGCGAACGAGGCGGTGACAATGGTGACCGACCGTCGTGCCCTGTTTGCCGTGCCCGGCCTGGTGCTTGCCGGCGGCGCGCTTGTCTGCGCGACCGTAACGCTCTTCGTGCTGCTCGGCGTAACGCCGATTGCCCCGACCTCGCACGTCGTCATCGGCTCCGTCGTCATCAATTCTTTCTTCGTGCTCGGGCTTATCGCGCTAATCGGCCGCGAGTTTGCGCGGCTTTTCAAGGCCCGTACACGCGGCCGCGCCGCCGCACGCCTGCATATCCGTATCGTCGTGCTCTTCTCGATCGTCGCGATCACGCCGGCGATCCTTGTGGCGATCTTTGCCAGTATCACGCTGAATGCCGGCCTTGACCGCTGGTTTGCGCTCAGAACCCAGGCGATCGTCAGTTCGTCCCGCAATATCGGCCAGGCCTACATGCTGGAAAACGCCAGCTATCTGCAGGGTCAGACGGTTTCGATGGCAAACGATCTCGAGCGTAACCGCGCGCTCTACAGCCTGGACAAGACTGGCTTCGGCGAGTTGATGACCCGTCAGGCAAGGGGCCGCGGTCTTCTCGGCGCCTTCCTTGTCGAGCGTGACGGCTCGGTGATCGTCCAGGCCGATATCACCACGGAAAAGCCGCTGCCCGCCATCCCGCAGGATGCACTGGAGAAGGCGGCCGCCGGCCAGCCGACGCTCATTCCGCCTGGCGTAACGAACCTCGTTGGCGCGATCATCCGGCTTGAGACGATACCCGGAACCTTCCTCTATACGGTGCGCGCGGTCGACCCCAAGGTCATGAATGCCATGCGCATGATGGAGGAGAACGCCACCGAATACCGATCCATGGAGGCCGGCCGCGTTTCGCTGCAGATCGCCTTTGCGGTTCTCTATATCGGTTTTGCGCTGATCGTGCTGCTTGCGGCGATCTGGACCGCAATTGCCGTGGCCGATCGTATCGTGCGACCGATTCGCCTGCTGATTACCGCTGCCGACAGCGTCGCATCCGGCAATATGGATATCGTCGTACCCGTTCATGCGGTCGATGGCGACGTCGCCAGTCTTTCGCGCACCTTCAACAAGATGATCTCGGAAATCCGCACGCAGCGCGACGAGATCCTTGAGGCGAAGGACGAGGTAGATGACCGCCGCCGCTTCATCGAGGCCGTTCTGTCGGGTGTCACCGCGGCCGTCATCGGTGTCGAGCAGGACCGGCGCGTCACCATCGTCAACAGTTCGGCCGAAACGCTGATGGCACTGCACGCTGACGAGATGCTTGGAAGGCAGCTGTCGGAAGTCGCGCCTGAAGTGGATCAGGTGCTGACGGAGGCGGCCTCACGCCACCGTGGCGATTTCCGCAAGCAAATCGCGCTGGTGCGTAGCGGCACGGTGCGCACGCTGAGCGTCCAGGTGACCCGCGAGGAAGTGCGCGATTTGAGCGAATCCTATGTCATCACGCTGGATGACATCACCGATCTCGTCATTGCTCAGCGCTCCACCGCCTGGGGCGATGTCGCCCGCCGAATCGCTMACGAGATCAAGAATCCGCTGACGCCGATCCAACTGTCGGCCGAGCGTATCCAGCGTCGCTACGGCAAGCAGATCGACGAGAATGATCGCGCCGTCTTCGACCAGTGCACGGATACGATCATCCGCCAGGTAGGCGATATCGGCCGCATGGTCGACGAGTTCTCCGCATTTGCCCGCATGCCGAAGCCAACGAAGGAGCCGAGCGATCTGCGCTCCATCCTCCACGACGCGATTTTCCTGCGGGAGATGGGCAACAACCATATCGCCTTCCTGCAGGACCTCGGCGAGGAGCGGCTGGAGGGCATGTTCGACAGCCGCATGCTGGGGCAGGCCTTCGGCAATCTCATCAAGAACGCCGTGGAAGCGATCGAGGCCGTGCCGAGCGAGGAGCGTGAAGAGCGCAAGATACTCGTGCGCACCTCCCTGGACGAGGCGCGCGACCGCTTTACGGTCGATATCATCGACAATGGCCGCGGCCTGCCGGTCGAGAACCGCCACAGCATTCTGGAACCCTATATGACGATGCGCGAGAAGGGCACCGGCCTCGGCCTCGCCATCGTCAAGAAGATCATCGAGGAACATGGCGGGCAGCTCGAACTGCATGATGCGCCCGCAGATTTCGACCAGGGAAGAGGAGCCATGATCCGCGTGCATTTGCCACGCCGGGATGTGGCCACAGCCTTGGCAGCCAATGACAAGGAAAGCGTTTATGGCCTCTGATATTCTCGTCGTCGACGATGAGCATGACATTCGTGAGATCGTCGCCGGTATCCTGTCGGACGAGGGCCACGAAACCCGCATGGCCCATGACAGCGATAGCGCGCTCGCAGCGATTTCAGATCGCGTGCCGCGTCTCGTCTTCCTCGATATCTGGATGCAGGGCAGCAAGCTCGACGGCCTCTCGCTGCTGGACGAGATCAGGACGCGCCATCCCGAGCTCCCGGTGGTAATGATCTCCGGCCACGGCAATATCGAGACGGCTGTCTCTGCCATCAAGCGAGGTGCCTTCGACTTCATCGAAAAGCCGTTCAAGGCCGACCGCCTGATTCTGATTGCCGAGCGCGCGCTGGAAAATTCCAAGTTGAAGCGCGAGAACATCGAGCTGAAGCGCCGCGCCGGCGATGCGCTTGAGTTGATCGGCACGTCGGTCGCCGTTTCGCAGCTGCGCCAGACGATCGAAAAGGTCTCGCCCACCAACAGCCGCATCATGATCCTCGGCGCATCCGGTTCCGGCAAGGAGCTGGTGGCACGGATGATCCATAAGAAGTCGGCCCGCGCCAACGGTCCTTTCGTCGCCATCAACGCTGCCAACATCACGCCGGACCGTATGGAAGTGGCGCTGTTCGGCACTGAGGGCGCACCGGGGCAGGCGCGCAAGATCGGCGCGCTGGAAGAGGCTCATCGCGGCATCCTCTATCTCGACGAAGTTGGCGAAATGCCGCGCGAGACGCAGAACAAGATCCTGCGCGTGCTGGTCGACCAGCAGTTCGAGCGTGTCGGCGGTTCCAAGCGCGTGAAGGTCGATGTGCGCATCATCTCCTCGACCGCCTATAATCTGGAAAGCCGCATCGCCGAGGGCTGGTTCCGCGAGGATCTCTATCATCGCCTCGCCGTCGTGCCGGTTCGCGTACCGCAGCTTGCCGAGCGCCGTGAGGACATTCCGTTCCTTGTCGACCAGCTCATGCGCCAGATTTCCGAACAGGCAGGCATCCGGCCGCGCCGCATCGGCGATGACGCCATGGCCGTGCTGCAGGCCCACGACTGGCCGGGCAATATCCGCCAGCTCCGCAACAATATCGAGCGGCTGATGATTCTTGCCCGTACCGACGGTCCGGATGCGCCGATCACGGCGGATATGCTGCCGACCGATCTCGGCGACATGCTGCCGAAGGTTTCGGCCAAGAACGATTATCACATCATGACGCTGCCGCTGCGCGAAGCCCGCGAGATGTTCGAGAAGGATTACCTGATCGCCCAGATCAACCGCTTCGGCGGCAACATCTCCCGCACGGCCGAATTCGTGGGCATGGAGCGCTCGGCGCTGCACCGCAAGCTGAAGTCGCTCGGCGTCTGACTTTTTTCCGGCGCGGCTCATGTGGCGCAGGCTCCTACCTTTTGCCCCCCAAGCAGGTTTTCAATGCCAAGAATCGCCTATGTGAATGGACGCTACGTGCCGCATTCCGACGCCGCGGTGCATATAGAGGACAGAGGCTATCAGTTCGCTGATGGCGTCTATGAAGTCTGCGAAGYCCGTCACGACCTGATTGTCGACCTTACCCGGCATCTGAACCGGCTCGACCGTTCGCTGGGGGAACTGCGCATCGCCTGGCCGATGAGCCGTGCGGCGTTGACCCAGGTGATTCGCGAGACGCTGCGCCGCAACCATGTCCACAACGGCCTTTTCTACTTGCAGGTAACGCGCGGCGTTGCCCGCCGCGACCATGTCTTTCCCGCCGAAGGGACGCCGCCATCCATCGTCATCACTGCCAAGAGCACGGATCCGTCTGTTATCGCGAAAAAGAATACGACCGGCATCAAGGCGATTACCATTCCCGACAACCGATGGGACCGAGTCGACATCAAGACAGTCGGACTGCTGTCGAACGCTCTCGCGCGTCAGCAGGCGAAGGAAGCCGGCGCTCAGGAAGCAATCTATATCGACGCGGACGGCATGGTGAAAGAGGGGGCCGCGACCAACGTATGGATCGTCGATGCCGACGGTACACTGGTAACGCGACCTGCCGAACATGGCATCCTGCGCGGCATCACCCGCACGACTCTGATCGACKTCGCAGCCAAATTGGAGGTTGATATCGTCGAGCGGAAATTCTCCGTTTCGGAGATGATGGCCGCCCGTGAGGTTTTCATCACCGCGGCTACAAGCATTTGTTTTCCAGTGGTTTCCATTAACGGACAGGCGATTGCGAATGGTCATCCGGGAAGCCTCTCGCAGAATATTCGGGAAGCCTTTTTCGACGTTGCGGAAAAGATTACGATTTGATACCAAGATTTGCTGGGCAGGTGGAATGAGGGTGCCACCTGCCTTGCTGATGAGGTTGATTGATATTCTACCGGCTTGATCAGGCCGGCAATAAAGAAAGAAGCGGCGCGATGGCGGAACGTTCTCAGAATCTGCAGGACTTATTTCTCAATACTGTACGCAAGCAAAAGATTTCCCTGACAATCTTTCTGATTAACGGCGTGAAACTCACGGGTGTTGTCACCTCTTTTGACAATTTCTGTGTTCTTCTTCGCCGTGACGGCCATTCGCAGCTCGTGTATAAACACGCGATCTCGACCATCATGCCTGGTCAGCCAATGCAGATGTTCGAGAGCGAAGAAGCAGCGTCCTAACCAAGGCCAGCCGTCATTTCGACACGCGATACAAAGAACGATTCCATCATCCCTGAAGCCGCCAAGCACAGGGATGATATGCGCGCGACTGTCGTCGTGCCGGTGCTGAAGTCGCGTTCGCGTGGCGGTCAGACTGACTCGGCTTCGACCCGCACTCCCGAAAGCCGTCTCGACGAAGCGACGGGCCTTGCCCAGGCAATCGACCTCGATGTCGTGAACGCCTCCATCGTATCCGTCAACGATCCGCGTCCGGCAACACTTCTCGGAACGGGTAAGATCGAGGAAATCAAGCACCTGCTCGATGAGCGCGATTCCGGTCTCGTGATCGTCGATCATCCTCTGACGCCGGTGCAGCAGCGCAATCTCGAAAAGGAATGGAACGCCAAGGTTATCGACCGGACGGGCCTGATCCTTGAAATTTTCGGCCGCCGCGCTTCCACCAAGGAGGGCACGCTGCAAGTCGATCTTGCGCATCTGAACTATCAGAAGGGCCGTCTGGTCCGAAGCTGGACCCACCTTGAACGCCAGCGCGGCGGTGGCGGCTTCATGGGTGGTCCGGGTGAAACCCAGATCGAAGCCGACCGGCGCATGCTGCAGGACCGTATCATCAAGCTCGAGCGCGAGCTGGAGCAGGTGGTGCGCACCCGCCAGCTTCACCGCGCCAAGCGCCGGAAGGTGCCGCATCCGATCGTGGCGCTCGTCGGTTATACCAACGCCGGCAAGTCGACACTATTCAATCGCATTACCGGGGCAGGGGTTCTCGCTGAAGACATGCTCTTTGCGACGCTCGACCCGACCCTGCGCCGCATGAAGCTGCCGCATGGCCGCACCGTCATCCTCTCCGATACCGTCGGTTTCATCTCCGATCTGCCGACCCATCTGGTCGCCGCCTTCCGCGCGACGCTGGAAGAAGTGCTGGAAGCCGATCTCGTCCTGCATGTCCGCGACATGTCTGACGTGGACAATCAGGCCCAGAGCGCCGACGTGCTGCGCATCCTCAACGATCTCGGCATTGACGAGGCCGAAGGCGAGCGCCGCATTCTCGAAGTCTGGAACAAGATCGACCGGTTGGAACCCGAAGCCCATGACGCCATGGTGCAGAAGTCCTCCGGCATGAAGAATGTCATTGCCGTTTCCGCCATCAGCGGCGAAGGCGTGGACAGGCTTATGGATGAAATCAGCCGCCGTTTATCCGGCGTCATGACGGAAACGACTGTCACGCTGCCGGTCGACAAGCTGGCGCTGCTGCCCTGGCTTTACGACCATGCCATCGTCGATAGCCGCGAAGACAATGACGATGGCTCGGTGACGCTGGAACTGCGCCTGTCTGAGACGGAAGCCACCGAGCTTGAGCGTCGCGTCGGGCATGGTCCCAAGCCTGCAAAGGAAGACTGGGACCGGTAAGGCACCGATTGTTCGGTGCTTCACTCCGCCCCAGCCACCACAGCCCGCTCGATCGCCTTGGCCGCCTGCCAGATCTCTTCCATGCGTTCCAGGCTGGCTGCCTCCAGCGTCTCACCTTCTGCATCAAGAACCTGTTCGATATGATTGAATCGACGTCGGAACTTCGTATTCGTGCCGCGCAGCGCCTGTTCCGGATCGGCCTTCACATGCCGGCCGATGTTGACGATGGCGAAGATCAGGTCTCCGAGTTCGTCGCTGACCTTTGATTTATCGCCCTCGCGCAGTGCAACACGCAGCTCGTCGACCTCTTCCTCGATCTTGTCGAGGATCGGCTCAGGTGCCGACCAGTCGAAACCGACCTTGGCAGCGCGTTCCTGCAGCTTCAGAGCTTCCGTCAGCGCCGGAAAGCTGCGTTGCACCGAGCCGAGGAAGCCAGCCTTGAAATCTTCTGTGATGCCCCGCAGCGCCCGGCGTTCGGCGCGCTCGCGCTTTTCGGCCTGTTTGATATTGTCCCACTGCTTCTTCACTGCGTCGGGCGTATCCGCATCCGAGCGGGCAAAGACATGCGGGTGGCGACGGATCATCTTGCGGGTAATGGCTTCCACCACATCGCCGAAGGAAAACTCGCCTTCTTCCTCGGCCATGCGCGCATGAAAGACCACCTGCAGCAGCAGGTCGCCGAGCTCATCGCAGAGATCGTCCATATCCTTGCGCTCGATCGCATCGGCAACCTCATAGGCCTCCTCCATCGTATAGGGCTTGATGGTCTCGAAATTCTGCTCGATGTCCCACGGGCAGCCGGTTTCGGGATTACGAAGTGCCGCCATGATCTCGATCAGGCGCGAAATGTCTTTCGAAGGTTCCATGGTCTCTCAGCTCAGCGGAATGTCGTTGGCGCTTTTGGTGGCCTGATAGGTATCGGAAAGGGCGGCGTAGCGCGATTTGATCCGCGCTGCCTGCGCCTTGAGTTCAGCCTTCAGCGGAGCATCCTCGGTCTCGACGAGATCGGCGACCGCAAAGCTCTTCCAGAAAGCGTTTTGCCGCCTGTAGCCGCCGGGCTCCAGCCCGAAAACTTCCTTCAGGATCTTCAGATCATGCGGGATCGCGAAACTGTCGCGCGAATCCTCATGGCTGAAAAAATAATAGAAGTTGTCGAACCCGGCCCAGGTGATCGCCGACATGCACATGGTGCAGGGTTCATGAGTAGAGAGGAAAATCAGGTCCTTCGTCGCCGGTTTATCGTCAAGCTCGTAGAAGCGCTTCAGTGTGTGCACTTCGCCGTGCCAGAGCGGATTTTCGAGCTCGTTATTGGTCTCGGCGACGATGAGCGACAGATCGGATTTGCGCAGGATCGCTGCACCGAACACTTTGTTGCCGGAAGCGACGCCAAGTTCCGTCATCGGCAGGACGTTCTCTTCCATGACCTGTAGAAGGCGGGAGGCGATTGTCTTTTCCGGCATGAAAATCTCCTGTTCGGCTCATCCTATCGCCCATCGGAATGAAGCGGAATGCATAAGTCCGGCACTCGGGACTTTGCCACAGGCTTTATCGCTTCACCCGTTGGCATCGGGCAAAAAGCTGCAATAACGGCTCAAGATATGTGCTTTTTGCGCCGCACGGGTCAGTTTTCTCAAATCATTGATCAACCGGGTAAAAGAATACGCGACTGGCCGGCCTTTGGAATTCTGTTTCTTCAATCGGCTGTCCGAAGAATGCATATTCTGGCAACTTCGAAGTGGATTGAGAATGCCTCCCAGGACTGAACAGCTTTCGGTATTTCCCGCCTTCTTTCGCGTGGAAGGTCGGACTGCGACCGTTTTTGGCAATGGCGATGAAGCGTTCGCCAAGGTCCGCCTGCTCTTGAACACGCAGGCACGCATTATCGCGCATGCCGATCGCCCGGAAGCCGATTACCACGCTTTTCTGATTGCCAACCGCATCGAGACTGTCCGCGAAGCTTTTGCGCCCGAACAGGTCGAGGGTGCCGTACTGGTGTTTGCTGCAACCGGTGACGCGGAACGGGATCGCCGTATCGTTGACGCAGCCCGTGCCGTGAAGATCCCGGCCAATGCCGTCGACCAGCCCGACTATTGCGATTTCTACACGCCCGCTCTCGTCAATCGTGCGCCTGTTGCCGTTGCGATCGGTACCGAAGGGGCAGGGCCGGTGCTGGCGCAGATGATCCGCGCCCAGATCGATCAGCTCCTGTCGCCCTCGCTCGGCCGACTCGCCGCTCTGGCGACCAGCTATCGCAAGGCCGTCGAACACGTCGTTCCGCGTGGCGTTTCCCGCCGCATCTTCTGGCGCCGTTTCTTCTCCGGCCCGGTTGCCGATGCTGTCGCTAACGGTAACCTGCCACAGGCGCGCCGCGCCGCCAATGGCCTGTTGCGCTCGCTGGATCGCGTTGAAGGCCGCGTCTGGCTGGTCGGCGCCGGTCCCGGTGCCGAAGATCTCCTGACCTTGCGCGCCCAACGCGTGATGATGGAAGCCGATGTCATCGTCTATGACGCGCTCGTGCCGCAGGTAATCGTCGATATGGGCCGCCGCGATGCCGAGCGTCTCTCGGTCGGCAAGCGCAAGGGCTGCCATTCGAAGTCTCAGGAAGAGATCAACGACCTCTTGGTAGATCTCGGCCGCCAGGGAMAACGCGTCGTGCGCCTKAAGAGCGGCGATCCGCTGGTCTATGGCCGGGCAGGGGAAGAGATGGCAGCGCTGCGCGCCGCAGGCATCTCCTATGAGATCGTGCCYGGCATCACCTCCGCCTTTGCCGCGGCTGCCGATTTCGAGTTGCCGCTGACGTTGCGCGGTGTTGCCTCGTCGCTGGTATTCACGACCGGACATGATCTGACGGGTGACGTTCTGCCAGACTGGGCGAGCCTTGCGGTCTCGGGTGCCACGATCGCCGTCTATATGGGCCGCACGGTCGCAGCCTCCGTCGCAGAACGCCTGATGCAGGCCGGTATTCCCTCGGAAACCACGGTCGCCGTGATCGAGAATGCCAGCAGGGCTGACCGCCGACTTTTGCATGGAATCTTACGCGATCTTCCTGATCTGCAGCACCGTGATGAGTTGACCGGGCCGGTTATGGTCATTATCGGCGATGCGGTCGCAGGAGCCAATTTCGAACTGTCCGAACCGCTGGTGCGCGAACGTATCAGGTTCGATGAACTTGTAAGGAGCTGACATGGTAGACAAGGTTCTGACCGCCAATCGCCTGACCGACGGCATTGCCGTCTGGCTGAACGCCAATGGCGAATGGGTGACCTCGTTGCAGGAGGCCCTCGTCGCCCGCCATGCCGAAGCCGTCGCCGCACTCGAGGAGATCGGCAAGAAATCCTATGCCGACAACAAGGTCGTTGACGTTGCTGTCGTCGACGTTCAGGAAACCAACGGTCAGCTCTGGCCGTTGCGCCTGCGCGAGCGCATCCGCGCTCAGGGCCCAACCATGGAATATGCGCCTGGCTACAAGCCGGCCGATCCCGAATTCATTGCAGTCTGAGGAAGACGATGTACCGTTACGACGAATTTGACCACGCCTTTGTCGCCGAGCGCGTCGAACAGTTTCGCGACCAGGTCCAGCGCCGCCTTTCCGGCGAACTGGCCGAGGACGCATTCAAGCCGCTGCGCCTGATGAACGGAGTCTACCTGCAGCTTCACGCCTACATGCTGCGCATCGCCATTCCCTACGGCACGCTGAGCTCGCGCCAGGTACGCATGCTCGCCCATATCGCCCGTACCTATGACCGCGGCTACGGCCACTTCACCACACGTCAGAACCTGCAGTTCAACTGGCCGAAACTGTCAGATATTCCCGATGCGCTTGCCGACCTTGCGAGCGTTGAGATGCACGCGTTGCAGACCTCGGGCAACTGCATCCGAAACGTAACCGCCGATCACTTCGCAGGCGCCGCCGCCGACGAGGTTGCCGATCCGCGCCCTTACGCCGAAATTCTGCGCCAATGGTCGTCGGTTCATCCGGAATTTTCCTTCCTGCCGCGCAAGTTCAAGATTGCCGTCACCGGCGCGGAGCGCGACCGCGCCGCAATCCAGGTCCACGATATCGGTCTGCATCTGAAAAAGAACAACAAGGGCGAGATCGGCTTTGCTGTCTATGTTGGTGGTGGTCAGGGCCGTACGCCGATGATCGCAAAGCTGATCCGCGACTTCCTGCCCAAGGAAGACCTGCTTTCTTACACCACCGCCATCGTGCGCGTGTACAATCTGCATGGCCGCCGTGATAACAAGTACAAGGCGCGTATCAAGATCCTCGTGCACGAGACCGGCGCCGAAGAGCTTGCCCGCCAGGTCGAGGCTGAATTTGCACAGCTGAAGGATTCCGAGCTGAAGCTGCCGGAACAGGACGTACAGGCAATTGCCGCCTACTTCGCGCCGCCGGCCCTGCCGGAACGTGCCGAGGGCTGGGAAAACCTTGCTCGCTGGAAGAAGGCCGATGCAGCTTTTTCGCGCTGGGTGCAGCAGAATGTCCAGCCGCACAAGAACCCCGATTACGGCATGGTGACGATCTCGCTGAAGCCGATCGGCGGCATTCCGGGTGATGCGTCCGATTCGCAGATGGATGCCATTGCCGATATCGCCGAGGAATATGCCTTCGACGAAATCCGCGTCAGCCACGAACAGAACCTCATCCTGCCGCATGTCGCACTTGCCGACCTCGAAGCCGTCTATCGCGGGCTCGTGGCGATCAATCTGGCTGAAGCCAATGCCGGCCTGATCACCGATATCATCGCCTGTCCGGGGCTGGACTATTGCGCGCTCGCCAATGCGCGCTCCATTCCGCTCGCCCAGGAAATCTCCCGCCGTTTCGGCGATGCGGCGCGTCAGGCTGAGATCGGCGAGCTGAAGATCAAGATCTCCGGCTGCATCAATGCCTGTGGCCATCACCATGTCGGCCATATCGGTCTTCTGGGCGTGGAAAAGAAGGGTGCAGAACTCTACCAGATCACGCTTGGCGGCTCCGGCGACGAACACACCTCGATTGGTGAAATCATCGGCCGCGGCTTCGAGCCGGATAAGGTGACGGATGCGATCGAGACTATCGTCGAGACCTATCTGCGCCTGCGCCTTGATGCGTCCGAAATCTTCCTTGCAGCCTATCGTCGCGTTGGTCCGCAGCCTTTCAAGGARGCGCTCTACGGCTCGGCGGCGGAAGCGGCATAAGGAGAGGATGATGACGAAGATCTGGAGAGAGACCGGGTTTGTCGAAAACGATCCCTGGGTGATCGAGACCGACGAGGTGAAGGCATCTGGCGATCAGAAGCCGCTTTTGACCCTCGACGAGCTGATTGCTAAAGCCGACGAGAGCAATGATGTCGGCTTCGGCGTGCTGATCAAGCCGGCGGACGATGTCCTGAAGCTGGAGCCATATCTCTATCGCCTGGAGATCGTGGCTGTGGCATTCCCGGCCTTCAACGATGGCCGTGCCTTCAGCCATGCTTCGCTGCTGCGCCAGCGTCTCGGCTTTACCAACGAACTGCGTGCAGTCGGCGACGTGCTGATCGACCAAGTGCCGCTGATGCTGCGCGTCGGTATCGACAGTTTCGCCGTCACCAACGAGACGGCGATCCGCCGCCTGTCGGAAAAGCGCTTGCCGTCCATTCCGCATCATTATCAGCCGGCGGTGCGTGACGCCGAAGCCGGCAAGGGCTATAGTTGGCGCCGTCAGGCAAAGCCGGCCGCTTGAGGCTGCTGGTTCTGCCGTCTTTTTGATGACGGAACGATAGCATGAGCAAATTCGAAGTGGCGGTGATCGGCGGCGGTCTCGCCGGCATGATCGCCGCAGTCGCCATGGCGCGCGGCGGTCGCAACGTGGCGCTGGTCGCCCCTCCATCCCCCAAGGAAGATCGCCGCACCACGGCCCTGATGGACCAGTCGATTCGCTTTCTGGATCGGCTGACACTTTGGGAAAAACTGCGCCCGGCAGCCGCACCGCTCACCAGCATGCGCATCATCGACGGCACCAACCGTCTGCTGCGTGCGCCGACCACGACCTTCCGCTCCGCCGAAGTCGGGCTGGGTGCCTTTGGCTACAATTTCCCGAACAAGGCGCTGATGGATGTGCTCGAGGCTGCCGTCGCCGCCGAAGGCAATATCACCCGTTTCACCGCCATGGCTGAAACGATCGGKATCATGCCGGAGGCCGTGTCGATCACGCTCGCCGGCGGCGAAGAGATCAGTGCCGATTTTGCTATCGGTGCCGACGGCCGCAAATCCAAGCTGCGGGAGACTGCCGGTATCGACGTGCGCACCTGGTCCTATCCGCAATCGGCCATGGTGCTGAATTTCGCGCACACGCTGCCGCACCAGAATATCTCCACAGAGTTCCACACGGAGCATGGGCCATTCACGCAGGTGCCGCAGCCGGGCAATCGCTCCAGCCTCGTCTGGGTGCAGAATCCTTCCGATGCAGCAGCCCGCATCGAGCTTTCGCTCACTGAGCTCGGCAATGTCGTGGAAGAGCGTATGCAGTCCCTGCTTGGCGAGGTCAGTGTGGAGGAAGGCGTCCAGATCTGGCCGCTGTCTGGCATGATGGCGCATCGCTTCGGCAAGGGCCGCATCGCGCTGATCGGCGAGGCCGCCCACGTCTTCCCGCCGATTGGTGCGCAGGGCCTCAATCTCAGCCTCCGCGATATCATGGCGCTGACGGATCTTCTGTGCTCGCGCGCGGAATTGCCTGTTCCCGCCGATGCCGGCACCAGCTTCGACCGCAAGCGCCGCGCCGATATCATGACGCGCACCGCAAGTGTCGATCTGCTGAACCGTTCACTGTTGTCCGATTTTCTTCCCGTTCAGATGCTGCGCGCCGCAGGCCTGCATGTCTTGGCGGCTATTCCGCCGTTACGCAACATCGTTATGCGCGAAGGCATCGAGCCGGGCCGCGGCTTCCGGGATATTCCGGACGCGATCAAGGAACGCTTAAAGCGGAAGAAAGCGTGATTTAGCGTAGCCAGCAGAGAGCGGGGACCGTCGTATCTGGCCCCGTTCACACGGGGCTCGTGTTCAAACCCCGCGTGCGCGGAACGCGGAGATCGTTGCTGCCGGATTTGCCTATAGCCGTTAAACTGAAGTTCGGCCGCCGGATGTGGCATTGCTGGCGGAGGAGAGGAAATCATCCTCCGCGCTTGGAATCTTTCCATTGGGCGTCAGATCGTCGACGGCTTTGGGCAGGTCGTTGGCAAGACGCCCCAGGATTTCTTCACGGGACAACCCTGTTTTCGCCGCGAGCTCATTCAGCACATCCGGGCCCAAAGCCTCCTCTAGCTGGCCGCCATCGATGTTGGCGTTGGGGCCAGGCTTGACCCATGACTCGGCCTTGTCGCCGTGCCCGTTTTGCTGAAAAGTTTTGAGCAGATCGCCCAAGCCGCCACTGAGGATTCCGCCCGTCGTAAGGCCGCCCAAAAGATCGCCGAAACCACCCGAACCGCCGAACACGCCTCCGGCATTGCCAGCCTGCTCGCCTCCTGCACCAGTGCGCTGCGGATTCTGAATTCCTCGCAGCAGTTCGCCAATCTTGTCTCGGTTCTGATATCCCGCGATTGCAAGCACACCAAGAAGCGCCTTCAACGGTCCGCTCATCATGTCGGTTCTCCTCGTAGGGTCGTGGACACAGCAACCCTCAACTTTCGGAGAGCCTAATTGTTCCGCCGGGATCAGCCCTTACCGGGCGGCATCCATTTTTGTACGGGAAATGGATCGAGAGCCCACCGCTTCAAAACGTTGGCCGTAATTATTGAGCATCCATCAAGCTTGAGATTGGCTCCAGGCGAACGATGACTAGCGGACGCTTCCGGTAACCGATTCGTTGTCCGGCGCGACGGCCAGATTATAGCCCGAAAAGCCGGCCTGTAGGACGACAACCCACATCGCCATGGAAACGCCAACTGCAAAAATAAGATTCTTCAAGCGGCGAGACATCGACAACTCCAATCCGTGTTGTCGAGTTAGTCGCATAGATCCCTTCAACCGTTCGGCAAGGAAATCTGTAAAGATTTAACCGTCTTGACGATTCCGATCGAACAAGCTTGAGGCATCGCAAGTGATGCTGCAGCGGGCGAAGCTTTCGTTTAGCCGATCTGCATCAGGACTGGAAAGGTCTGCTGGAACCAGATCGCGACATTGCTGACCCATCCAAGCAGGAAGGCGAGACCGGTCAGCACGAGGAAGACGCCCATGATCTTCTCCACCGTGCCGAGGTGGCGGCGGAAGCGCGACAGGAAGCGCATAAACGCACCGGAGAACCCGGCGGCTATCCAGAAGGGAACAGCAAGCCCCAGAGAGTAGACGGCAAGCAGGCCTGCGCCGGAGCCAACAGTTTCACGCGATGCGGCAACGCCGAGGATCGCCCCGAGCACCGGCCCGATGCAGGGCGTCCAGCCGAACGCGAAAGCCAGTCCCATGATATAGGCGCCCGTCAGCGTTGCCGGTTTTCCATTGCCCTGGAAACGGGCTTCCCGTGCCAGCAGGCCGATCCGGAAAAGCCCGAGAAAATTCAGCCCCATGATGATGATGATCAGGCCGCCGATCTTCGAGAGCAGATCGAGATGCTGACGCAGCACCATGCCGATCGTCGAGGCACCTGCGCCGAGAGCCACAAAGACGGTCGCAAAGCCGAGGGTGAAGAAAAGCGCCGAAAAGAGCACGCCGCGCCGTACATCCGGTGCTGCGGCGACCGTGCCGCCACCGCGGAACTGCTCGACCGAGACGCCCGCCATATAACAGAGATAGGGCGGAACGAGTGGAAGCACGCAAGGCGAGAGGAAGGAAAGCGCTCCGGCAAGCAGCGCGCTCCAAAGGGAAATATCGGCAATCGACACGCATTCTCTCCGGCAGCAGTCTGAGCGATGTTCCTAGCGCCGCAAAGGGGTGATTGCCAATCACCTTTTTGCGCTGATCGCAGCCGGCCGCATCTCCAAATTGCCGCAGGCCTGGAGGTGGCTCCGGCTATCCCAGCATGGGACAGCGCATGTGGATATTAACCGCGCGCAAACCATCTTCGGTTCTCTGAATGGATCGACTCGCGCGTGACCGGTGGTATTGCCCGGCATTTGCGGGCACCCCACTGCGAATGTCGGGAGGTCCGGCCGGTGGATATACGAGGCTGACGCCGGATCTCTCGCTACTTTATCCGGCCTGCCGGCTGCGGCGCCCGAGAGCCGGCTTGTACTGTCGTTCAGTTGCGATGACGGCTTGGTGCTGGTATGCGCTAGCGTGAGAGATTGACGCGGAAACATCCACCGAGGAGAAACATCGATGAGCAGATTTCGGGCATTGGTAGCAGCCGGAGCGCTGATCGGCAGCTCGCTGCTCACGGCATGTGCAACTCCCCCGAATTCTTACGGCTCCGCCTCAGGTTACGTGCCGGGAGATTCGATGAATCGCGCCTGTGCGGATGGCTTCAGGCCTAGGGATGGTCGCTCCTGCAGCTACTGACGGCGAGCATTGTGATTCGCATTGATGAGCTTCCGGCACCAGTGCTGGAAGCTCATCAAGGTCTCTTCATGTGGCAGTGCGCGGATTGGCATGCCGCGACGAGACACTAGGGAACGGATTGATCCCCTCAATGCACCAGCGGCTCATCCTCATCGAGAAAGCTTCGCACGCCATCTCGTTCTGCGGTGGCCAGGAACTCTTCCCAAGCTTCCAGATCCGTGGCGAATGCATCTTCCCAGGTCGTCACGACTTCGGTTTGTGAAATGACCTCGAGAGTCCAATCGCCATTGGTGCCCGCCGGCCGATGTATGTCGACGAGCACGGTTACGCCGTCGTCTTCGAACTCGCCGGAGAAATCGGAATGCTCAAGCTTTGGTTCTTTGGGTGTTTTCGCCATTTTAACCTCCAGCACCAGGAGGTGCATCGTTCTCATAAAACTCGCGATACTGAATCGTCTCGCGTTCTTGCACATCGATCGACGCGCCGGTGGATTGCGTCAGGCGGACGCCTGGACCGCCGGAACCGGAATAGTTCCCATCCAGGAAGGTAATGCCGGCGGCTTCCAAAACCGCAACGACTGAAGCGACGTTGTTGCGAATACCCTCGACGGTGCCCTCACTGGCTTCCATACGGCGCAGGGTCGGAGCAGATACATTTGCTCTGCCGGCCAACTCAACCTGACCCATCCCCAGCAAAGCACGGGCGGCCGCCAACTGTCGGCCAGTTATGTGATCAAAATCGTCCATCGGTGGAATATCGCCCGATGCTCTCCGTTGGCAAGATTTGTTATCATTTTGAGCGAAATTAATCGATGAATGGAACTGCATCGGCTCGCTGGATGCGTCGCAAAGCTCGAAAATGAAAAGTTTATGGTGAGAGCGTCGGGGTTCGAACCCGAGACCTACTGATTAAAAGTCAGTTGCTCTACCGGCTGAGCTACGCTCTCACTCTCCGCGGTGCGAAGCACCCCGGCCGGAAGTGCGCGGAACATATGCAGGCGACCTATCGCGGTCAACCGAAAAAATCTCCTTATTGGGGCGCTGGGCACATTTCTTGCGCCGACGAAGTATTCGAGGCGATCCGCAACTGCAGCTTCGACCTGTCGATCATCGGCGTCTACGGCCTCGATGTCGAATACGGGCTTGTCGAGCGCACGAAGCACTAGATGCAGCTCAAGATCCGGCTCGCCGCGCTGAGTCGTTCCAATGTCTATGTGGCCGACCACAGCAAGATCGGCGCCGTTGGTCGCTATCCCGGCATTTCATTTTCCGAAATCGAGACCTTCGTGACCGACCAGCCGCTGGAAGAGCCTTTCGTGCCTCTGTTGACTGAGGTCGGCGCCAGCGTCCTCTCGGTGGCCGGCGATTGGCTGCGCGGCAGCGTCGATCCGACCCTGCGCTAATTTTTCCGCCGTTCCAGAAAGGCGACCGCCCGCAGCGTTCCGATAATGACGACGATGCCGATGAGCGTGCGAAGATCGGGCACTTCGTCGAAGAAGAAATAACCGCTCGCTGTCGCAAAGACGATCGACAGATAACCGAACGGGGCGAGCAGGCTGGCGCTGGCGATCTGGTAGGCCCGCAGGAAGCAGAATTGCCCGAGTTGTGCCAGAAGGCCAATGCCGAGCAGCGCAGGCCAGTCTTCGCTGCGTACCGGCTGCCAGACGAAAAGCGCAGGGATGAAAGTAATGACCGTCAGGCCTGCCGTATAGAAGACCATCATGACGGTCGTGTTCTCGTAATGCAGCATCCGCGTCTGGATCGTTGCCAGAGCGCCGAAGATGATGGAGAGCACTACCGCCGCCAGCCCGAGATTCCAGGCAAACGTATCCGGCGCCAGCATGATCAGCACGCCGACAAAGGCGAACACCGCGCCGATCCACCGCCATCGGCTGATCCTTTCTCCGAGCATGACGACGGCCATCAGCATCGAAACGAGTGGCCGCGTGAATCCGAGCGCATTGACCAGGACAAGCGGCAGCATGGTGAGTGCGATGAAATTGCTGGTCAGCGCAATGGCATTGCAGCTGATGCGCATGATGTTGCGCAACGGATCCCTGGAATTGGCAAGCTGCCTCCGATGCCGCCAGATCAATGGCAGGATAAGGACGAGCCCGATCAGCGCGCGGATGAAGACGAGCTGGATCGCCGGATAGGATGCACCCTGCATCTTCACCAGCACCGTCATGCCGGTTACCAGCGTTGTGTCGGAAAGCAGCCAGAGAATGCCGAAACGGCTGTCTCTGGCTGCAGCAGAGCCATCCATTCCGCCATCCATGCCTATCGCCTCAGGCAGGCTGAACGAGATTGGCGATCAGCCGAAACGCGCCTGATGTCAGCTTGTCGAGCTGATGATGCAGCACGAGGCTCGTATGCGTATGGCGACCCTTGCCGATCGCAGCCGAAATCAATGCGCCCTTGAGCGGCTGCTCTTCGGGGTCGTGCATCGCAAGAAGCGGCACATAGGCATCGTCCCAGCGGGCGGCGAAATAGAGGCCGCGTTCCTTGTCCCACCCATCCCAATCGGCGGGTGTGATCCTGTTCGGTTCCTGCAGCAGCGGATGCGCAGGCTCCAGCATCGTCACCTCTGATTTGGGGTCTGTCACCCGCCAGCGGACTGAGGGCGAGCCGATATCGATCCGCTTCGGCGGGGTGGCGTCCGGCTGCCAGCCATCGACGGGGCGATGATAGAGCGTCAGAAGATGTCCGCCCTCTTCGACGAAGCGATGCAGGCGCGAGGTGGCAGCGGCCAGATCCTTGCGGATGCCGAAAGCGAAGATGCCGACGACGATAGTGGTGAAGCGGGAGATATCGTCGGAAAGCGCCTGCGCATCGAGTTCGGTGACATCGAGCCCCATGCGGCCAAGCCAGAGCCCGACGCGATCCGCACCGCCGCCGACATAGCCGATCCTGGCGCCATCAGGCAGTTTGAGATCGAGCGCCAGGACGCGCAGCAGTTCCGGCTCGCGGAAGCTCGTGCGGCCGATGTGCGGATAGGCGATCGGCGAGACGCGCATCGCCGGCTGTCCGTCCACAAGTGGCGAAATGGTGACGAGGCCGGGCGTTATCGAGGCGGGCGGTGAAAGCGTAAGCGCGCCGTCAGCCTGCCTGACCGCCCAGCCGGGCGGTGCGGAAAAGCCGACGCTTCCTTCGGATGCGGCCTTGATCGTCAACTCCGACCTCTCGCCATCCAAGGGGATGATGAAGGCATTGGGCTGAAGGTTCAGCGAGTGCTGCGGCGCGACTGTAAGCGGCTCCTCAAGATCCACTGTCACTCTTACCGAACGGCTGCCGATCTGCGCCTTGACGTCGACTGATGCATTGCCGTTGCCGCCGAGGCTCGACCATCCCGGCTGATACTGCCGCGTGAGCGGCGCATCCGCTGCCGAGGTCAGCGCGTAGACGATCCGCTGCGGCGAGGTTTCCTTCAGGTTTGCCGAAAGGCCTTCCGGCAATCTTATGTCAGCCCCTACAACGGCAGTTCCTGCATTCCCGCCGAGATGAAGGATCAGCGTGCCGGATGCACCAGGCGAAAGCGCGGCGGGCTCGGCAACCGGCCGGACGAAGATCTGCTCGGCCTCGCAAAGCGCTGCATCGATTTCCACCAGCTTGCGCCGCAGGCGGTGCCCATGCGTTTCKAGGAATGTTTCAGGGGCGTTCTCGAGCGCCTTTTCAATCTGATGCGCCGCCTGCAGCAACGCTTCAACGATGGCCGATCGTTCCGGAAAACGCTCGATCGCCTTGCCGATTGCGCCATCCGCCCGCATCAATGCATCGACAACGGCCTGCGGCAGCTCCGTTTCGCGTGCCAGACCGGCAAGCGACGAGGGAAGGGAATCGAGAATGGAGGTTTCCGTAACCGAGCCTTCGGCGCTGAGCTTCAGATGCAGCGGCCAGTCATTGTCGCCGATATCGTGCCAGCGGCCCATGCCCTGAGAGGCATGGTAATAGCGCGACCACTCGCCGACATGGGTATAGCTGACGCCGCTGACAGGTTCGAGACCCGTGGCTTCGAGCGGCAGCGTCGTGGCCGGTGGCGGCACTTCGTCATCATAGGTATCGCCGCCGCCCGACCATGCGGGCAGATAGAATTTCGCGACCTGCCACGGCGTCAGACCCTCATCGAAATGTTCGGGAAAAGCGGTGGGATCGGCAGCAAGTCCAACCGCCGTTTCCGCCGCCCGTGTCATCGCACGGTGGTGCCCATGCTGGCCTGGCACATCAAGGAAGGTCGGCAGCACGATATCGGGACGCTCGGCGCGGTAGGCCCGCACCAGCCGCTCCACGATGCGCTCCTCGCCCCATCGGTCGAAGGTCCGGTCACCATTCTTCGAGAAGCCGAAATCGTGGATCGGATCATCAGGGCCGTGGCCGAGCCAGTGGACGTCGCCGTCGAGCTCCCGGGCAGCTTCTTCCATCTCGCGGCTGCGCAGGATGCCGAGCGCGCCGAGCCGTTCCGGGCCGAGCGCATTCTGCCCGCCTTCGCCGCGTGTTGAGCAGGCGACGATGACGCGCATGCCGAGGCCGAGGCGCAGGTAGGCGAGCAGGCCGTTGTGCTCGTCGTCGGGATGCGCGCCGGTATTCATCATGGTGACGGTCGAGGTCAGGCGCGACAGCGCCCGGTGCAGCCGCGTGAGCGAAAGGCTCCGCTTCTGTTTCTCAATACGGTCTCGATCGGTCAGCATGGTTCCTCCATTGGGGCAGACCGGCGGCGCGCATCTTAAGCTGCGTTATCGGCGACGGCGGTCGGTGAAATGTCGAGCTTGGGGGTCACGGCTTCGAAAAGCGGCAGTGCGGCTGCGCCAAGCGCGGCGGTGAGCTGGCCCGTCTGACCGCGGATGACGCGTGGCAGGGCGCGGGTGCGCCGGCTGGCAACGGAGACCGGGAGCGTCTGCATGGCCGCGACGATCTCGTCGATGACGGCATCGGGCAGGGCGCCGCCGAGGATGACTGTTTCCGGATCGAGGATGTTCTCCAGCATTGCCACCATCGGTGAAAGATAGTCCGCGGTCTCTGCGATCCACTCCTTCACAACGGGGTTACCATTGCGGTGCAGCACCTCGACCGCCGCGAAATCGGCATTCGCATAGCCGGCCTCGGTGAGCTTTTCCTTCAGTGCATGCAGCGAGGCATAGCGCTCCAGGCAGCCGCGCTGACCGCAGGGGCAGGGTTTGCCGCGCGGGGCGACGACCACATGGCCGATTTCGCCGGCATTGCCAAAAGCGCCGCGGAAGGGCGCACCGTCATGGATGAGGCCGAGACCGACGCCGACTCCGAAATAGATCATGCCGAAATTGGAAATGGCGCGACCCGCACCGAACAGTCGCTCACCGACAGCCGCCGCGTTCGCGTCGTTTTCGACAATGACGGTCTCGCCGCTGGCTTCGCTGAGGACGGCCGCCGGATTGATGCTGCTCCAGCCGGGCAGGGTGGTCGGGCCGACCGAGCTCATGCCCTCGATTTCGAAGGGGCCGGGCATGACCACGCCGATGCCGAGAAGCTTGGAGGGGAAGCGCTTGCGAACCTTCTTCACCTCGCCGGCGAAGAGCGGAACGATGTGCTCGGGGCTGGTATTCTCCACCGGCATGATGGTTTCGGAGCGTAACTTGCCGGAGAGGTCGAGCACGGTCGTCACCATATGGTCGGCGGCAATTTCGACGCCGATCGTGACGGCACCATCAGGGTTGACGGCAAACTGGATCGGCGGTTGGCCCCGGCCGGAGCGCAGGCGGCCGATTTCCATCAGCAGATCTTCGCTGACGAGTTCATCGACGATATTGGCGACGGCCTGCGCGGTCAGATGCGTGAGTTTGGCGATATGCATGCGGCCGAGCGAGCCATGCATGCGCACGAGATCCAGTACGACACGGCGATTGTGGTCGCGGCTGCGCTCAGGGTTCTTGCCCATAGCGATCTGCTGCTTGCCGGATTGCCGTCTCATCTCTCCGCCCCCCGTCTCTGTCGCTATGGATAACGCCCATATCATGAAAGGGGCAATAGAATAATTAAACTAAATTATCTTATTGACAAAGCCTTCCATCCCAACCAGCCTGAATGGGTCGCATTTGCGATGCCGAGGAAGGAGGAGCCTCAGTTCCATCTTCCCGAGCGAATCAAATTGGGGCGCCGGCAAAATCGCGGAAGGCCCTGGGGAACCAGATGAGCGCGAGCGGCATGAAAGCCGGCTCGKCATGGAGGGATAATATGCGTCGCGGAGTTTTGTTTGCCGGCCTGTTCGCGGGCATCAGCATGGTTGCGGTCAATAGCGCCCAGGCGGTCGAAATCGAGTATTGGCAGTATGTCTACGACACCCGCGTCAAGGCGATGGACCAGCTGATCGCCAATTTCGAGAAGGCCAATCCCGACATCACCGTCAAGCAGACGACTTTCCCTTATGCCGACTATCAGACGCGCGTCGTTGCTGCCAATCTTGCCGGCAACGGTCCTGACGTGATGCAGCTGTTCTATGGCTGGCTCGATCAGTTCATCGCCGGCGGGCTGCTGCAGCCGCTGCCGGCCGACGCTTTCCCGCACGACCAGATCGAGAAGGATTTCTTCCCGATCGTATCAGCCATGAAGCGTGGTGACGACTACTATGGCCTGCCGACCGCCGTCCGTTCGCTGGCTCTCTTCTACAACAAGAAGCTCTTCCAGGAAGCCGGCCTCGACCCGAACAAGCCGCCGCAGACTGTCGATGAATTCGTGGCTGCCGCCGAAAAGRCGGTCAAGCGCGATGCCGCTGGCAACATTGCCGTCGAGGGCACGACGCTCGACATGGGCGGCCAGGATCACCAGTGGTGGCGCGAAGTGCTGATCCGCCAGTATGGCGGCGAACCCTACACGGCTGACTATTCCAAGGTCACCTATAATAGCGATGMCGGCGTCAAGGCGCTGAAATTCTACACTAGCCTGCAGACCGAAAAGAAAGTCGGCCAGACCGGCTTCATGGATGAAGGCCAGGCTGCCTTCCGCGGCGGCAAGGCGGCGATGACCATCGACGGCACCTTCCGTCTCGGCTCCTTCGGCAGCATCAAGGATTTCGAATGGGGCGTCACTGAGCTGCCGGCAAACGCCGACGGCCTGCGTTCCAATTATGCGAGCTACTTTGCCAACGGCATTGGCGCCAAGGTATCAGGTGAAAAGCTGGAGGCCTCCAAGAAGTTTCTCGCCTACGTGACCTCGCCCGAAGCCATGAAGATCTGGCTCGGCACGGTCGGCGAACTGCCGGCCCGCCGCGAGGCCGCTCTGACCGACGAGAACCTCAAGAACCCGATCTATGCGCCATTCCTCAAGGCGCTCGCTTACTCCCACACCTCGCTCTTCGTCGATGAAGCTGGCCAGCGCCAGAACGCTATCGACATGGTCAACCGCGTGCTGCTCGAGGGACAGTCGCCCGAGGATTCCATTGCCCAGGCCGCAACGGCCGAGCAGGAAATCATCGACAATGCCAAGAGCAAATAAGGGACGGCCATGAGCTCCGCACCCGCGAATACGGAAGGGGCGGCTGTCAGCCGTCCCGCCGGATCGTTCTGGGATCGGCTGACGATGCGCCAGAAGCGCCTCGTCTGGGTCTGGACATTCCTGGCCCTGCCGATCCTGTTTTACTGCGTGATCCGCTTTTACCCGACGCTGCAGGCCTTCTACCTGTCCTTCACCAATTGGAACCTGATGAAGCCGCCGAAATTCATCGGCGTCGCCAATTATGTGAAGCTCTATAACGACCCGCAGTTCTGGAAGGTTTTCCGCAACACCTTCACCTATCTCATCATCGGCACGCCGCTGAGCCTGATCATATCTTTCGTCGTGGCATTCTTCCTGGATCGCGTGCGCTTGCTGCACGGGTTGATCCGTGCGCTCTATTTCCTGCCGTTCCTGACGACGGCTGCGGCCATGGCCTGGGTCTGGCGCTGGTTCTACCAGCCGGCCCCGATTGGCGTCATCAACGATGTGCTCGGCATGATCRGCCTGCCGCAGCAGCAGTTCATTCGCTCCGTCGACCAGGCTCTGCCGTCGATCATGGTGACCTCCATCTGGGCGGGCCTCGGCTTCCAGATCATCATCTTCATGGCCGGCCTTCGCGCCATTCCGAGCACCTTCTACGAGGCAGCCAAGATCGATGGACTCGGCGAATGGCCGATCCTCTGGAAGATCACGCTGCCGCTGCTGAAGCCGACGACCGTCTTCCTCGTCGTCTTCTCCTCGATCGGCTTCCTGCGTATCTTCGACCAGGTCTACAACATGACGACGAACGATCCCGGCGGCCCGCTCGGATCGACCAAGCCTCTGGTTCTGATGATCTATCAGACGGCCTTTTCATCCTACAACATGGGTTATGCGGCGGCGCAGACCGTGGTGCTATTCGCCATCCTGCTTTGCGTTTCCCTGCTGCAGCTCTGGATCCTGAGGGAACGCAAATGAGTGCCGTGACGACCAATACCGCGGCGCCGCTGCCGAAAGCCAATATCCGTCCCGGCGCGATCATCATCTGGACGCTGCTCTTCATCGGCGGCCTCATCATGGTCTCGCCGTTGCTCTTCATGTTCTCGACCTCACTGAAGACGGCAGGCCAGGTCTATGACCTGCGCCTCATCCCGGCCGAGCCGACGCTGCAGAACTACATCACGGTTCTCTCGGACGGCCGCTTCATGCGCTGGTTCCTGAATTCGACAATCGTTGCCTGCACGGTGACGCTCTCGAATGTCTTCTTCGACAGCCTTGTCGGCTATACGCTCGCCAAGTTCGAGTTCCGCGGCCGCTACCTGATCTTCCTKGCGATCCTCTCGACCCTGATGATCCCGACGGAAATGCTGGTCATCCCCTGGTATCTGATGTCGGCGCAGCTCGGCTGGCTCGACAGCTACTGGGGCATCATGTTCCCGGGCATGATGACAGCGTTCGGCACCTTCCTGATGAAGCAGTTCTTCGAGACGGTCCCGAACGACTTCCTCGAGGCTGCGCGCATCGATGGCCTGAACGAATTCCAGATCTGGTGGAAAGTGGCGATGCCGCTCGTCACACCGGCACTCTCGGCGCTGGCCATCTTCACCTTCCTCGGCAACTGGACGGCCTTCTTCTGGCCGCTGATCGTGACCACCAGCCGCGAACTCTACACGCTGCCGGTCGGGCTATCGAGYTTTGCCGTCGAGCAATCCATCCAATGGGAAATGATCATGACCGGCGCAGCTCTCGCGACATTGCCGACGCTGCTCGTCTTCCTGGTGCTGCAGCGCTACATCGTGCGCGGCGTCATGCTGGCCGGTCTGAAGGGATAAAACATGACCGAAACCAATCCGCGCCTCGCCGACAGGAGCGTCTTTCCTGATCCGGTCTATAAGGAAACGGTGCTGAAGCCGCTCTTCGACGGCGCCAAGACGCATCATGTCGACGGCTTCCGCCGCATCGACCGCGCTCATCTCGTCATGCTGGTCGAAACCGGCATTCTCGACCGCGAGCAGGCGGGCAAGATCGCCGGTGCACTTGAGGCGATCGACCGCGACATCGACCCGGAAAAGCTCGTTTATACCGGAGAGGTGGAAGACTTTTTCTTCCTGATCGAGAAGGAGTTGAAAGCCCGCATCGGTGTTGATATCGCCGGCCGCCTGCATACGGCGCGCTCGCGCAACGATATCGACCATACGCTTTTCAAACTCGGTCTGAAGGAGCGTATCGATGCGCTGATGGTCAAGGCGCGCAAGCTGCTCGACGCGATGATCGCCACGGCTGATTGGGAGAAGGACACTCTGATTGTCGCCTATACACATGGCCAGCCGGCGCAGCCGACCACGTTCGGCCATTATCTGTCGGCCGCAATCGAAGTGCTGATCCGCGATATCGAGCGTTTTGCGGAAGCACGTGAGATCGTCGACCTGAGCCCCATGGGAGCGGCAGCGATCACCACGTCGGGTTTCCCGATCGACCGCGCCCGCGTCGCCGAATTGCTGGGCTTTGCCGCGCCGCTGCGCAATTCCTACAGCTGTATCGCAGCGGTCGATTACACGACGTCGACCTATAGCGCGATCGAGCTGATGTTCCTCCATCTCGGCCGCCTGATCCAGGACTTCCAGTTCTGGACGAGCTTCGAGGTCGGCCAGATCTATGTGCCGAATGCGCTGGTGCAGATCTCTTCGATCATGCCGCAGAAGCGCAATCCGGTGCCGATCGAGCATATGCGCCATCTGGCGAGCCAGACCTTTGGCCGCGCCCGCACCGTGCTCGACGTCATGCACAACACGCCCTTCACCGATATGAACGATAGCGAGGGCGAAACGCAGGGCATGGGCTATGAGGCCTTCCACTCGGCCGGGCGTGTGCTCGACCTGCTGGCCGCCTTCATCTCCCAGATCAGCATCGACCCCGAGCGCGTGGCAAATAATATCCGCCGTTCCTGCATCACCATCACGGAATTGGCGGATTCACTGGTCCGCCTCGAAGGGCTTTCCTTCCGCCAAGCGCACGAGATTGCCGCAACCGTCGCACGTGCCGTGGTCGCCAAGGGTGGTGGTCTTTCGGATGATGGCTACGAGCCCTTCCTCACAGCTTTCGAGGAACTGGCGGGCCGCAAACCCGACATCGACAAGGTGCAGTTTGCCGAGATTGTCTCGCCGGAACATTTCGTTGCCGTTCGTGCCCGCTTCGGCGGTCCCGCACCGGCACCGATGGCGGATGCGCTCGCAGCCTACCAGGAAAAGGCTGCCGCATTCGCCGCAGATGCGCAGGAAAACGCAGCGCGCGAAGCCGCCGCTGCTGAGGAACTTCAAACCAGATTCACGGCATTGATGGGGACCGCCTGATGGCAAATATCGAACTGCAGGGGCTCGTCAAACGCTACGGCAAGCTGGGTGTCGTGCACGGCATCGATCTTGCGATTGCCGACGGTGAATTCGTCGTCTTCGTCGGCCCGTCCGGCTGCGGCAAGTCGACGACGCTGCGCATGATCGCCGGTCTCGAGGATATTTCCGGCGGCACGCTGAAGATCGGCGGCGAGGTGGTCAACGAGCGCGAACCGAAACAACGAAACATCGCCATGGTGTTCCAGAACTACGCCATCTATCCGCATATGAGCGTGCGCCAGAATATCGGCTTCGGTCTCTACACCTCCAAGCTTTCGCAGGCGGATAAGGACAAGCGCATCGACGAGACGGCGCAGATTCTTGGACTGACGGATTATCTCGCCCGTCGTCCGGCCGCACTTTCCGGCGGCCAGCGCCAGCGTGTCGCGATCGGCCGCGCCATGGTGCGCAACCCCTCCGCCTTCCTCTTCGACGAGCCGTTGTCGAATCTCGACGCCCAGCTGCGCACGCAGATGCGCATCGAGATCAAGCGCCTGCACCAGCGGCTCGGCACGACGATCGTCTATGTCACCCACGATCAGGTCGAGGCCATGACCATGGCCGACCGTATCGTCGTCATGAAGGATGGCCACATCCTGCAGGCGGGAACGCCGATGGATATCTACGAGAACCCCGCCGATGTCTTCACCGCGCGCTTCATCGGCAGCCCGTCGATGAACCTTCTGCCGGGCACAGCCGCGGCCGATGGTTTGCGCATCGGGCCGGGCGGTCCGCATCTGATCGGCGTGCGCCCGCATGATCTGGTTATCGGCGAAGGCACGGGCGTCCTTTCGCTCTCGGGCACGGTGACGGCCGTCGAGCCGCTCGGCGCCGAAACGCTGGTGCATTTCGATGTGGCGGGCACGTCCGTGATTGCAACCGCACCCGGTAAGGTGATACCGGCCGTCGGCAGCACCGTGAATGCCCATGCAGCCTCCGGTGCTCTCTATGTTTTCGATGCAAAAACGGAAAAGGCCCTCGGGCGCCAATGACATCTGATAATGACATGCGATCCGCGGTGCTCAGCATCGGCCGGATCTATTGCGACCTGATTTTCACGGGACTGGAGACCATGCCCGTGCTCGGGCGTGAGCTCTTTGCGGATGACCTGCGCATTGCAGCGGGCGGCGGCTCTTTCATCATGGCCRCTTATTCCGCCCATATCGGCCGCAAGACGGCTCTGCTCTCCCGTCTCGGCACCGATGGGCTTTCGAATGKCCTGATCGCGGAACTGGAAGCGAGCGGCGTCGATCTTCGCTTTCTCGACCGGGCGGCTGATGCCGGTCCACAGGTCACCGTCGCGATCAACAATGGCGAGGAGCGGGCCTTTCTGTCCCGTCGTGCCGGCGGCGCTGAACCGGCAACTCTTGGCGAGGCGCTTGCCTGGAGCGAGGCGCGTCACCTGCACATCGCCGAATTTGCCACGTTGGCGGAAATCCCCGGCCTAGTCGCAAAGGCGAGGGAGAACGGCCTCACCGTATCGCTCGATCCGAGCTGGGACGAAACGCTGATCTACCAACATGATTTCCTCGATCGCTGCGAGGGCATCGATCTCTTCCTTCCGAATGTCGAGGAAGCCATTGCCATCACTGGATGCTCCGATCCGGCCGAAGCGCTGGACAGGCTCGCCGCGCGCTTCCCGGCGGTGGCGTTGAAAGCCGGTGCCGGCGGCGCTTATTTCGCTTCCGGCGATGTGCGGCTTCATCAGAATGCCCCCACCGTCAAGGTCGTGGATACGACCGGGGCGGGCGATGCCTTCAACGCCGGTCTCATCCATGCCTGGCTTGGCGGCGCGAGTGCCGATGTTTTCCTGCGTGAGGGCATTGCCACGGGCAGCCTCGCAGTTCAGGCGGCCGGCGGCGCCGCGATCCTGCCCGCGCGTTAGATCTGGGGTACGATGCTGCGGCCCCTCAGGCCGCGGCCCTCTCAGTGAATTGGTGTTGCAACCATAAGTGTTAGGCTTGAATCCGCCCATTCCTAGCACGCTGCTTGCACTGTGAGCGCCATCCGGCTGTTTCCTTACGAATATTTCATGTTTTTCGGCCGCATTTCCGTACCATCATGGGGGCAACGGTAATGTTGGGTTCATCTTCGTTGTGATTATTCTGCCGCGAACAGGCCCAACGCGGCGAAGCATATCTCGAGGATGACATGGACAATCTGGAGGCTGGCAAAGAGACCGGTTCTGTAACCGGGGCGAATGCCGACTTGGCTGCCGTGCTGGCCACCGGACGGCGGAGCAGGGGCCGCCGCTGGCGTGGGCGCCTGATCGTTCTGGTGCTCGTGATTCTGGCCGCCGCAGCTGCAGCCTATTTCTACATGGGCCGCGGCAGCGCCGAAGTCAGCTATACGACGCAGCCGGTCAAGCGCGGCGATCTGACCGTACTTGTCACCGCCACAGGCTCCGTCCAGCCAACCGAACAGGTCGATATATCGAGCGAACTGTCCGGCACGATGCGCGACGTCAATGTCGATTATAACAGCACGGTCAAGGCAGGCGACGTTCTGGCCGTTCTCGACACCAACAAGCTGGAAGCCGACTTGAAGAGCTCGCGCGCGAAGCTCAATTCGGCCAAGGCCAATGTCGTCAAGGCAAATGCCGATCTGCAATCGGCCGCGACCTCGCTCGACCGTCTGAAGAGCCTCGTCAAAAGCAACGTCTCCACGCAGCAGAGCCTCGACGACGCGACCTACAAATATGACTCGGCCGTCGCCGCCAAGGATATAAACGAGGCCGAAGTGCTGGCCTCCGAGGCAGACCTTCAGCTTGCCGAGGTCAACCTTGCCAAGGCGAAGATTGTCTCGCCGATCGACGGCGTGATTCTGACCCGCTCCGTCGATCCGGGCGCGACTGTTGCTGCCTCGCTCTCGGCGCCGGTGCTTTTTACCCTTGCCGGCGATCTCAAGAAGATGGAGCTGCAGGTGGATGTCGATGAAGCCGATGTCGGCCAGATCGCCGTTGGCCAGAAGGCGAGCTTCACGGTCGACGCCTATCCGGATCGCACCTTTCCGGCCGTCATCGAGCAGATCCGTTTCGCCTCCGAAGTCGTCAACAATGTCGTCACCTACAAGGCGGTCCTTTCGGTCGACAATGCCGACCTGCTGCTACGCCCCGGCATGACGGCAACGTCCGACATCACCGTTGAGGCCGTCAAGGATACGCTGATGGTTCCGAATGCCGCCCTTCGTTACGCCCCGCCGCAGATGGAAACGCGTGGCGGCCGTGGGATTTTCAGCTTGCTCCGTCCGCCGCGTCTGCCTCGCAGCGGTGGGGGCGGTGATTCCAAGCTGACCGGGACGCAACGCCGCGTCTGGGTGCTTCGCAACGGCCACCCGGTACCGGTCGTGATCCAGGTCGGTTCTTCCGATGGCCAGTTCACTCAGGTCACCTCGGGCGAGCTTACCGAAAAGGATGCGATCATCACCGATACCGCGGCACGGACAAACTGACGGGAGCCGATGATGGAACGCCCGCCGCTTCTCGAATTCAGGCAAGTCTCGAAAATCTATGGCGAGGGCGCTGMGGCCATCCGCGCGCTCGACCGCGTGGATCTTTCGATCCGAGCGCATGAATTCGTCGCGATCATGGGACCGTCCGGCTCCGGAAAGTCGACGGCGATGAATATCCTCGGCTGCCTCGATGTACCGACATCGGGCGACTATGTCTTCCAGGGCATTTCGACGGGTGGCTTCGATCGCGGCCAGTTGACGCTTCTGCGCCGCCATATGCTGGGCTTCGTCTTCCAGGGCTTCAATCTCCTGTCGCGTACCTCCGCCGTCGAGAACGTCGAACTGCCGCTGATCTATCGCGGCATGGCAGTTGGCGAGCGGCGCAAGCGGGCCAATGAGGCACTTGGCCTCGTTGGTCTGTCGGGCAGGGAGCATCACAAGACGCAGGAACTCTCCGGTGGTCAGCAGCAGCGCGTGGCGATCGCCCGCGCTATCGTCACGGAGCCGGCTTTGCTGCTCGCCGACGAGCCGACCGGCAATCTCGATACCAGGACCAGCATCGAGATCATGGATCTGATGACGCGGCTGAACCGTGAACAGGGTATCACCATCGTTATGGTCACGCATGAGCCCGACATCGCCGCCTATGCGGGACGCCTGCTGCGCTTCGTCGACGGCAAGCTGGAAACCGAGATGGAGCATCGGCGGAGGGCAGAGCATGTTCTTTGAAACGCTGAAGTTGGCACTGCGCGCGATCAGCAGAAATCTGTTGCGCTCCTTCCTCACCGTGCTTGGCGTCGTCATCGGCGTCGCCGCCGTCATCGCGCTCGTCACCATCGGCAATGGTACGACGGCGCAGGTTTCGACCGAGCTTTCGCGCCTCGGCACCAATATGCTCTTCGTGCGTCCCGGTCAGTTCGGCCCTGGCCGCGCCAGTTCCGAGGCCCGGCGCTTCTCGCTGAAGGATGTCGAAGCGATCCGCGATCAGGTTCCTGGGTTGCGGGCGGTGGCGCCGTCCAACCAGTCGACGGCGACCGTTATTTTCGGCGGCCAGAACCATTCGACCACCGTCTACGGTACGACCAACGACTATTTCGTCGCGCAGGACTGGGATCTGGCGCTCGGTCGTGAATTCACGCCGGCCGAAGAGCGCGGTCAGTCGCGCTGCATCATCGGTGAAACCGTGCGTGAGCAACTGTTTGGCGCCTCCGACCCAACCGGCCAGCTGATCCGTGTCGGCAAGGTTTCCTGCCCTGTTATCGGCGTCCTGGCAAAGCGCGGTCAGTCCGGCATGGGCAACGACCAGGACGATGCCGTCATCATGCCGGTCAAGGTGTTCCAGCGCCGCATCAGCGGCAGCTCCAATGTGCCGACGATTCTCATTTCAGCGCGTGACGGCGTCTCGACATCAAAGGTGCAGGCAGATGTCGAGAACCTGCTTCGTGAGCGCCGCAAGATCATCCCCGGCCGCCAGGATGATTTCAACGTCAATGACATGACRCAGATCGCCGAAGCCATGAYAGGCACGACGACGCTGCTGACGGGCCTGCTTGGCGCAGTCGCTGCCGTCAGTCTGCTCGTCGGCGGCATCGGCATCATGAATATCATGCTGGTGTCGGTAACGGAKCGCACCCGCGAGATCGGCATTCGCCTTGCCATCGGCGCGCTTGAAAATCAGGTGCTGACGCAATTCCTCGTCGAAGCCGTCGCCCTGTCGCTGTTTGGCGGTATCGCCGGCATCATGCTCGGCCTGACGCTTGCATACGGTACGGTCAGCTTCCTCAATGTGCCCTTCGTGGTCAGCCCGCTCATCATCTTCATCGCCTTCGTCTTCTCGGCGGCAATCGGCATGATCTTCGGCTTCTTCCCGGCGAGGCGAGCTGCACAGCTCAATCCGATCGAGGCATTGCGCCACGAATAAGTGGCACGATTGGGAGTGTTCTTCTCGCACACCGCATGGCTTTGATATATCAGGAAAACTTGTCTTTAGCACCTAAGCGTGCCAGTATTGATATATCAGACTCGGATTCGCCCGTATGCAGGAATCTCTAAGCCATCTCGCCTACCTAGCCCTGGAGCACGCCATCGTGACGCTGGCTTTGGCACCTGGCGCGCTGGTGACGGAAAAGCAGCTTATCGATCTTGCAGGCCATGGCCGCACGCCGGTACGCGAAGCGATCCAGAAACTTGCCTGGCAGGGTCTGATTGTGGTGAAGCCGCGCGTCGGCCTGCAGGTTGCCGAAATTCACGCTGAAGACCACGCCAATGTCATGCAGGTGCGCCGCAAGCTGGAGCCGGTTGCGGCAGCTCTTGTCGCCGATGCTGCCAATGAGGAGCAGAGAGGACGGCTTGTCACCTGCGCCCGTGCGATGGAAGAATGCGCTGTCCGTGGCGATCTGGCGGGTTTTTTCGCCGCCGACAAAGCCTTTGACGAGATCCTCGAGGATGCTTGCCCGAACAGCTTCATGATCGCCGCGCTGGGGCCGGTCCAGACCCACTCCCGTCGCCTCTGGTATTCGACCGCCAATCCGGATCGCATGGATCGATCCATCTTTCTCCACGTCGCGGTCATCAGGTCCATTCATCAGGGCGAGGTCGAGCAGGCGCGCGAGGCAATGGCCGATTTGATCGATTATCTGAGCCAGAAATAGAAACGGCCCCGTTTCCGGAGCCGTTGCAGTGAAATCTATACCGTGGCCTCAGCCGACGAAGGCCCGTTCGATGACGAATTCTGCGGGCTTGCTGTTGGCGCCTTCGTCAAGGCCGGCCTTCTCCAGAAGCTCCTTCGTGTCCTTCAGCATGGCCGACGAACCGCAGATCATGCCGCGGTCAACAGCCGGATCGATCGGCGGCACGCCGAGATCGGTGAAGAGTTTGCCGGAGGAGATCAGGTCGGTGATGCGGCCGCGATATTCGAAGTCTTCGCGGGTGACGGTCGCATAGTGGCGCAGCTTGTCGCCGACCACTTCCTTGAGGAGCTCGTCGTTCTGGATCTCGTGCACGAGGTCGAAGCCGTATTTCAGCTCGGAAATCTCGCGCGTCGTATGAGTAAGGATGACCTCGTCGAACTTCTCATAGGTTTCCGGATCGCGGATGAGGCTCGCAAAAGGTGCGATGCCGGTGCCGGTGGAGAACATGTAAAGGCGCTTGCCCGGGGTCAGCGCATCGAGAACCAGCGTACCCGTCGGCTTTTTGCGCATCAGCACCTGGTCGCCCGGCTTGATGAGCTGCAGATGCGAAGTCAGCGGACCGTCCGGCACCTTGATGGAAAAGAATTCCAGCTCTTCGGCCCAGGCGGGGCTCGCGATCGAGTAGGCGCGGAAGACCGGTTTGCCGTCGACCATGAGGCCGATCATCGCGAACTCGCCAGAACGGAAACGGAAGCCATCCGGCCGGGTCATCGTGAAGCGGAAAAGCCGGTCGGTGTAATGCGTCACACTCAGCACCGTCTCGGCATAGACGCCGGCAGGGATAGCGGAAGCGAATTCTTCGGTCTTTGCAGGAGCGTTCATTTCGATATCGGGCTCGTCGTTCGCAGGATAATCATCGGCATGCGAGGCAGATATTACAAAACCCCGCTAAATTAAAGGCAATCCATTCCATCGCATGGCTGGGGAGCGAAATATGCATGTCACGGTCAGGATTCACCGCCTGTGGCGAACTGTCGCTTTTGCGCTGGCTAAGCTATTCAAAGGATGCATATTAGGCAAAAAACGACGCCCGCCGCGGCGCKGGCGCGACAGGTAGTACGGGGGAACATGAAGATTTTCAATTACAAGCGCGTTCCTTACGCGGAAATGCGCGCATTTTCCGTCCATATCCTGACGGCCTCCGGTTCTTTTCTGGCATTTCTCGGTGTAGTCGCCGCCGCCGAGCACCGTTTCGTCGACATGTTCTGGTGGCTGGGGCTTGCGCTCCTGGTCGATGGTATCGACGGGCCGATCGCCCGCAAGGTGCGTGTCAAGGAAGTCCTGCCCAACTGGTCGGGCGATACGCTCGACAATATCATCGACTACGTGACCTATGTGCTGCTGCCGGCCTTCGCGCTCTATCAGAGCGGCATGATCGGCGAGCCCTGGTCTTTTGCCGCCGCCGGCATGATCGTCGTGTCGAGCGCCATCTATTACGCCGATATGGGCATGAAGACAGAGGAGTATTTCTTCTCCGGGTTCCCCGTCGTCTGGAACATGGTGGTCTTCACACTCTTCGTGATGCATGCGAGCGAGACGACGGCCTTTATCGTCGTCACCGTTTCCGTGATCCTGACCTTTTTGCCGATCAATTTCCTGCATCCCGTGCGCGTCCAGCGCCTGCGCCCACTGAACCTCGGCATCTTTCTCCTGTGGTCGGCGCTTGGCGCCTATTCGCTGCTGATGCATTTCGACATGCCGCAATGGGCGGTCGTTCTCTTCATCGTGAGCGGCATCTACCTTTACGTCATCGGTGGGGTGCTCCAATTCTTCCCGGCGCTTGGACGCAAGTGAGGTAAGCAGCATGGCAAAGACGAAGGCGGTTTCTTTTTCCAGAAACGGTGGCCCTGAGGTTTTCGACTATGTCGATATCGATCTGCCGCCGCCTTCTGAGGGTCAGGTGCAGATCCGCCAGGATGCCATCGGCCTGAATTTCATCGACGTCTATTTTCGCGACGGCACCTATAAGGCACCACATCTGCCCTTCGTGACCGGCAAGGAGGGCGCCGGCGTTGTCACCGCCACTGGCCCTGKCGCCAGCGATTTCGCCGTCGGCGACCGCGTCGCCTACGCCAGTGCCGATGGCGCCTATAGTGCCGAACGCAATATTGAGACGAAACATCTGGTAAAGGTGCCCGACGGCATCAGCCTGGAAACGGCGGCTGCCATGATGCTGAAGGGTATGACGGCCGAGTATCTCCTGAACCGCACCTTCAAGGTCGGCCCCCAGACCGTTCTGCTGTTTCATGCCGCAGCCGGAGGCGTCGGCTTGATTGCCGGCCAGTGGGCAAAAGCGCTCGGGGCAACTGTCATCGGCACGGCAGGCTCCGCCGACAAAGTCCAGCTGGCCCTCGACCACGGCTACGACCATGTCATCAACTACAAGACCGAGAACTTCGCCGAGCGCGTGCGGGAAATCACCGGCGGCAAGGGTGTCGACGTGGTCTATGACTCGATCGGCCGCGATACTTTCCCGCAATCGCTGGATTGTCTGAAGCCGCGAGGTCTCTTTGCATCCTTCGGCCAATCCTCTGGCGCGATTGAGAACTTTACGATGGCGCATCTCGCCCAAAGGGGCTCGCTCTATGCCACGCGCCCGACGCTCTTCACCTATATTGCCACGCCTCGGGAACTCACCGATTGTGCAAACAATCTATTTGATGTTGTGCAGGGCAACAAAGTGCGTATCAATATCAACCAAACCTATCCGCTGCGTGAGGTTGGGCGGGCCCACACGGATCTGGAAACAAGAAAAACAACCGGAACGACACTGCTGATTCCATGAGATCCAAACGGACCGATCGGCAGAAGAAATGAGGGGAACGTGTCGCCATTGAATGTGCCGGCTTCCGGTGCGTTGTTATCGGTCCAGAAGCTCACGAAATTCTTCGGTAGCTTTGCCGCATGCAATGAAATCGATCTCGATATAGCGCCGGGCGAGATTCATGCGCTTCTCGGCGAAAATGGCGCAGGCAAATCCACACTCGTCAAAATGCTCTTCGGCGTTCTGGAGCCGACGGACGGGCAGATCCTCTGGGAGGGCAGGCCGGTCACGATCACCTCGCCGGGCGAGGCCCGCAAGCTTGGCATCGGTATGGTCTTCCAGCATTTCTCGCTGTTCGAGGCGCTGACTGTTGCCGAAAACATCGCGCTTTCTCTCGACGACAGCATTCCGATCGGCAGGATCGCCGAGGAGGCGAGGGCGCTGTCTGAGGCCTATGGCCTGCCGCTCGACCCGCATGCGCATGTCGCCGATCTCTCGGTCGGTGAGCGCCAGCGCATTGAAATCGTCCGCGCGCTGCTGCAGAACCCGAAGCTCATCATCCTGGACGAGCCGACATCGGTGCTGACGCCGCAGGAGGCCGACAAGCTCTTCGAAACCCTCTTCAAGCTGCGAGCCGAGGGTCGCTCCGTTCTCTATATCAGCCATCGCCTGGAAGAGGTGCAGCGCATCTGCGATCGCGCCACCGTGCTCCGCCACGGCCGCGTGACCGGTGCTTGCGATCCCAAGCAGGAGACGCCCGCCTCTCTCGCCCGCATGATGGTCGRCAGCGAGGTTGCTGCCGTTACTCATCCCGAGCGCAACGACAAGGGCGAGGTGCAGCTTGCCGTCTCGAACCTCTCCGTCGGCGCGCGGACACCGTTTGCCATGCCGCTACGCAATGTCTCTCTGGCCGTTTGCTCGGGAGAAATCCTCGCAATCGCCGGTGTGGCCGGCAATGGACAAAGCGAGCTTTTCGATGCGCTGTCAGGCGAATATCCAGTCTCGTCTGCCGAAGCGATCATTATTAGAAAGAAACCCGTCGGTACTCAGGGCATCACCGCCCGCCGGCTGCTCGGCGCCGGCTTCGTGCCCGAGGAGCGGCACGGACATGCGGCCGTCTCCGCCATGAAGCTCTCCGACAACCTGGTACTGGCCCGCAGCCAGTCGGACCGCAAAGCCTTCCTCGGTCTCCTCGGCATCATCCGCCACGGCGCGGTGAAATCTGCCGCCCGGCGCATTTCGGAGGTCATGGATGTCCGCAAGAGCGGCGATGATCCCGCCGCAGGTTCGCTCTCCGGCGGCAATCTGCAGAAATTCATCGTCGGCCGCGAGCTTGATCGCCAACCGGCTGTCCTCGTCGTCAACCAGCCGACATGGGGCGTGGACGCAGGTGCCGCAAGCCGTATTCGCCAGGCTCTCGTCGATCTTGCAAAAGCCGGTTCTGCTGTCGTCGTCATCAGCCAGGATCTCGACGAGATCTTCGAGGTGGCGACCGACATCGCCGTCATTTCCGAGGGACGTCTTTCCAAGCCCTATCCGGCCGGTGACCTGACGCGCGAAAAGATCGGTCTGCTGATGGGCGGCCTGCATGAAAACACGCATGGCGCGGAGGCTGCTCATGCGCATTGAGCTTGAAAAGCGCCCGCAGGTCTCGAAACTCTATGCCTTCGTTTCACCGCTTCTCGCTCTCGTACTGACGCTGATATTTGGCGCCATCATGTTCGCCATGCTCGGCAAGGATCCGCTCGAGGCGCTTGACGCCTTCTTTCTCGAGCCGCTTCTGGAAGTCTGGTCGCTGCACGAACTGGCGATCAAGGCTGCCCCGCTGATCCTGATCGCCGTCGGCCTTGCCGTCTGTTATCGCTCCAACAATTGGAACATCGGCGCCGAAGGCCAATTCACCATCGGCGCGATCACCGGCTCCTATATCCCGATCGTCTTCTACGATTGGCATTCGCCGTTTGTGCTGCCGCTGATGCTGATCCTGGGCGCGCTCGGCGGCGCCCTGTTTGCCGCCATTCCGGCGCTGTTGAAGGCCCATTTCAATACCAACGAGATCCTGACGTCGCTGATGCTGGTCTATATCGCCCAGCTTTATCTCGATTGGCTGATACGCGGCGCATGGCGTGATCCGAAGGGGTTCAATTTCCCTGTTTCCCGCGACTTTGCGCCGGAAGCGATCGTGCCGGCGATATGGGAGGAATCGGGACGCGCCCATTGGGGTTTCATCTTCGCCATCGTCGCGGCCGTCCTCGTCTGGTTCATGATGCGCTTCACGCTGAAGGGTTTCGAAGTCGTCGTGCTTGGCCAGTCGGAACGGGCAGGGCGTTTTGCAGGCTTCTCGTCGAAGAGGATGATCTGGTTCAGCTTCCTCTTCTCCGGCGCGTTGGCCGGCCTTGCCGGCATTTGCGAAGTCTCGGGCTCGATCGGTCACCTGCAGCCTGCGATCTCGCCGGGCTACGGTTTCACCGCCATCATCGTCGCCTTTCTCGGCCGTCTCAATCCGCTTGGCGTCGTCGCTTCGGGGCTGGTGCTGGCACTGACCTATCTCGGGGGCGAGGCCGCACAGCTTTCGATCGGCGTCTCGGACAAGGTCACCCGCGTTTTCCAGGGACTGATCCTCTTCTTCGTGCTCTCCTGCGATACGCTGATCTATTACAAAATTCGCATCATCTGGTCGCGGGTGAAGGGTAGCGCGGCATGAGCATCTTCGAAGCCATTCTTCTGACCGTCATCACGGCCTCGACACCGCTCGTCATCGCAGCACTCGGCGAACTGGTGACGGAGCGCTCCGGCGTCCTCAACCTCGGCGTCGAGGGCATGATGATCATGGGCGCGGTCGCCGCTTTCGCCGGCGCGCAGATGTCGGGATCGCCCTATGTCGGAATCATCTGCGGGATTGTCGCCGGCGCGCTTTTCTCGCTGCTTTTTGCCTTTCTGACACTGACGCTGGTGGCAAACCAGGTGGCAACCGGTCTCGCACTCACCCTTCTCGGTCTCGGTCTATCCGGCCAGTTGGGCGAGGCCTATGTCAGCGTGCAGGGTATCCGGCTGGAGGAGATCGTGGTTCCCATCCTGTCCGATATTCYGGTCATCGGCCCGGTTCTCTTCAAGCAGGATTTCATCTTCTACCTGTCGATCGCGCTGGTTTTCGGCGTGAGCTGGTTCCTGTTCCGTAGCCGTGCCGGCCTCAAGCTTCGGGCGATCGGCGACAGTCATGGTTCCGCCCATGCGCTTGGCATTCACGTCATTCGCACGCGCTATCTGGCAGTCATGTTCGGCGGCGCCTGCGCTGGTCTTGCCGGTGCGCAGCTCTCGCTGGTCTATACGCCGCAATGGGCGGAGAACATGTCGGCCGGTMGCGGCTGGATTACCCTTGCGCTCGTCGTTTTCGCCTCCTGGCGCCCGTGGCGGGTCTTTGCCGGCGGCTACCTGTTCGGAGCGGTCACGATCCTGCAGCTTCATGCGCAGGCCTTTGGTCTCGGCATTCCCTCGCAGTTTCTCTCGATGCTGCCCTATGCCGCGACTATTGTGGTTCTGATCATCATTTCTCATAATCGGCGCACGACGTTGATCAACACGCCCGCTTCGCTTGGAAAAGCCTTCGTACCGGAGCGATAGAACAAGAACATAGAGACGGGTTTCCGGAAAATCTTCAAACCAACAGGGGTCATCATGAAGAAGTTCGCACTCACACTTGCCGCATCGGCTGCCGCTGTCATCGGCATATCCTCGGCCGCCGAAGCAGCGGACAAGACGAAGGTCTGCTTCGTCTATGTCGGTTCGCACACCGACGGCGGTTATTCGCAGGCACACGATCTCGGCCGCCAGCAGGTTCAGGCCGAATTCGGCGACAAGATCGATACGCCTTACCTCGAAAACGTTCCGGAAGGCCCGGATGCCGAGCGCGCCATCGAGCGCCTTGCCCGCTCCGGCTGCAAGCTGATCTTCACGACGTCCTTCGGCTTCATGGACGCTACGGTCAAGGTTGCTGCCAAGTTCCCGGACGTCAAGTTCGAGCACGGCACCGGTTACAAGGCCGGCCCGAATCTCGCGACCTACAACTCGCGCTTCTATGAAGGCCGCTACATCCTCGGCCAGATCGCCGCCAGGACCTCGAAGAACCACGGCGCTGCCTACATCGCTTCCTTCCCGATTCCCGAAGTCGTGATGGGCATCAACTCCTTCGAACAGGGCGCCAAGTCGATCGATCCGAGCTTCAAGCTGAAGGTCATCTGGGTCAACACCTGGTTCGATCCAGGCAAGGAAGCCGACGCTGCCAAGGCCATGATCGACCAGGGCGTCGACGTGCTGACGCAGCACACCGACACGACCGCGCCGATGCAGGTTGCCGAAGAGCGTGGCATCCACGCTTTTGGTCAGGCATCCGACATGATCGCAGCCGGCCCGAAGGCGCAGCTGACGGCAATCGTCGACACCTGGGGTAACTACTACTCCAAGCGCATCCATGCGCTTCTGGACGGCACCTGGAAGTCCGAGCAGAGCTGGGACGGCCTAAAGGACGGCATCCTCAAGATGGCGCCCTACACCAACATGCCTGACGATGTGAAGAAGATGGCTGAGGAAACCGAAGCCAAGATCAAATCCGGCGAACTGCACCCCTTCACTGGCCCGATCAACAAGCAGGACGGTACGCCCTGGCTGAAGGCCGGCGAAAAGGCGGATGACGGCACGCTGCTCGGCATGAACTTCTACATCGAGGGCGTCGACGACAAGCTGCCGGCGCAATAACAAAACTGCAATTCGCAGTTGCGAAAGGCGCTCCTCCCGGGGGCGCCTTTTTTGCTGCGGTGCATACCAAAATGCTCATTTACAAAAGTAATACTATATGATTTTTTGACCCTGCGCCGCGAGATGCGGCATTGGGAGGAAATCATGAAATTGAAGACTGCACTTTTGAGTGCCACGATTCTGGCTGCCTGCATGTTCGGTTCGGCTTCGGCTGCCGGCCTGACCGTTGGCTTCTCGCAGATCGGCTCGGAATCGGGCTGGCGTGCGGCTGAAACGACCGTGACCAAGGAGCAGGCCAAGAAGCGCGGCATCGATCTGAAGTTTGCCGATGCGCAGCAGAAGCAGGAAAATCAGATCAAGGCACTGCGCTCGTTCATCGCTCAGGGCGTCGATGCCATTCTCGTTGCTCCTGTTGTCGAAACCGGCTGGGACGACGTTCTGAAGGAAGCCAAGGAAGCCAAGATTCCGGTCATCCTGCTCGACCGCACCATCAAGGCTCCTGATGATCTCTACCTGACGGCTGTTACCTCCGACCTGGTCCACGAAGGCAAGGTCGCCGGCGATTTCTTGGTCAAGACGGTCGGCGACAAGAAGTGCAATGTCGTCGAACTGCAGGGCACGACCGGTTCGTCGCCGGCCATCGCACGCAAGAAGGGCTTCGAAGAGGCCCTTGCCGGCCACGACAACCTGAAGATCGTTCGCAGCCAGACCGGTGACTTCACMCGCACCAAGGGCAAGGAAGTCATGGAAAGCTTCCTGAAGGCCGAGAATGGCGGCAAGGATATCTGCGCTCTCTACGCCCATAACGACGACATGGCCGTCGGCGCCATCCAGGCGATCAAGGAAGCCGGCCTGAAGCCCGGCAAGGATATCCTCGTCGTCTCCATCGACGCCRTGCCCGATATCTTCAAGGCCATGTCCGAGGGTGAGGCCAATGCCACGGTCGAGCTGACGCCGAACATGGCAGGCCCGGCCTTCGATGCGCTCGATGCCTACCTGAAGGACAAGAAGGCTCCGCCGAAGTGGATCCAGACCGAGTCCAAGCTCTACACGCCTGCCGACGACCCGATGAAGGTCTACGAAGAGAAGAAGGGTCAGGGTTACTGATTGAAGCTTGAACCGCACCGGTCCATCATGGACCGGTGCGGAACTGCCGGTACCAGCAGGGCGTCATGCCMGTTTTTCGTACAGGCGTAAGGCGCAATATCAGGAAACAGCAACCCTCATGGTTCACAATTTCGAGAATATTCTCGCAGCCGCCGGCATATCGAAATTCTTCCCCGGCGCCGTCGCCCTGGATAAGGTGGATTTCACGCTACGTCGGGGTGAGGTGCATGCGCTTCTCGGCGAAAACGGCGCCGGCAAATCGACGCTCATCAAGTGCATTACGGGTGCCTATCGCCGCGACGGCGGAAGCCTGACGCTGGAAGGTCACGAGATCGATCCGGCCGATACGCTGGCCGCCCAGAAGCTCGGCATCGGCACCGTCTACCAGGAGGTCAACCTCCTTTCCAATCTCAGCGTTGCGGAGAACCTCTTCCTCGGCCGCCAACCGAAGCGCTTCGGTATGATCGATGCCCGCACCATGAACAGAAATGCCCGTGAGCTTCTGGCAGGCTATGGCCTCGATATCGATGTAACCGCGCAACTCGACCGCTTCTCGGTCGCCGTCCAGCAGATCGTGGCGATCGCCCGGGCCGTCGATCTCTCCGGCAAGGTGCTCATCCTCGACGAGCCAACGGCAAGTCTCGATACGCATGAAGTCGAAATGCTCTTTGGTGTCATAAATGACTTGAAAAAGCGCGGATTAGGCATTGTCTTCATTACTCATTTTCTTGAACAGGTTTATGCAGTCAGCGACCGCATCACCGTGCTGCGCAATGGCCGGCTTGTCGGTACACATGAGGCAGCGGAACTGCCGCGGCAGAACCTGATCGCCATGATGCTCGGGCGCGAACTCGCCCAGACGGAACATGCTGCCAAAGAACGCACCATTGCCGCCGGCGAGGTCAAATATACGTTCGAGGGCTTTGGAAAACGCGGCAAGGTAAAACCCTTCGATCTCGAGGTCCGTGTCGGCGAAGTCGTCGGCATTGCCGGGCTTCTGGGCTCCGGGCGCACAGAGACCGCCGAACTCATGTTCGGCATCGAAAGCGCCGACAGCGGCGTCGCCAGGATCGATGGAGCGCCGGTAACGCTGTCGAGCCCGCGTGCCGCGATCGGCAAGGGCTTCGGCTTCTGCCCGGAAGATCGCAAGACGGATGGCATCATCGGCGACCTGTCGATCCGCGAGAATATCGCCCTTGCCCTGCAGGCCCGCCGAGGCTGGGCGCGACCGCTCTCTCGTACCGAACAGAACGCGATCGCTGACGAATACATCAGAGCGCTCGATATCCGCACGACCGACCGCGAGAAGCCGATCCGGCTGCTCTCAGGCGGCAATCAGCAGAAGGCGATCCTCGCCCGCTGGCTCGCAACCAATCCGGATTTCCTGATCCTCGACGAGCCGACCCGCGGCATCGATGTCGGTGCCCATGCCGAAATCATCAAGCTCATCGAGCAACTGTGCGCCAGGGGCATGTCGCTGATCGTCATCTCCTCCGAACTTGAGGAGCTGGTGGCCTACAGCTCGCGCGTCATCGTGCTGCGTGATCGCGAGCATATCGCTGAATTGACCGGCGAGCGCATTACCGCTGCCGGCATCGTCGACGCCATTGCGGCAGCCGACAAACGAACGGAGGACGCATGACTGCCTCGCTGAAGGTGCTGGGCTCTCGTCTTGCGCCGCAATTGATTGCGCTTCTGGTTGTTCTTCTTTTGAATTTCAGCTTCTTCCCGCAATTTCTTGATGTGATTGTTCAAAATGGGCGCCTCTATGGCAGCATCATCGACGTGCTCAATCGTGGGGCGCCCGTGGCGCTGTTGGCGATCGGCATGACGCTCGTKATCGCCACCAAAGGCATCGATCTCTCGGTTGGCGCTGTTATCGCAATCTGCGGTGCCGTTGCGGCCTCGTCGATCGTCGAAGGCCATTCGCTTGCTTATACTCTTGTACTGACCGTAGTTATCGGCCTTCTTTGCGGCGCCTGGAACGGCTTTCTCGTCTCCATCCTCAATATCCAGCCGATTATCGCGACACTTGTGCTCATGGTCGCCGGCCGCGGTATCGCTCAGCTCATTACGGAAGGCGTGATCATGACCTTCAACGATGACGGGCTGATCTTTCTCGGCAGCGGTTCCTTCGCCTTCCTACCCATGCCTGTCGTCATCTGGCTGATCGCTGGCCTGCTGGTCATTCTGCTGGTTCGCCGGACTGCGCTCGGCATGCTGATCGAGGCTGTCGGCATCAACAGACGCGCGAGCACGCTCTCGGGCGTACAGACGCCGGTGTTGCTGATGGCTGTCTATATGTTGAGTGGCCTCTGCGCTTCGATCGCCGGAATTATCGTCGCCGCCGACATCAAGGGGGCGGACGCCAACAATGCCGGCCTCTGGCTGGAGCTCGACGCTATCCTCGCCGTGGTCGTCGGCGGCAATTCGCTGCTTGGCGGCCGCTTCAGCATCATCGGTTCGCTGATCGGCGCCATGATCATCCAGGCGGTCAATACCGGCATTCTGCTTTCCGGTTTCCCGCCGGAGTTCAATCTCATCATCAAGGCGGTCATCATCATCGTCATTCTGGTCATCCAGTCGCCAGCGATGCAGTCGCTCGCCAACTTCTTCACTCGCCGGACGGACGCAGGGGGGCGCAAATGAATTCCAAATACCTGCCGCTCTTTGCGACCATCGTGATCTTCGTGCTCGCCTATGCGCTCTGCACTCTGCAATATCCGAACATCCTGTCGACGCGGGTCATCGGCAACCTACTGACTGACAATGCGTTTCTCGGCATTGCCGCCGTGGGCATGACCTTCGTCATCATCTCCGGCGGCATCGATCTATCCATCGGCTCAGTCATCGCCTTCACCGGCGTCTTCCTGGCCGTCATTCTGCAGAACACCAGCATCCACCCGCTGGCAGCCTTCGCGATCGTTCTCATCATCACCACGGCCTTCGGTGCGGTCATGGGCATGATCATCCACTTCCTGCAGATGCCGCCCTTCATCGTCACGCTCGCCGGCATGTTCCTGGCCCGCGGCATGGCCTATGTCCTGTCGATCGACAGCATTCCGATCAATCACGAATACTATTCCACGCTGACCAGCCTCTACTATCGGCTGCCAGGCGGCGGACGGCTGACGCTGATCGGCGGCATCATGCTCGTCGTCTTCGCAGCCGGCATCTTCATCGCCCACCGCACCCGCTTCGGAACCAATGTCTATGCGCTGGGCGGCGGTGTGCAGACGGCGCAGCTGATGGGTGTTCCGGTGGCACGCACGACGATTCAGATCTACGCCCTGTCGGGTTTCCTGGCGGGCCTATCCGGAATCGTTTTTTCCCTATACACGTCTGCCGGATATTCTCTTGCGGCGGTGGGCGTTGAACTGGATGCCATCGCAGCAGTCGTCATTGGAGGGACGCTGCTGACAGGAGGAGCGGGATTCGTGGCAGGGACCTTCATCGGTCTGCTGATCCAGGGGCTCATTCAGACTTACATCACCTTCGACGGTACGCTGTCGAGCTGGTGGACGAAGATCCTGATTGGCTTGCTGCTTTTTGCATTCATGGTGATGCAGAAAGCCATCCTTTTCCTTTCCAGTCTGAACAGGAGATATGGCTAGGGGGAGTGACGGATTGCGCAACAGACCGCTTGAAACCCGGAAGGCAGGGCGAAGAACCCGAACAAGCCACGCGCATGTCGTCGATGAACTCGGCCGGGCAATCGTTGCCGGCACCTATCCGGTCGGCACGATCCTGCCCGGCGACGGCGAGCTGGCACAGCGCTTCAAGGTCTCGCGCACGGTGCTGCGGGAAACGATGAAGACGCTCGCAGCCAAGGGCATGGTCGTTGCAAAGGCGCGCGTCGGCACGCGTGTGACGGAAAAGAACTTCTGGAACATGTTCGACACCGAAATCATCTCCTGGCATTTCGCCAACGGCGTCAACGAAGAATTCCTCCTGCAGCTCTACGACATCCGCCTTGCTTTCGAGCCCTTCGCAGCCGGTCTTGTGGCCGAGCGTGCGAATCCGGCCGAGATCGAATTACTGCGCGGCCTGGCGCTCGACATGGCCGCAAGCGATCACACGGCCGACAGTCTCGCGCTTGCCGACCTGCGCTTCCATCTCGCCGTTTCAGAAGTATCTCACAATCCCTTCATGCGCACGCTCGGTGGGCTGATCGAGGCAGCGCTCGTCGGCATGTTCCGCATGAGCACGCCGCCCTCGCAGAGTGGTTTCGCCAACATCGCCGAAACCCACATGCGCATCGTCGATGCCATCGCGGCAGGCAATACCGCAGCAGCGCGCAAGGCGATGGAGGATGTCATCGTCGAGGGCAGGGAGCACGTCCACGAAGCCTTCTCCGCGCTCGCCGAGCCAATCGTTTCCCTGCCGATTTCGTCTTTTTGAAGCCTCGCCTTGCTGCTATGAGCGGCAGAACAGCCGCCTAGCAATGGATTCTCGGAGTCTGCCATGGAACGCACCTGCCTTGCCGTCATTCTCGCCGCCGGCGACAGCACGCGAATGAAATCCGCAAAGTCGAAAGTGCTGCATGAGGTCKCCGGCAGGCCGATGATCGCCCATGTCGTCGATGCGGTGGCCGCGACCGGAATTTCCTCCGTCGCCCTGGTTGTCGGCCGCGATGCCGAAAAGGTGGCGAAGGCTGCCGATATCGGTGGCGTGAAGATCGAATCCTACCTGCAGGAACAGCGCCTCGGCACCGGTCACGCTGTTCTCGCCGCCCGCGAGGCGATTGCTGGAGGTTATGACGATATCCTCGTCACCTATGGCGATGTGCCGCTGCAGACGGCCGGCCCGTTGCTTGAAGCCCGCAAGGCGCTGGCCGAGGGCAGTGACATTGTCGTTATCGGTTTCCACACGGATCGCCCGACGGGCTATGGCCGCCTRCTCGTCAAGGACGGCGAGTTGATTGCCATCCGCGAGGAAAAGGATGCGACGGATGCCGAACGCGCAGTCACCTGGTGCAACAGCGGCCTGATGGCGATCAACGGCCGCAAGGCGCTCGATCTCCTGTCGCGCATCGGCAACAGCAATGCCAAGGGCGAATATTATCTGACCGACCTCGTCGAGATCGCCCGTTCGCTCGGCGGCCGCGTCACGGCCGTCGACGCGCCGGAAGTCGAGATGACCGGCTGCAACACCCGCGCCGAACTGGCTGACATCGAGCGTTTCTGGCAGCAGCGCCGTCGCCTCGAATTGATGTTGTCAGGCGTGACGATGATCGCCCCGGAAACGGTCTTTCTGTCCTACGACACGGTCATCGGCCAGGATGCGCTGATCGAGCCGAACGTCGTCTTCGGCCCGGGCGCCGTCATCGATAGCGGAGCGGTCATTCATGCCTTCTCGCATATCGAAGGCGCCCATGTCAGCGAAGGTGCGACCGTCGGTCCATTTGCGCGTCTGCGTCCGGGTGCCGATCTCTCGGCCGGTTCCAAGGTCGGTAATTTCTGCGAAGTCAAGAACGGCAAGATTGGCGAGGGCGCCAAGGTCAACCACCTGACCTATATCGGCGACGCCGTCATCGGATCCGGCACCAATATCGGCGCGGGCGCAATCACCTGCAATTATGACGGGGTGAACAAGTTCGAGACTGTTATCGGCAAGGATGCCTTCATCGGCTCTAACTCTTCGCTGGTTGCCCCCGTTACGATCGGCGACAACGCCTATATCGCCTCCGGCAGTGTGATCACCGCAGACGTACCAGCCGAGGCGCTCGCTTTCGGCCGTGCCCGGCAGGAGATCAAGCCTGAGCGGGCCAAGCTGCTGCGCGAACGCGCGCTTGCCATCAAGGCGGCCAAGAAGGCCAAATCCTGAGCCTTCTTCCGTAACGGGCGGAAACCGAAAGTGACCGCCGTACCAATTGAGAAATAAGCGAGAATCGCTAGGAGTGGCCTCAAGATTGAAGCCCGAGGGGAAGTTTGCATGTGCGGAATTGTTGGGATCGTCGGAAATGCGCCGGTTTCGGGCCGTCTTGTCGATGCGCTGAAGCGGCTGGAATACCGCGGTTACGATTCCGCTGGCGTCGCCACCATCCATGAGGGCGTCATGGATCGCCGTCGCGCCGAGGGCAAGCTCTTCAATCTGGAAAAGCGCCTCGACAGCGAGCCGCTGCCGGGAACGACCGGCATTGCCCACACACGCTGGGCAACCCACGGCGTGCCGAACGAGACCAACGCCCATCCACATTTCGTCGAAGGCGTCGCCGTCGTCCATAACGGCATCATCGAGAATTTCTCCGAGCTGCGCGACGAGCTGAGCCACGACGGCGCAGTCTTCCAGAGCCAGACCGATACGGAAGTCGTCGCCCACCTGATGGCCAAGTATCTGCGTGAGGGCCTGTCGCCACGCGAAGCCATGCTGAAGATGCTGAACCGCGTCACCGGCGCCTATGCGCTGGCCGTGATGCTGAAGAGCGACGCCGACACGATCATGGCAGCCCGCTCCGGCCCGCCGCTTGCAATTGGTTACGGCAAAGGCGAAATGTTCCTGGGCTCGGATGCCATCGCACTGTCGCCCTTCACCAACGAGATCACCTATCTCGTTGACGGCGACTGGGCGATCATCACCCGCGACAGCGCGACCGTGCTCGATTTCTCCGGCAAGGTGGTCAAGCGCCCGCGGCAGATTTCCCAGGCGACCGCCTATGTGGTCGACAAAGGCAATCACCGCCATTTCATGGAAAAGGAAATCTACGAGCAGCCGGAGGTCATCTCCCACGCGCTCAGCCATTACGTGGATTTCGCTGCCAATACGATCAGCCCGAACKCATCCGCCATCGATTTCAAGGCGGCGACCGGTCTTGCGATCTCCGCCTGCGGCACAGCCTATCTCGCCGGCCTGATCGGCAAATACTGGTTCGAGCGTTACGCCCGCTTGCCGGTCGAAATCGACGTCGCCTCGGAGTTCCGCTATCGCGAAATGCCGCTGCAGCCCTCGCAGGCAGCCCTCTTCATTTCCCAGTCGGGCGAAACAGCCGATACGCTGGCATCGCTCCGTTACTGCAAGGAAAACGGCCTGAAGATCGGCGCCGTCGTGAACGTGCGGGAATCGACCATCGCCCGCGAATCCGATGCCGTCTTCCCGATCATGGCCGGGCCCGAAATCGGCGTCGCCTCCACCAAGGCCTTCACCTGCCAGCTTGCCGTGCTTGCATCGCTGGCAATCGGCGCCGGCCGCGCCCGCGGCACGATCAGCGCCGAAGACGAAAAGGCGATGGTGCGCCACCTGGCCGAAATGCCGCGCATCATGAGCCGCGTCGTCAATCTCATCCAGCCGCAGATGGAGGCTTTGTCGCGTGAACTCTCCAAATGCAAGGACGTGCTCTATCTCGGCCGCGGCACCAGCTTCCCGCTTGCCATGGAAGGCGCGCTGAAGCTCAAGGAAATCTCCTACATCCACGCGGAAGGTTATGCCGMCGGCGAGCTGAAGCATGGGCCGATTGCGCTCATCGATGAGAACATGCCCGTTATCGTCATCGCGCCCTATGACCGCTTCTTCGAGAAGACCGTCTCCAACATGCAGGAGGTCGCAGCCCGCGGCGGCCGCATCATCTTCATCACCGATGAGGCCGGTGCCGCCGCTTCGAAGCTGCCGACCATGGCGACGATCACCCTCCCCAATGTCGATGAGATCATCGCACCGATGATCTTCTCCCTGCCGATCCAGTTGCTGGCCTACCATACGGCAGTCTTCATGGGCACGGACGTCGACCAGCCGCGCAACCTCGCAAAATCGGTGACTGTGGAGTAAGTCCCGAGGGGCTGAAACCTGTTGTGCGAAAAGGCGAATTCTGGCAGTTTTGTGCCTGCGGACACAGGGGGAAGGCCGGTGACCCGGCCTGTCTGAAGACTGAAACGGAGTTCATCAAAAAAGATGACCGAGAAGGCTCCCCGAGTGCCGGTCGCAATGCGGCTGAGGAATAATTTTCTCGCCGGCCTGATCATCTGCGCACCGATCGCAATCACCATCTGGTTGACCTGGACCTTCATCCATTGGTCGGACAGCTGGGTGCGGCCCTATATTCCAGCGCGCTGGAATCCCGAGAGCTATCTGAACTTCGCCATTCCCGGTTTCGGCCTGCTGACTGCGGTGATCCTGATCACCATCGTCGGCTTCCTCGGCAAAAACCTCATCGGCCAGAGCATCGTTCGTTTCGGCGAATCCGTCGTCCAACGCATGCCGCTGGTCCGCACTGTCTACAGAAGCGTGAAGCAAATCTTCGAGACGGTGCTGAAGGAGCAGTCGAATTCCTTCAAGAAGGTCGGCCTCATCGAATATCCGGGGCCAGGTCTCTGGGCGCTTATCTTTATCGCTACCGATGCCAAGGGCGAAATCGCTTCGAAATTCAATGCGATGGGGCAGGATATGGTCACCGTCTTTTTGCCGCCTACACCCGTGCCGACGGCAGGTTTCCTCATCTTCGTGCCGCGCGAGAAGATCGTCATGCTCGACATGAGCCCGGAGGATGCGGCCAAGTTCCTGATATCAGGCGGCCTCGTCGCCCCGGAACATCTTCCGGTCGTGCGACCCAAGCCGATGGTGCTTTCCAAGGTTGACTAGCCGGCCCTGAGGAACCGTATCGCTTCGTCGCGGCGGAAGAGGTAGAGCAACGTACGCACGGCCTCGCCACGCTCGCTCGTCAGGTCCGGATCGCGCTCGATCAGATAGGCCGCATCCTTACGGGCGATTTCCAGCAAATCAGCATGTGCCTCGATACTGGCGATACGGAACCCAGGCGTGCCTGACTGTCGCGTCCCGAGAATTTCGCCTTCGCCGCGCAGTTTCAAATCTTCTTCGGCAATCCGGAAACCGTCTTCCGTATCGCGCATGATGGAAAGCCGCGAGTGACCCGTCTCGCCGAGCGGCCCTTTGTAGAGCAGGATGCAGGTGGACGCCTCGTCACCACGCCCGACACGGCCGCGAAGCTGGTGCAGCTGCGCCAGCCCGAAGCGCTCGGCATGTTCGATCACCATGATCGTTGCATCCGGCACGTCGACGCCGACTTCGACGACGGTCGTCGCCACCAGCAGCCGCAATTCGCCGCTCTTGAAGGCGAGCATGATGGCATCCTTCTCAGGCCCGCTCATGCGTCCGTGAATGAGGCCGATGCCCGGGCCGAGCGCCGAGACGAGCGTCGCGTGCCGCTCCTCCACCGACATCAGATCGACTTCTTCGGATTCCTCGACTAGCGGGCAGATCCAATAGGCCTTCTTGCCCTCCGACAATGCGCTCTTCAGCCTGCCGACAATCTCTCCGGTCCGCTCGGTCGGCACGGTGATAGTGGTGATAGGCTTTCGCCCGGCTGGCTTCTCGGTGAGCTTCGAAACGTCCATGTCGCCAAAGGCTGCCAGCACCAATGTGCGCGGGATCGGCGTTGCCGTCATGACCAGCATATGCGGTGAGATGCCCTTTGCCGTCAGCCTCAGCCGCTGGTGCACGCCGAAACGGTGCTGCTCGTCGACGACAGCCAGCATCAGGTTCTTGTAGTTGACGCTGTCCTGGAAGAGCGCATGCGTGCCGATAATGATCTGCGCTTCGCCGGACGCAATGCGATCGAGAATATCCTCGCGCTCGCGGCCCTTTGTACGACCGGTCAGCACTTCGACGCCGAGACCGGCTGCGGCCGCGAATTTCGAAATCGTCGCATGATGCTGGCGAGCGAGGATTTCCGTTGGCGCCATCAGCACGGCCTGTCCGCCACTTTCGATCACCGCCGCCATCGACATCAGCGCCACCAGCGTCTTGCCGGAGCCGACATCGCCCTGCAGCAGCCGCAGCATGCGCTCTTCGCCGGCCATATCCTGCAGGACGTCGGCAACGGCTTCGGTCTGGCTGCGCGTCGGCGAAAAGGGCAAGCTCTGCAGTATTTTGCCGCTGATGTCTCCGGTTGCGTGGACCGGCTGCCCGGCGACCTTGCGCAGCCTCTGGCGCACAAGCGCCAATGACAGCTGGCCGGCGAGGAACTCGTCATAGGCAAGCCTGCGGCGGGAAGGGGTCTGCGGATCTATATCAGACGTATCCCGCGGCTCGTGCAGCATATGGAAGCTGTCGCGGATGGATGGCAGGCCCTGCTTTTGGGCTAGCGCAAGATCGATCCATTCCGGCAGCTCCGGCATGCGCGGCAATGCCGCCTCGATGATCTTGCGCAGGGTCTTCGGAGAAAGCCCCGCCGTCAGCGGATAGATCGGCTCGACCAGCGGCAGGTTCTCGCCTTCGCTTGCCTTGACGATATAGTCCGGATGCACCATCGAAGCGCGGCCGTTGAACCAGTCGACCTTGCCGCTGACGGTCACTTCCTCGTCGATCGGCAACTGCTTTTCCAGCCACGCCGCCTGACCACGGAAGAAGACGAGCGTCAGCTCGCCGGTCTCGTCATGCAGGAAGACCCGGTAGGGAACGTTGCGATTGCCGCGCGGCGGCGCCTGATGCCGGTCGACACGCGCCGTGATCGTCACGATCGCTCCTTGTGGCGCGCGCGCGATCCCCGGCTGGTTGCGCCGGTCGATCAGTGAATGGGGCGCGTGGAACAGCAGGTCGATGACCCGGCAATCGTCCGGTGTCTCGCGTCCGAGCAGCTTGACGAAAAGCTCCGAGATCTTCGGGCCGACGCCCGGAAGGCCCGAAACGGGAGAAAACAGCGGGTCGAGAATGGCGGGGCGCATGGGCGTCAAAATGCGATGAACAATAGGGCCTTGGCAAGGCTGACAAGCCGCTTTCGAGGGTCTATAGAGGCGCATCAACAAGGAAGGTGATGCCATGACAGGAGTAACGCTCACGAGCGCCGGTCTCGATCCCCGACGCCGCCGGATTCTGTTCCGCTGCTGGCATCGCGGCATCAGAGAGATGGACCTTGTCTTCGGCCAATTCGCCGAAAATGAACTTCCCACCATGAGCGAAGCCGAGCTCGACGAGTTCGAGACGATCATGGCCGAAGAAGACAACGACCTCGTGCGCTGGATCATGGGAACCTGGCCGACGCCAGAGCATTTACAGACGCCCATGTTTGCCCGCATTGCCGCCTACAAACCCGATTTCGAGACCCCCAGGAAGCCGGAATGATCCCAGGTTTTGATGCCAGGAAGCTCGCAGCCGCCGCCGAGCCGCTGACGATCGGCAACGTGCCTGCGGGCATGGAGCCGCTGCTGCTTGCCGAGCTCGCCCGCAKCGGCGAACCCGTCGCCTATGTGCTGTCGGACGGTCACCGCATGGCCGATCTGGAACAGATGCTGGGCTTCGTCGCTCCCGATATCCCGGTTCTGACGCTGCCGGCTTGGGACTGTCTTCCCTATGACCGCGTCTCGCCGAGCGCCGATACCTCGGCACGGCGCCTCGCGGCACTTTCCGGCCTGATCGCACACCGCAAGAAGCCGCATGCGGCAATCGTGCTGGTGACGGCCAATGCCATGCTGCAGAAGGTGGCGCCGCAGGATATCATCGAAAGCCTGACCTTCTCGGCGCGCCCCGGCAATCAGGTGCGCATGGAGGATATCGCCGGCCGGCTGGAGCGCAACGGCTTCGAACGCGTAGCAACGGTGCGCGAGGTCGGCGAATATGCCGTGCGCGGCGGTATTCTCGATGTCTTCGTGCCTGGCTCGGAAGAACCGGTCCGCTTGGATTTCTTCGGCGATACGCTGGAATCGATCCGCAGTTTCGATCCGGCAAGCCAGCGCACGATCGGCCAGGTGCGTTCCCTTGATCTCAATCCGATGAGCGAAGTGACGCTGACGCCGGATACGATCAGCCGTTTCCGCAAGAACTACCTCTCCACCTTTGGCGCCACCACCCGCGACGATGCGCTCTACCTGGCCGTTTCCGAAGGTCGCCGCTATCCAGGCATGGAACACTGGCTGCCGCTTTTCTACGAGAAGCTGGATACGGTGTTTGATTACCTCTCCGGCTTCCGCGTCGTCACCGATCACACGGTGCGTGAAGCGGCCGAAGAGCGCTCCAAGCTCGTCTACGACTATTATGATGCACGCCTGAATTCCGGCCAGCCGGCCAAGGGCCAGATGGCGCAGGGCACGCCCTATAAGCCGGTCTCCCCCGGCCAGCTCTATCTCGACAGCAAGATCTTCGCGCACACGCTTGATGCGATCAACGCTATCAGGGTGTCGCCTTTCAACGAGCATGAGGGCGAGGCACGCCGCGTCGTCAATCTCGATGCGCGTCAGGGGCCGCGCTGGGCTCGCTCCAATGCCGAAGGTGGCGGCGATGCCGAACGCGTCAACGTCTTCGACGTCGTTGTCAAACATATTGCCGACAAGCGCGCCGGCGGCGCAAAGGTCGTCATTACCGCCTGGACCGAGGGTTCGCTCGAGCGCCTGCTACAGGTGCTGAACGAACACGGTCTCGAGCGGGTCAAGCCGATCACCGCGCTGAAGGATCTCGGCGGCCTGGCAAAGGGTGAGGCGGCAGCGGCTGTATTCAGCCTCGAATCCGGTTTCGAGTCTGGCGATCTCATCGTCATCGGCGAACAGGATATTCTCGGCGACCGCATGGTGCGCCGCTCCCGCCGCCGGAAACGCGCGGCAGATTTCATCTCCGAAGTCGCCGGCCTCGACGAAGGTTCGATTGTCGTCCACGCCGAACACGGCATTGGCCGTTTCGTCGGCCTTCGCACCATCGAGGCGGCCGGTGCGCCGCATGCCTGCCTCGAGCTGCAATATGCCGACGATGCCAAGCTCTTTCTGCCGGTCGAAAACATCGATCTCCTGTCGCGGTTCGGCGGCGAGGGCACGGAAGTGCAGCTCGACAAGCTCGGCGGTGGCGCATGGCAGATGCGCAAGGCCAAGCTCAAGAAACGGCTGCTGGATATGGCCGATGCGCTGATCCGCATCGCCGCCGAGCGCCTGACGCGCCATGCACCGGTTCTGACGACGCCGGAAGGGCTCTACGACGAATTTGCCGCCCGTTTCCCCTATGACGAAACCGAAGATCAGGAAAACGCCATCGAGGCTGTGCGGGGCGATCTCGGCGCCGGCCGGCCGATGGATCGCCTCATCTGCGGCGACGTGGGCTTCGGCAAAACCGAGGTTGCACTGCGTGCCGCCTTCGTCGCTGCCATGAACGGCGTTCAGGTCGCCGTCGTCGTGCCCACCACACTGCTCTCCCGCCAGCATTTCAAGACCTTTTCAGAGCGCTTCCGTGGTCTGCCTATCCGCATCCAGCAGGCCTCACGCCTCGTCGGCTCCAAGGATCTGGCGCTCACGAAAAAGGAAGTGGCCGACGGCAAGACTGACATCGTCGTCGGCACCCATGCGCTGCTCGGCGCCGGCATCAACTTCGCCAATCTCGGCCTGCTGATCATCGATGAGGAGCAGCATTTCGGCGTCAAGCATAAGGAGCGCCTGAAGGAGCTGAAAAGCGACGTGCATGTGCTGACGCTCTCGGCGACGCCGATCCCGCGTACACTGCAGCTTGCCATGACGGGAGTGCGTGAACTCTCGCTCATCACCACGCCGCCGGTCGACCGCATGGCGGTGCGCACCTTCATCTCGCCCTTTGACAGCCTCGTCATCCGCGAAACGTTGATGCGTGAGCATTATCGCGGCGGCCAGAGCTTCTATGTCTGCCCGCGCCTTGCCGATCTGGAGGATGTGCACGCCTTCCTGCAGTCCGATGTGCCGGAGTTGAAGGTCGCCGTCGCCCACGGCCAGATGCCGGCCGGCGAGCTGGAAGACATCATGAATGCCTTCTACGAGGGCCGTTACGATGTCCTGCTCTCGACCACCATCGTCGAATCCGGCCTCGACGTGCCGACGGCCAATACGCTGATCGTCCACCGCGCCGATATGTTCGGCCTGGCGCAGCTCTACCAGCTGCGCGGTCGTGTCGGCCGTTCGAAAGTGCGCGCCTTCGCGCTCTTCACGCTGCCGGTCAACAAGGTGCTGACGGCGACCGCCGAGCGCCGCCTCAAGGTGTTGCAGTCGCTGGATACGCTCGGCGCTGGCTTCCAGCTCGCAAGCCACGACCTCGATATCCGCGGGGCCGGCAACCTGCTCGGCGAGGAGCAATCCGGCCACATCAAGGAAGTCGGTTTCGAGCTGTAYCAGCAGATGCTGGAAGAGGCGGTCGCCGAGGTGAAGGGTGTCGACGAGATCCAGGATACCGGCTGGTCGCCGCAGATATCCGTCGGCACGACCGTGATGATCCCGGAAGGTTACGTGCCCGACCTGCACCTGCGCATGGCGCTCTACCGCCGCCTCGGCGAAGTGACCGAGCTCAAGGAAATCGATGGCTTCGGTGCCGAGATGATCGACCGCTTCGGCCCAATGCCGGTGGAGGTCCAGCACCTGCTGAAGATCGTCTATATCAAGTCGCTCTRCCGTACCGCCAATGTCGAGAAGCTCGATGCCGGCCCAAAGGGCGTCGTCGTGCAGTTCCGCAACAAGGAATTCCCGAACCCGGCCAATCTCGTCGGTTATATCGGCAAGCAGGGTGCGATGGCGAAGATCCGCCCCGACCACAGCCTGTTCCTGACACGCGACCTGCCGACCCCGGAAAAGCGCCTGCAAGGTGCAGCCGTCATCATGACGCAGCTTGCGGAACTCGCGAAAAACTAAGGGCAGCCCGGCGAAAACCGGACTGCCCGACTGAAGGCGTGGTTCTGATGGCAGGCGGCGTCAGTTCATCCCGGCGCGTGCTTCGGCCTTTGCTGCGGCAATTTCCCTGAGGGCGCCTGCCAGCACATCCGGCGTCTGAGCACCGCTGACGGCGTACTGCTGGTCGAAGATGAAGAACGGCACGCCATTGACGCCCATGCGCTGCGCTGCGTCGATTTCCGAGAGGATGACGCTGCCGTCGGCGTCCGAAGCGAACAGGGCGGCAATGACGGAGCGCTGCAGGCCTGCCTTCTCGGCAATAGCGAGCAGCACTTCATGATCGCCGACATTGCGGCCTTCCTCGAAATTGGCCTTGAAGAGCGCCGAGACGACTGCCTCCTGCTTCTGCCGGTCCTCGACACCAGCCCAGTGGATCAGCCGGTGCGCGTCGAGCGTGTTCGGTCCGATCTTGATGGCCTCGAAATTGAAGTTGATGCCGACGTCGCGGCCATAGCCGGTCAGCATCTTGTGCGCCTCAGCCACGCGTTCGGCGCCACCGAGTTTCTGCTCCAGCATCTTCTTCTGGTCGACGCCTTCGGGCGGATAATCCGGGTTGAGGCGGTAAGGGCGCCAATTGATATCGACGCCGATTTCATCCTGCACCTCGGCGATCGCCAGCTCCAACCGCGCCTTGCCGAGATAGCACCAGGGGCAGACGACATCGGAGACAACGTCGATGGTGATGCGTTCCATTGTGATTCCTTGTTTTGCCATCCCTCAATGACGGTTGGCTCGATCGCATAGAAGATGTTTTCGACGATCTTTAGAGGAAGGCCGAGGCAAGAGAAAGGAAATAGAACGGTGCGCCTGATGATGTGATTACTGCGCGCTCGTATCCCACCAGGTCTGCAGCTGATAGCCGTAGAGCGGGACGGCGTCGGGATGGCCGATGCGCTTGTTGCGCGCCACCCATTGCTGGTCGACGTGGTATAGGGGCAGCACATAATGGTTGGAGAGCAGCAGCCGGTCGTAGGAGCGCACGGATGCGGTGAAATCCTCGGCAGAGCGTGCCCGCAAGAGATGGTCGATCAGCGTATCGAGATTGGGATCGTTGGCCCCGGCGAAGCTGTCCGTGCCTTCACGCGTACGTGCAGCCGAAGACCACCGACCGAGCTGCTCGTTGCCGGGCGACAGTGACGAGGTATAGCTCTTCATGATCACGTCGTAGTCGAACGTGTTCGTCCGGCTCTGATACTGCGAATCGTCAACGGTCCGGATCGAGGCTGCAACGCCGATCGTCTGCAGCGAGCGCTGATAGGCGACAGCAAGTTTTTCCTGGTCGGGATTCTGCGTCATGATCTCGAAGACAAGCGGCTTGCCGCTTGCATCGACCATCTTGCCGTTCTTGATCGTATATCCCGCTTCCTTGAGGATATCGACCGCCTGTTTCAGCACCTTGCGGTCGCGTCCTGAGCCGTCGGTCACCGGCAGCTTGTAACTGCCGTCGAGAATGGCGGGATCGATATGGTCCTTGATCGGTCCAAGCAGCGCCAGTTCACTGGCATCCGCCGGCACGCCGAAGCTTGAGAGGTCAGAGTTTTGCCAGAAGCTCTGCGTGCGTTTGTAGGCATCGGAATAGAGATTCTTGTTGGCCCATTCGAAGTCGAAGACCAGCGACAGGCCCTCGCGCACCTTGATGTCAGCAAATATCGGCCGACGCGTATTGAAGACGAAGCCCAGCATGCCGCTTGGCAGTTTTGGCTCGAACACATCCTTCAGGACGGAGCCTGACGTGGCGGCCGGGAAATCGTAGGCATTGGCCCAGTGCCCGGGATTGCCGTCAAGGTAAAGGTCGATGTCGCCTTTCTTGAAGGACTCGAACAGTGTCGTATCCTGCAGGAAATACTGCACGCTGATCTGATCATAATTGTCCATGCCGACCTTGGCTGGAATATCCTTGCCCCAATAGTTCGGATCACGCTCGTATGTGATGCTCTCGCCGGGCTTGAGGCTTTTCACTTTATAGGGGCCGGATCCAACAGGCGGCGTCAGGGTCGTGCGATCGAATGTTTCGGCATTGATCACATGCTTCGGCAGGACCGGAAACAGGCCGAAGATCAGCGGTGTTTCGCGATCGGCCTTGTCGTTGAAGGTGAAACGCACGCTGTGTTCGCCGACCTTTTCCATCTTGGAAACAACATCGAGGCGTCTGGAAAATGGCGGACGACCTTTGTCGCGTAGCAGCTCGAAGGAGAAGATGACATCCTCCGGCGTCACAGGCTGTCCATCCGACCATTTGGCCCTTGGATTAAGATTGAACTGAAGAAAGGTGCGATCCTCGTCCCATTCCACAGTTTCCGCCAGCAGGCCGTAAAGCGTGAAAGGCTCGTCACTGGAGCGTTGCAGCAGCGCCTCATAGACAAGATTGCCGAACTGCGGGTCCCACATGCCACGCGCCGTTGTCCGGTTGCTCTTGATGATGAAGGGATTCAGGTTGTCGAATGTGCCGACCACGCCATAGGTGATTTTCCCGCCCTTTTTCACGTCGGGATTGACGTAAGGGAAGTTCTTGTAATCGGCAGGCAACGCCGGCGCACCGTGCATGGCGATACCATGCACTGGGTCCGCGGCGACGGCACCGGCGACAAGGATGAAAGCGGCGAGAATGGCGATCCGGAGCATTGCTGAAATTCCTTGATGCACGGCAATGGGCACGATTCGCCGGAAGGGTAGCATGAGAGCACGCAATTCCAACCGCGACCGCCGCTTTCTTTACCTATGTGCCAAAATGCCCGCGAAATTGCCAAAGAAATGCTGGATATCTTCAACGCTGCGATGTAACACGTGACCCGAAGTTTTGGGGTCATGCATTTGCCTTATTTTTTTAAGAGGTGGAGTGCCGAACGACCCGGTGGTTGGGGCGGCCGAACGTAGCCCCGCAACGGATATCAGGAGACGGAATTCGTTATGATGTTCAAGTCTGAAAAGAAAATGCGGGCAGCACTGTCCGTTATGGCAGTGGTTTTCGGCGCTTCGGCTCCGGTCTCGTCCTTCGCACAGGATGCGGCGGCCCAGGCTCCGGCAGCGTCGGCTGACGCTCCCGCACAGGCCGTCGGTGCACCGCGCCTCGGCTGGTACAAGACCTGCAGCAAGCAGGAAGACAACGACATCTGCGTTGTTCAGAACCTGGTTCTCGCAAACGGCGGCCAGCTCGTCACGGCCGTTGGCCTGATCTCGGTTTCCGGCAAGATCAATCGCAAGATCCTTCAGGTCTCGGTTCCGGCCGCACGCCTGATCCCCCCGGGCATCGCGATGCAGATCGACGGCGGCAAGGGCCAGAAGCTCGACTACGCCGTCTGCCTGCCGGACAAGTGCACGGCTGAAATCCCGCTGACGGACGCCATGATCGCAAGCCTCAAGAAGGGCAGCGACGTGGTCTTCACCTCGATCAACTTCCGCCGCGCTCCGAACCCGATCAAGGTTTCGCTCGAAGGCTTCACCGGCGCTTATGACGGCGAACCGGTGTCCGAATCGAAGCTTGCCGAAAGCCAGCGCAGCCTGCAGGACAGCATGCAGAAGAAGGCTGAAGAAGCCCGCAAGAAGCTGGAAGACGCCCAGAAGKCAGCAAAGGCCCAGTAATCGGGACTTTCAGGAATTCGCGGAAAACCCGGCTTCAGGCCGGGTTTTTTGTTGCCAAAGAAAAGGCCCCGCGATGCGGGGCCTTGTTATTGAGGTTATGTCATCCGACTTAGTGGGCGAAGCTCATCTTGGGTTTGAACTGGCCTGTCGGGCTGCGGTCGAAGATCTGCTCGACCTGCGGATTGCGAAGCGGAGTATCGCTTTCGTCGCTCATCAGGTTCTGCTCGGAAACATAGGCGACATACTCACTGTCGTCGTTCTCCGCAAGCAGATGGTAGAACGGCTGGTCCTTGCTGGGGCGGACTTCCGCGGGAATGGAATTCCACCACTCTTCCGTATTCGCGAACTCTGGATCAACGTCGAAGATGACGCCGCGAAACGGGAAAACCTTGTGCCGGACCACTTCGCCTATACTGAACTTTGCTAGTTTTTCTTTCATGGTACGACTTCCTTTCTCACCTGATTTGGTGATCGGTCCCCCACAAATCAAGATTTTTTGCGGGATTGCGTCACATGATTGTCATCTGCCCATCGACCTCTGTGGCCTCCGGATCGAAAAAAGCCCCGGCGAACCGGGGCTTCCATTTCCTGTCTTATGCCGAGTAGTACATGTCGTATTCGACCGGATGCGGCGTCATTTCGAAGCGCATCACTTCGGCCATCTTCAGTTCGATGAAGGCGTCGATCTGGTCGTCGTCGAAGACGCCGCCGGCCGTCAGGAACTTGCGGTCCTTGTCGAGGCTTTCGAGCGCTTCGCGCAGAGAGCCGCAGACGGTCGGAATCTTCTTCAGTTCCTTCGGCGGCAGGTCGTAGAGGTCCTTGTCCATGGCCTTGCCGGGATGGATCTTGTTCTTGATGCCGTCGAGGCCTGCCATCAGCATGGCAGCGAAGGCGAGGTAGGGATTGGCGGTCGGATCCGGGAAGCGGACTTCGACGCGCTTTGCCTTCGGGTTGGTGCCGAACGGAATGCGGCAGGAAGCCGAGCGGTTGCGCGCGGAATAGGCGAGCAGTACCGGTGCTTCGTAACCCGGGACGAGACGCTTGTAGGAGTTCGTCGACGGGTTGGTGAAAGCGTTGATCGCCTTGGCATGCTTGATGATGCCGCCGATATAGTAGAGGCAGCTTTCCGAAAGGCCTGCATATTCGTCGCCGGCGAAAGTCGGCTTGCCGCCCTTCCAGATCGACTGGTGGACGTGCATGCCCGAGCCGTTGTCGCCGAAAATCGGCTTCGGCATGAAGGTTGCCGTCTTGCCATAGGCATTGGCGACCTGATGGACGACATACTTGTAGATCTGCATCTTGTCGGCGTTGCGAACGAGCGTGTCGAACTTGATGCCGAGTTCGTGCTGGGCAGCAGCCACTTCGTGGTGGTGCTTTTCGACGACGACGCCCATTTCGGAGAGAACCGTCAGCATTTCCGAACGCATGTCCTGGGCGCTGTCGACGGGCGGAACCGGGAAATAGCCGCCCTTGACGCGCGGACGGTGGCCGAGGTTGCCGGTTTCATAGTCGGTGTCGTCGTTCGACGGCAGTTCGGTGGAATCGAGCTTGAAGCCGGTATTGTAGGGATCGGCCTTGTACTTGACGTCGTCGAAGACGAAGAATTCAGCTTCCGGGCCGACGAAGATCGTGTCGCCGATGCCGGAGGCCTTCAGATAGGCTTCGGCCTTCTTGGCGGTGCCGCGCGGATCGCGGTTATAGGCTTCGCCGGAAACCGGGTCGAGGATGTCGCAGACGATGACCATTGTCGACTGGGCAAAGAACGGATCCATATGCACCGTTTCGGTGTCTGGCATCAGCACCATGTCGGACTCGTTGATGGCCTTCCAGCCGCCGATCGAGGAACCGTCGAACATGACGCCATCGGCGAACATGTCTTCATCGACGCAGACGACGTCCATCGTTACGTGCTGCAGCTTGCCCTTGGGGTCGGTAAAGCGCAGGTCGACGAACTTTACGTCGTTTTCCTTGATCTGCTTCAGGATTTCGCTAGCGGTCGCCATTAGATGCTTCCTCTGTTTTGTGATGACGTTACGTTATGTGCGATGAGGATGGGTGAGCTTCGTCGAAAGGCAAAGCTGATCAGATGGCATCGATACCGGTTTCACCGGTACGGATGCGGATGACCTCTTCGACGTTGGAAACGAAAATCTTTCCGTCGCCGATGCGCCCCGTCTGCGCGGCCTTGCGGATCGCGTCGATGACGGCTTCCGCGTTTTCATCTGCGAGCACGACCTCAACCTTCACCTTCGGCAGGAAATCGACGACATATTCGGCGCCGCGGTAGAGTTCGGTATGGCCCTTCTGGCGACCGAAGCCCTTCGCTTCCGTGACGGTGATACCCTGCAGTCCGACTTCCTGAAGGGCTTCCTTCACTTCGTCCAACTTGAAAGGCTTAATGATCGCTTCGATCTTTTTCATGAGAAAATGTCTCTCCGCTTCTCCCGTTAAAGCAGGAACTGTCCCGCTCGCGGGATATGATGCAGATATCGTGCCAGTTTGAAATCCGTCTTGCTCAAAAAATCGCGGAATTTTATGCGTGCAGCCCTGTTTGCCTGAGTTTCCGTGTCGTTTTAATGAAAAACCAAGTGAACAAGACCGCATTTATGATAAAAATCCCGCGAAATTCAAAAAAATCCTGCTGTCCTCGATTTTGTAAGGTGCAATTCGAGTCGATGAAAAAACAGGCAAATGCTCAAAATTCGTTCTTTTGTTTTGGCAATGATGCGGTTGTTTTTTAGGCGCTTTTTCAATTGAATGGGGGCATGAGCAAACATCTTTCCGATCTCCTCCTGGCGCCTGTCGAAATGGCTGCAGCCGATAAGGCCGCCGCCGAATCCGGAATCGATTCCTATGGCCTGATGGAGAAGGCGGGGGCCGCGGTCGCGGCTGCGGCTTTGCGCCTTTATCCGGGCGCCTCGCGCTTTGCCGTCCTCTGCGGTCCCGGCAACAATGGTGGCGACGGCTATGTCGTCGCCCGGCTCATGCTGGAGAGCGGTGCGCGGACGGAGATCTTCCATCTCGGCGATCCGGCCAGGCTGAAGGGTAACGCAGCTCGGGCGAGGGCTGCCTGTACGCGGAAGGGACTGGATATCGGCGACTATGATCCGCAACTAGGCGATATTGTTATCGATGGTCTCTTCGGGGCCGGCCTCGCGCGCGATGTTCCGGCCGATGTGGCTCATCTGATTGGCAAGATCGACGCTGCCAAAATTCCCGTCATCGCCATTGACCTGCCATCCGGTCTCGACGGGCGCACCGGCAGCGTGCTCGGCGCTGCCTTCCGCGCGGCACATACCGTGACTTTCATGACTCGCAAACCCGGCCATCTGCTGATGCCGGGCAGGGAGCTCTGCGGAGAGCTGGAAGTCTTCGATATCGGTATTCCAGGACGTATCATCAGGGCGCAGACGAGCGGCCTCGTAGCCGAGAACACGCCCGCTGCCTGGCGCGCCGCCATGCCTGCCGAACGGCTGGAGACACACAAATACAAGCGCGGCCATCTCGTCGTGTTTTCAGGAGAGGCGAGCAAGACAGGGGCAGCCCGCATGTCGGCCATGGCGGGCCTGAAGGCTGGGGCAGGGCTGGTGACCATAGCGGCGCCGACTGAAGCTCTTGCCGCCAACGGCGCTCACCTGACTGCCATCATGCTGCACGCCATCGACGATGCGGCTGCATTGGAGGATTGGCTCGGGGATGCGCGCCTCCAGACCTTCGTTCTCGGCCCCGGTTTCGGTATCGGAAAGAAGGCCCGCGATTTTGTGTCCCTGTTGTGCGACCGCCATCTCATTCTCGATGCCGACGGCATCAGTTCCTTCAAGGATGATCCGAAGGTGCTTTTCGAGCTGTTCGCAGGAGAACCGCGCCTTGTACTGACGCCGCATGACGGCGAGTTCGCCCGCCTCTTTCCCGATATCGCCGCCGACAAGAAGGCAGGCAAGGTGGACAAGGCGCTTGCCGCTGCTCGTCGCGCCAACGCAGCAGTCATCTACAAGGGCGCCGATACCGTCATCGCCTCGCCGGACGGCCGGGCGCTGATCAATACCAATGCACCGGCCTGGCTCGCGACCGCCGGCTCGGGCGATGTACTTGCGGGCATCATCGGCGGCCTGCTCGCCCAGGGCCTGCCGGCCTTCGAGGCAGCAGCTGCCGGCGTCTGGCTGCACGGAGAGGCGGGGCAGCGCGCCGGCAAGGGGCTGACGGCCGAAGATCTCGCCGCGCACGCGCTGCCYTTTTGAGCGATCAGCCGTCAGCGTGTTTCTGCAGGGCGATTGCCCCATGCGGCGCATTGACCTTGCCCTCATGGATCATGAAGGCAAAGACGTCGCGCGGTTCGACCTTGACCTTCCTGTCCTTGTCGATCAGCGGCAGATCGTCGGGAACCTTGCCTTCGGCCCATATCTGAAGCCGCTTGGTCCAGTCCTCCAGCTCTTTTTCCGGATAGCAGGTCGGAATATCGTCCGATCCCTTCTGCAGCCGGGTATAGACGAAATCCGCCGTCACGTCGGCAATCATCGGATAGTCGAAATGCTCGGCGCAGACGGGCGCCACGCCGTATTTCTCAAGAAGTGCCACGAATTCCGGCACCTTGAAGGAGTCGTGGCGGACCTCCACGACATGGCGCAGCTTCAGCCCGTCCTGCTTTTCCGGCAGCAGCTTCAGGAAGGCTTCGAAATCATCGGGCTCGAATTTCTTCGTCGGTGCGAACTGCCAGAGCAGAGGGCCGAGATGATCGCCGAGTTCGCTGATACCCGACGACAGGAATTTCTCCATCGACTCCCAGGCTTCGGCAAGCACCCTCCGGTTTGTGGTGTAACGCGTTGCCTTCAGCGAAAAGATGAAACCGTCAGGCACGTCGGCGGCCCATTTAGCGAAGACTGCCGGCTTCTGCGTGCTGTAATAGGTGCCGTTGACCTCGATAACCTTAAGCTGGCGGCTGGCATAGTTCAGCTCGTCCTTCTGCTTGAGGTCGGCCGGAAAGAAATGGCCGCGCCACGGTTCGAAAGTCCAGCCGCCGATACCCACGCGGATCGTGCCCGATTTGCTCATCTGTTCCTCCTCGCTTTTGATCCCCTAGATCACGCCAACCTTCTTTGACCCGTCGACCGTCTTTGCCATGTCGACGATGGTCCATCCTGGCCGATAGGGATTGGGCCGGCGACCCGTTTCCTGAAAACCGAAGGCGCAATAGAGCGCAATGTTCCGCTCCATGCGCGCATTTGTATAAAGCCGGATCTCCGTCACGGCCCATTCCCGCGACTTGTCTTCCAGCCAGCGCAGCATGGCCACGCCATGTCCCGCCTTCTGAGCGTCAGGCGATACCGCGATACTGAAAAGCATCACGTGGTCGGCGTGGCGCTCGATGACGGAAAGTCCCACCACCGCGCGGTCCGCCTCCCGCAGCCAGACCTCGCCTCGCTCGATGCGCGGCACATAATCTTCCGTCACCGGGATCGGCGGATAGCCGAAAAGATCGGTGTAGGGCTGATAGGCAGCCGATGTCAGCGCCACGACCGCAGGCAGTTCCGCAATCGTGGCGAGCCGCATCGTCATTCCGCTGCTGCGACCGTCTTCTTGACCGGCCGCCGCTCCAGCAACTCCTTGAGGAAATGGCCGGTATAGGAGCGCTTCTCCTTGACGATCGTCTCGGGTGTGCCGACGGCCACGATCTCGCCACCACCGTCGCCGCCCTCAGGACCGAAATCGAKGATCCAGTCGGCCGTCTTGATGACCTCGAGATTGTGCTCGATGACCACGACAGAATTGCCTTGATTGACCAATTCGTGCAGCATCTCCAGAAGCTTGGCGACGTCATGGAAGTGCAGGCCGGTGGTCGGCTCGTCGAGAATATAAAGTGTGCGGCCCGTCGAACGCTTCGACAATTCCTTGGCGAGCTTGACGCGCTGCGCCTCGCCGCCCGACAGCGTATTGGCCTGCTGGCCGACCTTGATGTAACCGAGGCCGACATCGAAAAGTGACTGCAGCTTGTCACGTACCGCCGGGACCGCGGTGAAGAATTCGACGCCTTCTTCCACCGTCATATCCAGCACGTCGGAAATCGACTTGCCCTTGAAGGTGACGTCGAGCGTTTCGCGGTTGTAACGCTTGCCGTGGCAGACGTCGCAGGTGACGTAGACATCAGGCAGGAAATGCATCTCGATCTTGATGACGCCGTCGCCCTGGCATGCCTCGCAGCGGCCGCCCTTGACGTTGAAGGAGAAGCGGCCCGGCTGATAACCGCGCGCTTTCGCCTCCGGCAGACCGGCAAACCAGTCGCGGATCGGTGTGAAGGCGMCGGTATAGGTCGCCGGGTTCGAACGCGGCGTGCGACCGATCGGCGACTGATCGATGTCGATCACCTTGTCGATATGCTCAAAGCCATCGATGCGATCGTGATCGGCAGGGATTTCACGCGCACCCATGACGCGACGCGCCGCCGACTTGTAAAGCGTCTCGATCAGGAAGGTGGACTTGCCGCCGCCCGAAACACCCGTCACCGCCGTAAAGACGCCGAGCGGAATTGCCGCCGTGACATTCTTCAGATTGTTGCCGCGGGCGCCGACGACCTTGATCTCCTTGCCCTTCTTCGGCTTGCGGCGTTCGTCGGGCAGGGTCACGCCAAGTTCGCCGGAGAGATATTTCCCGGTCAGCGACTTCGGATTGGCCATGATTTCTTGCGGCGTGCCATGCGCCACTACCTGGCCGCCATGCACGCCGGCTGCCGGGCCGATATCGACCACATCGTCGGCCGTCAGGATCGCGTCCTCGTCATGCTCTACGACGATGACCGTGTTGCCGATGTCGCGCAGGTGCTTCAGCGTGTCGAGAAGCCGTGCATTGTCGCGCTGGTGCAGGCCGATCGACGGCTCGTCGAGTACATAGAGAACGCCGGTCAAGCCGGAGCCGATCTGCGAGGCAAGCCGGATACGCTGGCTTTCACCGCCTGACAGCGTACCGGAATTGCGTGACAGGCTGAGATATTCGAGGCCTACATCGTTCAGGAACCGCAAGCGGTCGCGGATTTCCTTGAGAATCCGCACGGCAATCTCATTCTGCTTGGCGTTGAAGGTCGCCGGCAGCGTCTCGAACCAGTCGCGAGCGATGCGGATCGACATCTGGGTGACTTCGCCGATATGCAGCTTGTTGATTTTCACGGCGAGCGCCTCAGGCTTCAGGCGATAGCCGTTGCAGGACGGGCAGGGGGCTGCCGACATGAAGCGCTCAATATCCTCGCGCGCCCAGGCGGAATCMGTTTCCTTCCAGCGCCGTTCGAGATTGGGCACGATGCCCTCGAAATTCTTCGAGGTCGTGTAAGTGCGTGCGCCGTCGGCATAATGGAATTCGATCTTCTCCTCGGTGCCGTTCAGGATGACATCCCTGGCCTTTTCGGGGAGATCGTTCCAGCGGCTGCCGAGCTTGAAGCCGAAATGCTTGCCGAGCGCTTCGAGCGTCTGGTTGTAGTAGGGCGAGGTCGACTTGGCCCAGGGCGCGATGGCGCCGTCGCGCAGCGTGCGCTCAGGCTCAGGCACGATCAGATCAGGGTCGATCTTCTGCTGTGAGCCGAGACCGTCGCAGGTCGGGCAGGCGCCGAAGGGATTGTTGAACGAAAAGAGCCGTGGCTCGATCTCCGGAATGGTGAAGCCGGAAACCGGGCAGGCAAACTTTTCCGAAAACAGCACACGCTCATGCGTCTCGTTGAGCGACTTGTTGGCCGAGCCGCCGGCCGAGGTTTCTTCGGGCGGAAGCGGCTTGTCGGCGAATTCGGCAACGGCAAGGCCGTCGGCGAGCTTCAGCGCCGTCTCGAAACTGTCGGCAAGGCGCGATGCCATATCCGGCCGTACGACAATACGGTCGATGACAATGTCGATATCGTGCTTGTACTTCTTGTCGAGAACAGGCGCATCGGCGATCTCGTAGAACTGGCCGTCCACCTTGACGCGCTGGAAGCCCTTTTTCATGAGCTCCGCCAGCTCTTTCTTGTACTCGCCCTTACGTCCGCGGATCATCGGCGCCAATATATAAAGACGCGTGCCTTCCTCGAAAGCCAGCACCCGATCGACCATCTGGCTGACCGTCTGGCTTTCGATCGGCAGGCCCGTCGCAGGCGAGTAGGGAACGCCGACGCGCGCAAACAAGAGGCGCATATAGTCGTAGATTTCCGTAACCGTGCCGACCGTCGAGCGTGGATTGCGCGAGGTCGTCTTCTGCTCGATCGAGATCGCCGGCGACAGCCCGTCGATCTGGTCGACATCGGGCTTCTGCATCATTTCCAGGAACTGGCGCGCATAGGCCGAAAGGCTTTCGACATAGCGGCGCTGTCCCTCGGCATAGATCGTGTCGAAGGCAAGCGAGGACTTGCCGGATCCGGAGAGGCCGGTCATGACGATGAGCTTGTTGCGCGGCAGATCGAGGTCGATGCCCTTCAGATTATGCTCACGCGCGCCACGGATGGAGATCGTCTTCAGTTCGCTCATCGTCTCTGCTTCAAGTCGTTTGGGGGAATAACAGCCCTTATGTAGTGATGCCGGTGGGCGAGTCGAGGCTGAATGTCCGGAACAACAAAGGTTTTCGATTCTGTTGACAGGATCATAGCGAATAAATAGAACAAATAAAGAACAAAATTCCTTGTGGATTAAGCGGGGCTGGATGCGCACCGCTTGTCCTCTATGGTTTAGAGTATGTCGATGGTTTTGAACGCCGCCGGTCAGGGCGGCAGTAAGGTGAAATGATATGGCTGGCAGTGTGAACAAGGTAATTCTGATCGGAAACGTGGGCGCCGACCCCGAAATCCGCCGCACGCAGGATGGCCGGCCGATCGCCAACCTCCGCATCGCGACGTCTGAAACATGGCGCGACCGCAATTCCGGCGAGCGCCGCGAAAAGACAGAATGGCACACCGTAGTGGTCTTCAACGAAGGCCTCTGCAAGGTCGTCGAGCAATATGTGAAGAAGGGCGCCAAGCTATATATCGAAGGCGCGCTGCAGACCCGCAAGTGGCAGGACCAGACTGGCGCCGACCGCTACTCGACGGAAGTCGTGCTGCAGGGCTTCAATTCGACGCTGACGATGCTCGACGGGCGCGGAGGTGAGGGCGGCGGTGCTGGCTCCGGCTTCGGCGGCGGCCGTGGCGGCGACGATTTCGGTGGCGGCGGTTATGGCGACGATTACGGTGCGCCGGCGCAGTCATCCGGCGGTGGCCGTAGCGGTAGCGGTGGTGGACGTAGTGGCGGAAGCAGCGGCGGCGGTAGTAGTGCCGGCGGCGGCAACTTCTCGCGTGATCTCGACGACGACATTCCGTTTTGATCGGTCTTGTTCAGTAGTCTTGCAAACGGCGCCCAAGGGCGCCGTTTTCATGTCGGTGTGGCGCTGATCAGGTTGAGCGCCGATTTTGCCCCATCGATAACGAACTGGGCGGCAAGCGCTGCCAGGATGACTCCGAGAAGGCGGGTCAGGATTGCCCGGCCCGTGACGCCGAGGAAGCGGTCTAGCCGGTCGGCGAGGAAAAGCACCACCAACGTGATCAGCAAGCAGGCCGCGATAACGCCGATCAGTTGCGCCCGCTCGACGGTGGAGGGAAGGGTGCCTCCCAGCAGGATCGTCGCGGAAATGGCGCCCGGCCCGGCAATCAGCGGCAGTGCCAGCGGGAAGACGGCAATATTCTCGATATGATCCTTGGTAATCGCCACTTCCGTGGTCTTTTCCTTACGGTCCTGGCGCTTCTCGAACACCATTTCGAAAGCGATCCAGAACAGCAGCAGGCCGCCCGCCAGCCGGAAGGCACCGATGGAAATGCCGAGCACGCCGAGCACGCTGGAGCCGAACAGTGCGAAGACGGCTAGGATGATGAAGGCGATGGTCGAGCCGCGCAACGCCACCTGCTTGCGCTCCTGGCGGGTCATGCCGACAGTGAGACCGAGAAAGAGCGGGGCGAGCCCCGGCKGATCGATGGTGACGAGCAGCGTCGTAAACGCGTTGATCAGTTGGTCGGCGCTTGCCATCGCTTCTCCAAAACCCCATATAGATGCTTGTTTTTGATGATTGTGATGTGCGGCTTCCGATTTGGCAAATGCATGGTCGCTGATTGTCTCCTACCCACGGGCAAATGGCGCGATTTGCCCTCTTTCGACCGCAAAAGCCTGTTCAAAACCCCTGGCTAAATTGGCGCGGGAACAGGCTTTCCGCTATAAATCTTCAAGTGATTCTAGAAGAGAACGTGAACCGTTTTGACTGAGCAAACACCCCCCGGCGGCGGGAAGCTCCCGCCAGGCATCGAGCCCATCTCCATTATAGAGGAAATGCAGAGGTCGTACCTCGATTACGCGATGAGCGTAATCGTGTCCCGCGCGCTTCCCGACGTGCGTGACGGCCTCAAGCCCGTGCACCGGCGCATTCTCTACGGCATGTCCGAACTCGGCATCGACTGGAACAAGAAATACGTCAAGTGCGCCCGCGTCACCGGTGACGTGATGGGTAAATACCATCCGCACGGCAACGCTGCGATCTATGACGCGCTCGCCCGCATGGCGCAGCATTGGTCGCTGCGCCTGCCGCTGATCGATGGCCAGGGCAATTTCGGCTCCGTCGACGGTGACCCGCCGGCGGCCGAACGTTACACCGAATGCCGCCTGCAGAAGGCCGCCCATTCGTTGCTCGACGACCTCGACAAGGAAACGGTCGATTTCCGCGACAACTATGACGGCACGCTCTCCGAGCCGATGGTCGTGCCCGCGAAGTTCCCGAACTTGCTGGTCAACGGCGCTGGCGGCATCGCCGTCGGCATGGCGACCAATATTCCGCCGCATAACCTGTCTGAGGTCATCGACGGCTGCATTGCGCTGATCAACGATCCGGCGATCGAGCTGCCGGACCTGATGCAGATCATTCCAGGTCCGGATTTCCCGACCGGCGCCAAGATCCTCGGCCGCGCCGGCATCCGTTCGGCCTATGAAACCGGCCGCGGTTCCGTCATCATGCGCGGCGTTGCCGCCATCGAGCCGATGCGCGGCGATCGCGAACAGATCATCATCACCGAAATTCCCTATCAGGTGAACAAGGCGACGATGATCGAGAAGATGGCCGAGCTGGTGCGCGAGAAGCGCATCGAAGGCATTTCCGATCTGCGCGACGAGTCCGACCGTCAGGGCTACCGCGTTGTCGTCGAGCTGAAGCGCGATGCCAATGCCGACGTCATCCTGAATCAGCTTTACCGCTACACGCCGCTGCAGACCTCCTTCGGCTGCAACATGGTGGCGCTGAACGGCGGCAAGCCGGAACAGCTGACGTTGCTCGACATGCTCCGCGCCTTCGTCTCCTTCCGCGAGGAAGTCGTTAGCCGGAGAACCAAATTCCTGCTTCGCAAGGCGCGTGAACGCGCGCACGTCTTGGTCGGTCTGGCAATTGCCGTCGCCAATATCGATKAGGTCATCCGCGTCATCCGTCAGGCGCCCGACCCGCAGTCGGCCCGCGAAGAACTGATGACCCGCCGCTGGCCGGCGGAAGATGTCGAAAGTCTGATCCGCCTGATCGATGACCCGCGTCATCGCATCAACGAGGACCTGACCTACAATCTCTCCGAAGAGCAGGCCCGCGCGATCCTCGAGCTCCGCCTTGCCCGCCTGACGGCCCTCGGCCGCGACGAAATCGGTGATGAACTCAATAAGATAGGCGAGGAAATCAAAGACTATCTCGATATCCTGTCGTCGCGCGTCCGCATCCAGACGATCGTCAAGGACGAGCTGACCGCGGTCCGCGACGAGTTCGGCACGCCGCGTCGCACCGAGATCATCGATGGTGGTCTCGAGATGGATGATGAGGACCTCATCGCCCGCGAAGACATGGTCGTGACCGTCTCGCACCTCGGTTACATCAAGCGCGTGCCGCTCGCGACCTACCGCGCACAGCGCCGCGGCGGCAAGGGCCGCTCGGGCATGACCACCCGTGACGAGGATTTCGTTAGCCGGCTATTCGTGGTCAATACCCATACGCCGGTTCTGTTCTTCTCCTCGCGTGGCATCGTCTATAAGGAGAAGGTCTGGCGTCTGCCGATCGGCACGCCGACTTCTCGCGGCAAGGCGTTGATCAACATGCTGCCGCTGGCGTCAGGCGAACGCATCACCACCATCCTGCCGCTGCCTGAGGACGAAGACAGCTGGGACAACCTCGACGTCATGTTCTCGACGACGCGTGGTACGGTCCGCCGCAACAAGCTGTCGGACTTCGTCCAGGTGAACCGCAACGGCAAGATCGCCATGAAGCTGGACGAGGAGGGGGATGAAATCCTCTCCGTCGAGACCTGCACCGATCAGGACGACGTCCTGCTGACGACCGCGCTCGGCCAGTGCATCCGCTTCTCCGTCGATGATGTCCGCGTCTTTGCCGGCCGCAACTCCATCGGTGTGCGCGGTATCAATCTCGGGGATGGCGACCGCATCATCTCGATGACGATCGTCGGCCATGTCGACGCCGAGCCGTGGGAGCGCGCTGCCTATCTGAAGCGCTCTGCCGTCGAACGTCGTGCAACGGGTGTGGATGAAGAAGATATTGCTTTGGTCGGTGAAGAAGTCACCGAAGAGGGACAGCTTTCCGACGAGCGTTATGAAGAGCTGAAGGCACGCGAGCAGTTCGTGCTGACGGTTTCGGAAAAGGGCTTCGGCAAGCGGTCGTCTTCTTATGACTTCCGTATCTCCGGCCGCGGCGGCAAGGGCATTCGCGCTACCGATACGTCGAAGACAGGTGAAATCGGCGAACTCGTCGCCGCATTCCCGATCGACGACGGCGATCAGATAATGCTCGTCTCCGATGGCGGCCAGTTGATCCGCGTGCCTGTTGGCGGCATCCGCATCGCCAGCCGCGCGACCAAGGGCGTCACGATCTTCTCGACCGCCAAGGATGAGAAGGTCGTTTCCGTCGAGCGTATCAGCGAGCCGGAAGAGGAAGAGACGGCGGAAAACGGTGACGAAGCTGCCGCTTCCGAAGGCGAAGCTCCTGCTGCGGGCGAAGCAGACGAAACCCCATCGGCTGAATAATTCAGCACTTTCTCATTGCAGACCGGGCGGCCCCTGCCGCCCGGTTTTTTATTGCGCTATGAAGGACTTGCCGATTCGTCCGGAGGGGGAATGTTATGGGCAAGTGGACAAGGCGCGGGGTGCTCGCCGGTATTTCGGCCGCAGCCGGTGTTGCGGCGGGGCGTTTCCTGCTTCAGCCGCAAAGCGATCCGGGACCGGCCTTTCCAGCGGAACCTCCCCTCGAAGACCCAACGACCATTCTTAATGATGCGGGAGAGCTGACGCCGACGCGGGTCGCCGCACATCTGACGGTGAAGGAGCCGCCGCAGGAGGCGATGATCGGCCAATTGCGCGCGGCACTTGCCGAGGCGGTCAAGGCCAACAGGCCCTTCATCGCCAGCGCCGCACGCCATTCGATGGGCGGCCAGAGCCTCGCCGAAAACGGTACGGCTCTGACGCTGGATCAGGATTGGCTGGAGGCGGATACGGCCGCCAAGACTTATCGTGTCGCCGCCGGCACGCGCTGGTCGACGATCATCTCCAAGCTCGATGCGATAGGCTTTTCGCCCGCCGTCATGCAGTCCAACAATGACTTCGGCGTTGCCAGCACCTTTTCGGTCAACGCCCATGGCTGGCCGGTTCCCTTCAGCGCGTGCGGCAGCACAGTCCGCTCCATCAGTATGATGACGGCGGACGGCAATCTGCTGACCTGCTCGCGGAGTGAGAATGCCGAACTCTTCAATCACGCCATGGGCGGGTATGGCCTTTTCGGAGTCATTACCGAACTCGAGCTCGATATGGTGCCAAACGTGCTGTTGCAGCCGACCTTTGAACATCTGGCAGGAGAGGATCTCGGACGGCGTTTTGCCGAGCTGTTGGCGAGCGACGGCTCGATCAATATGGCTTACGGCCGTATGGATATTTCGCTCGACCGCTTTTTTGAAGATGCGCTGCTGATCACCTATCGCGCCGCTGCTGACCAGGCGAATATTCCTCCGGCCTCCGGCTCCGGTTTCATCAGCCACGTTTCGCGTGAAATCTTCCGAGCACAGCTCGGTTGGGATACGGCCAAACATCTTCGCTGGTGGACCGAGGCTGTCGTCAATCCGTCGATATCAGCGCAGTCGACACGCAACAGCTTGATGAACGAACCCGTCATCACGCTCGATGATCGCACTCCCTTCCGCACCGACATCCTGCACGAATATTTCGTTTCGCCATCGCGCTTTGCCGATTTCGTTGCGGCCTGCCGGGATGTCATTCCGGCGTCCTATCAGCAACTCCTCAACATCACGCTGCGCTACGTGAATACAGACCGCGACAGCGTACTGGCTTACGCTACGGAGCCTCGCATTGCCGCCGTCATGCTCTTCTCTCAGGAAAAGACCGTCAGAGGCGAGGCCGATATGCAGAGGATGACCGAAGCGCTGATCGAGCGCGTGCTTGATATTGGCGGCAGTTACTATCTGCCGTACCGGCCGCATGCCCGGCAGGATCAGTTTATCCGTGCTTATCCGCGCGCCCCGGAGTTTGCAGTGGCCAAGCGCCGGCTGGATCCCGGTCTAATTTTCCGCAATCATTTCTGGAATCGTTATCTCGGAAGCCTCTAGGAGGATTTGCATGTCCAGGCTTCGGCTTATTGCTGTGCTTTACACCGTGGCTCTGCTCTTTGCGGCGGCGTTGAATTACATCCCGGGACTGACGGATGCGGAAGGTCGAGCCTTCGGTATCTTCGCGCTGGATATCTACGACGACAGCCTGCACCTTGCCTCTGCCGCCTGGGCGGGCACAGCGGCGTTCCTGTCGGCCCGTGCGTCCCGAAACTTCCTTTTCTATTTCGGCCTGCTCTATTTCGGCGATGGTCTGCTTGGGCTGATCACCGGGTCGGGCTACCTCGACCTCGGTATCGTCAACTACGGCATTCAGAACCTACCCATCACGTTCAAGATTCTCGCCAACCTGCCGCATCTCTTTCTCGGCGGTGTCGCGATCGCGTCCAGCTATATCTTCCGCCGCGAGGCGCCATGATGCGGCGGTTTCTGAAAATCATCGGCTGGATGCTCGCGGTTCTCGTTGTCGCCATCCTTCTGCTGMTGAGCCCCGCTGCCTATGTCGAAACCTTCTGCCATGCCGATCCTGAAGCGGATAATTACCTGCCGCTGATATCGGATCCCGAATTCCGGCGGCAGGAGGCGAATACCTATCTAACCTATCCGGAATGGCATATCGTCTACGCTTATGACGGCCTGGCCGAGACCCTGAAGACGGGTGATGAACATGGCTTCGGCCATCTTTCCAGCGTGAAGGATTTCTGGGTGGCCGACTGTGCGCTGACGCGGATAGCCGACCGCCACGGTGGTGCCGACACAGAAACCCGGATGATGATCGCCACCATCGGCGTCAGCTTCACGCTCGAAATGGGCATGAAGGCCGCCTACGAGGAAACGATCGGTCACATTTTCGCGCTCTGGCGCGGCAGCGAAAAGACGCCGCAGGATCTTATCGCCCGCGATATGGCGATCGACTACGCTGCCTTTCTGCGCCAGACCCCGTGGTACAAATATCCTTTCCAACCCTGGATCGACCGGCTTTGGGCCGCACCCGTGGAAGCGCCGCTGCGAGGCTGGGAACGCCGGTTGGCGATTGGCGGCGAATGGCATGCCAAAATCGCTTATGCCGGGATGATCGCCGATGCTGTGGCCGCGACCGGTCAGGCTAAGCTGACGATCCGCTCCGTCGTATCGGGGCTGCCGACATCAGCGTTTGCTGCAATACCGGACGTATCGATCGTTTCGGAAAGCGCAGATGGTGTCGTGATCGAGACGCCCCGATATGACCGCTTCACTCATATCCTTTCGAATATCGCCAGGGCGGGCGGTTCAATCCGCGAGATTGCCGGCAATGACGACATCATGGTGTCTCTGACGGTACCCTCAGGTTCGCAACAGAACAATCTGCCCGGTGAGGTGATCACGCGCCTACCACGCACCGGTTTTGATAGTGACCGCCTGCTTCTGTCGGTCAAAATGGCAGATCTCGCGCCTCTGCTGCGGGAACGGCAGATTGCTGATCCCGGCCTTGAGCATATATTTGACTTCTGAGGCATGGGGCAGGCGATGGTATGATGGCACGTTTGGCACGCAGGACAGGCGTTGCGATAGCGGTCGTTGCCGCAGCCTTCGCGCTGTTTGCGCTCGTCTTTGCGGCAACGGGCGAGGCGCCGGCCGCCATGGTCTTCAGTGCCCGCGCTATAAAGCCCGGCGCGTTGCCGGAAGGTGTCTCCATCCTTCGATGGGGCAGGGGTTACGTCGTGGTGACGAGCCAGCGCTCCGACTACGTGCGCGCGCTCTACGGCAGAGGCGCCATTCTTGTGTTGCCGCTACGGAAGAGCGGCTGTCTGGCACTTCGCCCTACAGCTTCGACTTGACGAAAAAGCCGGACGCAGAACATCCGGCTTTGTATTCGCTGTTATTGCTCCGGGAGGAGAGCCTAGAAAGTGCTGTGCTTCTCGTTCAGCGACTTCACTTCCTCGCTCTCACGGCGCAGCGCGGAAATCGTCGAAGTCACGGACACTATGAACATGATGCTGATGAGTGCAGTAAGAACTGTCAGGATCGTGAACATGGTGGCGTTCCTTTCTGTGGGGAGTTGCGTTCACGCCCCTCAGTACTGGCCGAGAACGCTTGCGGCGCGAGCCGAAGCGAACGGACCATATACCTTGGAGGCATCGACCTTTTGATTGTCATAGAGAGCGATTGTGGCAGTCAGCATGCCCGTAATCATTACCATCCAGAGCATGTTAATCATGGTGATCTTGCCAGGCATCTTAATCCCCTTCCTGCCGCGCTTCCGCATCTCATATGTGTCGATCATTGAACGCATCCGTCTTAAATTGGTTCCCGCCGGATGTTGGCGGGGTGTTTAACAACCGTGATCTGAAGCGACCTTGAATACCGTGTTCATCTGCCGTTCAGAATTCAAACCGGTTGGCGCATATGGCCAAGCTGACGCATGATGGCCGCATGTTCGTTGACTTCCGGGCGCACCCAGCCGAGCTGATGCCGATCTGCGAGATAACCGTAGAAAAGCTCCGTAAGCAGCGAAAAAATAACGGCTATTGCAATAAGGACGATCAGCATGATCTCAGTCTTTCCGGGAGGACCGCCACCGGGACCGGCAGCGGCTGTGTTGATGGCCCGAGTAAAGCAGATCGTATCTGAAACGGTCTTGAACGTGCCGTTCATTCATCGTTCAGCAGCGCTGGCAGCTAGGCTAAATAACTTGCGGGAAGACGGCTTCCATGACAAAAGGCGTCAAACGAACGGCCGGGCCATATGACGACAGCTTTCTATCCGGGGTCCTTCGACCCGATCACCAATGGACACGTCGACGTGCTGGTGCAGGCGCTGAACGTCGCCGAGAAAGTGATCGTCGCGATCGGCATCCACCCCGGCAAGGCGCCGCTCTTCTCTTTTGAGGAAAAGGCAGAGCTGATCCGCGCCTCGCTGGCCGAAGTACTGCCGGAAAAGAGCGGGCATATTGACGTCGTCTCTTTTGATAACCTTGTGGTCGACGCCGCGCGCGAGCATGGCGCAAGCCTTCTGATCCGCGGCCTGCGCGATGGCACTGATCTCGACTACGAAATGCAGATGGCCGGCATGAATCGGCAGATGGCGCCCGATATCCAGACCATCTTTCTGCCGGCAGGCACGGCCTCGCGGCCTATTACCGCCACATTGGTGCGACAGATCGCAGCCATGGGTGGAGATGTCAGTGCCTTCGTGCCGGCCGCCGTCTTGCAAGCCCTGAAATCCAAGCGCAAAGCCTAAGGCGGCATCGCCTCAACGGAGCTCACATGAAACTCTTTTATCTTGCATTTGCCGGCGTGCTCTATCTCGCCTCCTTCGCGGGCGACGCTCTTGCGCAGGCTGCCGATCACTACGTCACCATCCAGCTGAAGAGTGGCCCGGTCGTTATTCAACTGATGCCTGATGTCGCGCCGAAACACGTGGCGCAGATCGAGGCGCTGGTGAAGAAGGGCGAGTACGACAATGTCGCCTTCCACCGCGTTATCCCCGGCTTCATGGCCCAGACCGGCGACGTGAAATACGGCAACATGGAAAAGAACTTTGATGCGAGCCAGGCCGGCACCGGCGGTTCCGATCTGCCCGACCTCCCGGCTGAATTTTCCAAGACGCCCTTCGTCCGCGGTACGGTCGGCATGGCGCGCTCGCAGGATCCGAATTCCGCCAACTCGCAGTTCTTCATCATGTTTGCAGACGGTTCCTTCCTGAACGGTCAGTACACGGTCGTCGGCAAGGTTGTCTCCGGTATGGAAAACGTCGACAAGATCAAGAAGGGCGAAGGCCAGAACGGCGAAGTCAGCAATCCTGACCGCATGATCAAGGTCACGATGGGCAAGAAGTAAGTTCAAGACGAGAAGGAGAACGACAATGGCCGAGATCAAGGATCCGGAAAACACCATCATTCTGGAAACCACCAAGGGCAAGGTTGTCATCCAGCTTCTGCCGCAGGTCGCGCCCGAGCATGTCAAGCGCATCAAGGAACTCGCGCGCGAGAAGGCCTATGACGGCGTGGTCTTCCACCGCGTCATCGCCGACTTCATGGCGCAGACGGGTGATGTGGAGTTCGGAAAGAAGGGCGGCGAGAATTTCAACCCGGGCCGCGCCGGTATGGGTGGTTCTTCGAAGGACGATCTCAAGGCTGAATTCTCCGCAACGCCGCATGTTCGCGGCACCTGCTCGATGGCCCGTTCGCAGAGCCCGAACTCGGCAAATTCCCAGTTCTTCATCTGCTTTACCGACGCTCCGTGGCTGAACAAGCAGTATTCCGTCTGGGGTCAGGTCATCGAAGGCATGGACAACATCGACAAGATCAAGAAGGGCGAACCCGTTTCCGATCCGGATTCGATCGTCTCCTTGCGGGTTGCCGCCGACGTCTGATTGTGATTTCTGCTGAAACCCGCCCAGGCGCGAGAGCGCGGGGCGGGTTTCGCTTTGCCTGAAAGTGCCTGGATGCGCGTAGACCTCTTCGATTTCGACCTGCCGGATGAACGCATTGCGCTGCGGCCCGCCGAGCCGCGCGATAGCGCGCGCCTGCTCGTCGTCGATCCGAATGCGCAGATAGTGTTTTCCGATCACCAGGTCTCCGATCTGCCGTCCTTCCTGCGGGCAGGCGATGCGCTGGTCTTCAACGATACCAAAGTCATTCCAGCCCAGCTTGAAGGCATTCGCCATCGCGAGGGCGCCGGCGGCCAGCAGGTTTCTGCCACACTCCACATGCGTATCGGCGCCAACAAATGGAAGGCCTTCGCCAAGCCCGGAAAACGCATCAAGGAAGGCGACCGTATCGCCTTCGGCCATGGCGGCGAAAGCTGCATGCTCGGCTCGCTCGATGCTACCGTCGAGGAAAAGGGCGAAGCGGGTGAGGTGACGCTCTCCTTCGATCTCTCCGGCCCGACGCTCGATGAGGCGATTGCCAGCGTCGGCCATATTCCGCTGCCACCCTATATCGCCGCCAAGCGTCCGGAGGACGAACGCGACCGCGCCGACTACCAGACCATTTATGCGCGGGAGGAGGGCGCTGTCGCTGCACCCACCGCCGGCCTGCATTTCACGCCTGATCTGTTCGAGGCACTCGACGAGGCCGGTATCGAACGGCATTTCGTGACGCTGCATGTCGGTGCCGGCACCTTTCTGCCGGTCAAGGCCGACGATACCGACGATCACAAGATGCATCTCGAAAGCGGCTATGTCAGCGCCGAGATCGCTGCGAGGCTGAATGCCGTACGGGAGAGGGGCGGACGCATCATCTGCGTCGGCACGACATCGCTGCGGCTGATCGAGAGCGCTGCCGAAGAGGGTGGTGAGATCAAGCCTTGGGCTGGCGCGACCGGCATCTTCATCACGCCCGGCTACCGCTTCAAGGCGGTCGATATCCTCATGACGAACTTCCACCTGCCGCGCTCGACGCTCTTCATGCTGGTCTCGGCCTTCGCCGGTTTCGACACCATGCACGCGGCCTATGAACATGCCATTTCGACAGGCTACCGCTTCTATTCCTACGGCGACGCCAGCCTTCTTTTCCGGAAAGACAAATGACCGAGAACTTCCAGTTCACCCTCAAGAAGACCGATGGCGGTGCGCGCCTCGGTGAAGTTTCCATGCCGCGCGGTACGATCCGCACGCCGGCCTTCATGCCGGTCGGCACTGTTGGCACGGTCAAGGCAATGTATCTCGATCAGGTCCGCGAGACGGGTGCCGACATCATCCTCGGCAATACCTATCACCTGATGCTGCGCCCGACGGCCGAACGCGTCGCCCGCCTCGGCGGCCTGCACAAGCTCATCCGCTGGGAACACCCGATCCTGACGGATTCCGGCGGTTTCCAGGTCATGTCTTTGTCAGGCCTGCGCAAGCTCGACGAGCAGGGCGTGACCTTCAAGTCGCATGTCGACGGCAGCCTGCATCACATGTCGCCGGAACGCTCCATAGAAATCMAGGGCTTGCTCGGCTCCGATATCCAGATGCAGCTCGATGAGTGCGTCGCGCTGCCGGCTGAACCGAAGGAAATCGAGCGCGCCATGGAAATGTCGCTGCGCTGGGCCGAGCGCTGCAAGGTCGCTTTCGGCAACCAGCCGGGCAAGGCGATGTTCGGCATCGTGCAAGGCGGCGATATACCGGCCCTGCGTGTCCGCTCGGCTGAAAAGCTCGCCGAGCTCGACCTGAAGGGCTATGCCGTCGGTGGTCTTGCCGTCGGTGAGCCGCAGGATGTCATGTTGAGAATGCTGGAAACGACACTTCCCGTCCTGCCAAGTGAAAAGCCGCGTTACCTGATGGGCGTCGGTACGCCTGACGATATGCTGAAATCAGTGGCACGCGGTATCGACATGTTCGATTGCGTAATGCCGACCCGTTCGGGCCGCCACGGGCTCGCCTTCACCCGCCGCGGCAAGGTCAATATCCGCAATGCCCGGCATGCGGAAGACATGCGCCCGCTCGACGATCAGTCGAACTGCCCGGCAACGCGTGATTATTCCCGCGCCTATCTCCACCATCTGGTTCGTGCCAACGAGGCGCTGGGCGGCATGCTGCTCTCCTGGCACAATCTGAACTATTACCAGGAACTGATGCAGGGCATCCGGAAGGCGATCGCCGAAGGCCGCTTCGCCGATTTCATGGCCGAGACAACAGAGGAATGGGCGAGGGGCGATCTCGAACCCGTCTGATCAGATGCCCTTGCTGTCGGCATTTGGGACGATCTGCACGCCGTTGATCTTGTAGCTTCCATCCGGCTGGCGGGCGACCTGATAGATTGCCGTCCAATCCTTGCCATCGCGGCCTGAGATCAACACTTCCTGATAGACCATCGCGCCGTCGTCGATCGATCTGTTGCGGCCGAAGGCATAGTTGCCGGGATGATAGACCGGTTCGTAGCTCTTCTTCACCATGGCGAAGAAGACGTTCTTGTCCGGATACATTGCCTTGATGCCAGGTGCCGCGAAGGAATAGGCCGTGTCGGCGTCATCCTTCAGGAACGCCCTGATCTGTTCCTCGATCATCGACTGCGTCGTCTGCACCGGATCTTCGGCATGGGCAGCCATGCCTGACATCGCGGATACGGCACACAGAACGAGCACTGCAAGGAAAGCGCGCATGGGACATCTCCGGCTATGTCAGCCGAAGTGTAGGCTATTTTGCGCGCAAGGAAAGAGGCCGATAAAACCCAGGGGCTCAGGACCAGCGGCGGAAGAGGGCACTGGCATTGACGCCTCCGAAACCGAAGCCGTTGGTGATCGCATATTCCATCGCCACCTTACGGGCCACCTTGCCGACGAGATCGATGCCTTCGGCAGCCGGGTCTGCCGTATCCAGATTGCGCGTCGGCGGGGCGATCTGGTTGCGCAGCGCAAGGATGGTGAAGATCGCCTCGAGACCGCCGGCTGCACCCAGAAGATGACCGGTCGCCGATTTGGTGGCACTGACAGCAATGCCGCCATCGCGGCCGAAAATMGTGCCGATCGCGGCAATCTCGCCTCTGTCGCCGACCGGTGTCGAGGTCGCATGGGCGTTGAGATGTTTGACCTCGGAAGCCGGAATTCTCGCTTGCCGCAATGCTGCCTCCATCGCCCGGCGGGCGCCATCGCCATCCTCCGGTCCGGCTGTCATATGATAGGCATCGGCAGCTGTGCCGTAGCCGACGAGCTCGGCAAGCGGTGTCGCGCCACGTGCCAGCGCATGCTCCAGAGTTTCGATGACCAGAATGCCGGCGCCTTCGCCCATCACGAAACCATCCCGCGCCGTATCGAACGGACGGGAGGCCAGTTCAGGCCTGTCGTTGAAACCGCTCGAGAGTGCGCGTGCCGCGGCAAAGCCGCCAAGGCTCACCTTGTCGATGCAGGCTTCCGAGCCACCGCAGATCGCGACGTCAGCTTCGCCGGATCGGATCAGGCGAGCTGCATCGCCGATGGCCTGAACGCTTGCCGCGCAAGCCGTCACCGGTGCGCCGAGCGGCCCTTTGAAGCCGTAGCGGATGCTGACCTGACCGGCCGCGAGATTGACGAGGAAGGAAGGCACGGTGAAGGGCGAGAGTCGCCGCACACCGCGCGTTTCAGCTGTGCGCACGGCATCCGCGATGGCCGGAAAGCCGCCGACGCCGGAGCCGATGATCGTTGCCGTCCGCTCGCGCTCATCCACGCCCTCGGGCATCCAGCCGGCCTGGCGCACCGCTTCGTCTGTCGCCATCATCGCGAACTGGATGAAGCGGTCCATCTTCTTCTGGTCCTTGGGCGGAACGGCGCGGTCGGGATCAAAACCGGCTTCGGTGTCCTCCTCGATGGAGGGCACGACCCCACCGACCTTGGCAGCGAGATCGCCGACCACGTCTTCAGGCAGTACGCGCAGGCCGGAACCACCAGCGACGAGCCGATTCCAAGCCGTCTCGACGCCAACGCCGAGCGGCGAAACAAGTCCCATACCGGTGACAACAATGCGTTCCATGGATTTGTCCTTTCTGAAGCAATTCTAGCAAAAATGCGCAGTAGTTTTGCGTTCGGAATTGCGTAAAAACAAAGAGATAGGGCATTCCCGTTGCTCKAAGAAAAACGGAAATGCCCTAGGCGTCGAGGCCGAGGTAGTAAGCGCGCATGCGGGCGATCCGTTCGCGGTCGCCATCGTTAGCGGCCGGTCCCGGCAGCAGGCAGGTGTTTTCGGGTTTCAGTTCTTCGCCGCTCTTTGCATCCACCAGGATGGGCCGGCGTTCCTCGCCGGAGGCGGCATTACCGAGCAGGAAGGCGAGATCGTCTTCGGGTGCATGTCGGCGCCCCCAGGAAAACAGGGCCATCAGAACGGGAAAGAAATCGCGTCCCTTGTCGGTCAGCACATATTCATAGCGAGCAGGGCGCTCACTATAGAGGCGCTTCTCGAACAGTCCTTCATCGATCAGATGCGCGAGCCGTCGTGTCAGGATGTTCGGCGCAATGCCGAGGCTCTTTTGGAATTCGTCGAAACGCATCAGCCCATGAAAGGCGTCGCGAAGGATCATCATGCTCCACCAGTCGCCGACACTGTCAAGCGCGCGAGCTGCCGGGCATTTGAAGTTGGCGAAGCTTGTTCGTTGCATCATGCAAGTCACTACAGAAGTCACTTGCATGATGCAAGTAACTTGTCGGGGGTTGTCTCGTTTGAAGATCCGCGTCAGCAGAAACACCGGATGTAAGAACGCCCGCTGCAACAAAGATCGTATCGCCGGGCGTGCCGCTATAAAGCAGCCCGATATTGGCTAAGAGCACGGGAGGGCGACGAGCAAATTGAACCGGCCCGGACGACATTGGTCGCCGGCGAACAGAGCTTCGCTCGCTGTAGCCAGACGAAAATATCCTGATGAACGGGAGCCGCTGACGCCCTGACGAAATGCGCACGCCGTTGGTCAGGAAGGCGGCCGCGATGATAGACGGTCCAGGGCAGTGGTCTCTCCGCCTGGCCGGTGGGGCGCATCGACAATGTGTCCATGCCCGGTATGCGACAAGCAGAAAAAGGGGCTCCGGAAAGGAGCCCCATGCAGGTCCGCCGCTTGAGGTAGTTTGACTTTAGAGGAACAGGAAATCGTCGTGATGAAGCGTCGCCAGATTGGAGAGCGTTGCGACCTGCACGGCAGCGCCGCGCCCGCTTCCGTCCGCGTCGTAGAAAAGCTTTCCGGCCGTTTGGTCATAGATCAGTCGATCATTCGTGTCCAAAGCCTTGGTGCCGAGCACGAAGTTTCCGGCGGAAAAATTCGCCGTATCGATCGCCGTGAAGATGTTGTGGTCAAGCACGATCTTGTCGCCGGCGCTTTCCGAAAAGTCCTCGATCCTGTCAATGTTACCGTAGGCGTTGGGCTTGACATTAAAAACGAAGTGGTCGGCTCCAGCTCCGCCATTCAGGATATCGTTGCCGTTGCCGCCGATGAGTTGGTCGCTTCCGGCGCCGCCTGAAAGCACGTTATCTCCGGTATTTCCAGTCAGAATGTTGTTTCCGGCATTGCCTGTGGCATTGATTGMCGACGAGCCCGTGAGCTTCAGATTTTCGACCGTGCCGAGCGTATTTGCCAGATTGAAGGATATGGACGCGTTGACGGTGTCAGTGCCGTTGCCACCTGTTTCGTCGACGATGTCGCCTGTCGAATCCACTTTGTAGGTGTCGTTGCCAAGACCACCGAGCATCCGGTMGTCACCCTTGCCGCCGTCGATGTCGTTGTTCCCGGCATTGCCGGTGAGGATATTGTTCGAAGCGTTGCCGGTCGCATCGACATTCGCCGACCCGATCAAGGTCAGGTTCTCGACGGTTCCGGTCACATCGTCCTTGTTCGCGAGGTTGAGGGAAACGTAGGATTTGATGATATCCTTGCCGGACCCGCCAGCTTCGATCACYACATCATAGGCGTTGTCGACGATATAGGTGTCGTCGCCAGCCCCGCCTTGCATGCGGTCCGCGCCTGCGCCGCCATCCAGCACGTTGGCTGCAGAATTGCCGACGAGAATATTGTCGAGCTCATTGCCCGTGGCGTTGATACTGKAATTTCCGGTCAGCGTCAGGTTCTCGATGGCCCCGATCGCATGCGCCTTGTCCGCCAGGCTGAAGGTGATCGACGACATGACGGTATCGGTCCCGCCGCCGCGGCTTTCGTCGGCAATATCGGTCGGGGCGGTGATAGTGAAGACGTCGTCTCCTGTGCCGCCATAGATGTGGCCGGKCTCCTGCGGCGCACCGGATCCCGCTGCTATGTTGATAATGATCGGATGGTCGACCACATCCACATTCAGGGAGGATATGTTGCTGAAGCTCTTGATCGGTGTGTTGCCCGTCAGCGGATCGTAGACCTGTACCGCCCCGAAAGCCCCGCCGAGGTTGACGTTGACGCTGTTCGTCGCCGCCTGGATTGCGGTGTCGGTCGTTTGGTTCCAGATATCGGGCTCGTTCCAGATGATGATCTGGTAGCTGCCATCAGATTTTTCCGTCAGGTAGCTGCGCGCCGTCGATGGCAGCCCGCTGATTGAATAATTGAGCGCCCCCGGATTGAAGCTTGCCTGGGTTGCGCCGTTATCATCAAGAATTTCCGTTAGATTGTGGATCGCGATTGCGGCCGGTTTGGGGGAGTAATCCAGGCGAAACAGCCCGAAATGTTTTTCCTGGTCGGAGCCCTGCGGATCTGAATAGGCGTCGAGAAGCTGGTAGATGAAGGTCCCCTTCGATCCGAGAAAGGCGCCGTCCATCAGCGTGTTGAGAAGCAGCTTTGCCTGCGTCGCCTCGTCGACGCCTTCCCATCCGCCATTGGTATCGGCCGAAAGCGACGTGTGATAGCCGATCTCGGTGACGGTGAGCGGTTTGCCGGAATCGGCTTGCATCTGGTCGCCCGATTCGCGCTGGAGCCAGGAGAAGGGCTGGTCGCCCTCCTTCGCATAGGTGTGGATCGTCGTGTAATCGTTGGATGAGGCCACCGTGTAACCGGTAAAGCCGAGCACCGGAATGTCCTTCAACAGCGGATCGGCGTTCACAGCGTTGAACAGGTCCTTTTGATAGGCAAGCGCCGCTGCCTCTCCCGACAATCCCTTATAGGAGACCGGCCAGTTATTGACCTCGTTCGGGCCTTCGATGCCGACGATCGAACCGGGATGCGCCTCCACGAAGGCATGCAGCCGCTGGACGACGGTGGCGGGAGTGTCATCGCGCCCCGAGACGAAAACGAATTTCACGCCGGCGTCCGCCGCATCCCCGAGATGGCCTTGACCATAGGGATCGGAGGCGGGGGTGGGAGCATGATCGCGAACCGTGTCGAGGCCGAGGTACCCCAAGGCTTTAACAACTTCTGCGATATTAGAGTATTTCCCATCCGTATAATCGATGTGTGTATCAATTCCGAAAGAGTCGATAACATCATTAATTCTAATAGCTTGGGCCATTATTGTAATCCTCGCCTGAAAGTAGAATTTATTGCTTTGATGGTATAGTGATTCCCTTCAAAAGCAATTTGACTTTATACAGTGGAATCCGCCAAAGTTATGATGTATTAACCATTCATTAACCATATTGTATTGCTCACAATATGTTTGTGAAGCCATGGCTGATTTGCCTGTACAATCAGTCCAAGCGTTCCACGGAGATCTGATATTGAACGGACTTAGCATCTCGCCAGCTCAGAAAGGCGGGAAGGACCTCGCTGCAGAAGCGATGCGACGCAGCCGCGGCGGCTTGATCGCCGTCGGCGTCGCAAGCGCACTGGTCAATCTGCTCTATCTCACCAGCTCTTTCTTCATGCTGCAGGTCTATGACCGCGTCATACCGAGCCGCAGCATCCCGTCGCTGATTGCGCTCGCCCTTCTGGCGCTGCTGCTGTATGCCTTTCACGGTGCCTTCGATCTCGTGCGCGGACGCATTCTCGTCCGGATATCGGGTGTCTTCGATGAGGTGATGAGCCGCCGTGTTTTCAAGACGACGCTCAAAGCGCCGCTCAAGGGCAGGGTGGCCGGTGACGGCCTTTCCCCGCTGCGCGACTTCGATCAGGTTCGCAGCTTCCTGTCCAGTTCAGGCCCGGCAGCCTTTTTCGATTTGCCCTGGGTGCCGCTCTATGTCGGCATCTGTTTCCTGTTCCATCCGATTATCGGCATCATCGCCATCTGCGGTGCGCTGGTTCTGTTGGTACTGACCTATCTGACGAACCGCAGCTCGCAGGCTTCAGCCAAGAAAGTCTATGAACTCGCGACCGAGAGGAATGCGCTCGCAAGTGCTGCGCAGCGCAATGCAGAAGTGGTCCAGGCCATGGGCATGGCCGACGAGCTCGCCGATAGTTGGTCGGCGCGCAATGATGCTTACCGCGATGTTCAATGCAGCAATTCCGATACGGTCAACGGCTACGCGATCGTCTCGAAGATCTTCCGCATGACGCTGCAGTCGGCGGTGCTTGCCGCCGGCGCCGTGCTCGTCATCGAAAACATGGCCTCGGGCGGCATCATCATCGCCGCTTCGATCCTGACATCGCGGGCGTTGGCACCCGTCGAGCAGGCGATTGCCAACTGGAAGGGCTTTGTTGCGGCCCAGCAGTCCTGGGACCGGCTGCGCCAGATGCTGGCACTGCTGCCCGAGACGGTTTCGCCGCTTGCCCTGCCGACGCCTTCCAGTGAGGTTGCCGTCGAGGCAGTTTCGAGCGGCCCGCCCGGCAAGCAAGAACTCGTCGTCCAGGGTGTCAGTTTCACGCTGCGGGCAGGGAGCGCACTCGGCATCATTGGCCCGAGCGCTTCGGGCAAATCTTCGCTGGTGCGCGCACTCGTGGGCCTCTGGCCCGTGCATCGCGGGTCGGTGCGCCTCGATGGCGCAGCACTCGACCAGTGGGATGACGCCTCGCTCGGACGTCATGTCGGCTACCTGCCGCAGGATGTGGAACTCTTTGCCGGCACCATCGCTCAGAACATTGCGCGCTTTCGCAAGGATGCACAGGCGCAGGAGATTATCGCAGCAGCGCGCAACGCCGGCGTTCACGAACTGATCCTGCGGCTGTCGAAGGGCTACGAAACGGAAATAGGGCCGGGCGGCTCCATGCTCTCGGCTGGCCAGCGTCAGCGCATTGCGCTCGCCCGTGCACTCTACCGCGATCCTTTCCTCGTCGTGCTCGACGAACCGAATTCCAATCTGGACATTGACGGCGAGATAGCACTGGCCGGCGCGATATCAGGCGTTCGCCGGCGCGGCGGCATCGTCATCGTCGTCGCCCACCGGCCGAGCACGCTCTCGAGCGTCGATCTGGTTCTGGCCATGCGCGACGGCCAGGCGCTGGCCTTCGGGCCGAAGGATCTGGTGCTCGCCAAGGTGATCAGCACCGAAAATCAGACCGAGCAGCCAAGACAGGCGTCTCTGAAGGTCGTTGGAGACAGTCCGGAGCGAAGCCGATGAGGATGAAATCGCAACACTCACTGAACCGCCATATCCTGTCCGTGTGGGCCTTGTCCGTCGCCCTTGTCGGTGGCATGGGCGGCTGGGCTGCATCGACGGCGCTTTCGAATGCCGTGGTCGGGCAGGGCACTGTCATTATCGACCAGAACGTGAAGAAGGTTCAGCATCTGACCGGCGGCATCGTCTCGGAGCTGATGGCTAAGGAAGGGGCTCATGTCGAGGCTGGGGATGTTCTCCTGCGTCTCGACAGCGCCTCGGTGAAGGCCAATCTTGCTATCATCGACAGCAATCTTGCCCAGCTCTATGTCCGCCGCGCCCGCTTGCAGGCTGAAGGCGTCGGCGCAACGGAATTCTCCGCGGATGATATTGTCGCAAAGGACATCKATATCGCGGCCAACAGGAACCTCGTAGACGGCGAAGTCCAGCTCTTCAATGCCCGCCGGTCGTCGCTCGTCGGCATGCGCAAGCAGCTGGAAGAGCGCAAGGCGCAGCTCGCCGAGGAGATAAAGGGTGATACGGTGCAGCTCGCGTCGATCGACGAGGCCACCCGGCTCATCGACCAGGAATATGATGCCGCCGCCAAGCTCTACGATCAGAAGATCGTCACCATGCAGAAGATCAACGGCCTCAAGCGCCAGCGTGTCGAACTCGACGGCAATCGCGGCGAGCGCCTGTCGTCGCGGGCGCAGGCCGAAGGCAAGATCGCCGAGATCAATCTGCAGATCCTGCAGCTCGACGAGGATCGCCGGACGGAGAATTCCAAGGACCTGACGGATGTCGAGGGCAAGATTTCAGAAACGCAGGAGCGTCGCATCGCCGCCGTCGATCAGTTGAACCGGCTGGAACTGCGCGCGCCGATGAATGGCCGCATCTATCAGCTCACGGTTCATACCGTCGGCGGYGTCATCAATCCCGGTGAAGTGCTGATGTTGCTGGCACCCGATCAGCGTGATCTGACCATTGAGGCGAAGATCGCCACGCGCGATATCGATCAGCTCACGCTCGGCCAGAAAGTCGATATCCGCTTCAGCGCCTTCGACCAGCGGACGACGCCGGAAGTGAAGGGCGATGTCATATCGATTTCTCCCGATGTCGTTACCGAGCAGCGCAGCGGCGCCGACTATTATCCCGTGCGCATCAAGCCGGAGCCAGCGAGCCTCGGGAAGCTCACCAACATGAAGCTCTATCCCGGCATGCCGGCGGAAGTCTTCATCAAGGTCGCGGATCGCTCCGTCATCTCATACATGACGAAGCCGCTGATGGATCAGATCAGCCATACATTCCGCGAGCAGTGACCTTCCTGCAAGGGTGCAGGGAAGGCACATCGGTTTTCGTGGGTGGAAGACAAGAAGAATATGCCGGGACACTACCGTCCCGGCATATCATTTCAGTCAGGCCGCCTTGGCGATGGCACCATGCGGGTCGAGAACGAATTTCGTGGCTGCTCCCTGGTCAAAGCTTTCATAGCCCTGGGCAGCATCTTCAAGTGAAATCACCTTCGCATTGACGATATCGGCGATCGGCAGGCGGTCGTGCAGGATGGCCTGCATGAGCTGGCGGTTGTATTTGATAACCGGCGTCTGGCCGGTGTGGAACGACTGCGCCTTTGCCCAGCCAAGGCCGAAGCGCAGCGACAGGCTTCCCTGCTTGGCCGCATTGTCCACCGCGCCCGGATCTTCCGTGACATAGAGGCCGGGAATGCCGATGGAACCGGCAGCGCGGGTGATTTCCATCATCTGGTTCAGCACGATCGCCGGCTGCTCGCCGCCTGAATGTCCACGCGCTTCGAAGCCGACGGCATCGATGGCGCTATCCACTTCATTGGTGCCGACCACCTGCGCGATCATGTCTCCGAGACGGTCGCTCTTCGAGAGATCAATGGCCTCGAATCCGACCCGGCTGGCATGGGCGAGGCGGTCCTTGTTGAAGTCGCCGATCATGACGACAGCCGCACCAAGGATGCGAGCCGATGCAGCAGCGGCAAGACCAACCGGGCCGGCGCCTGCGACATAGACCGTCGATCCGACGCCGACCCCGGCTCTGACAGCGCCGTGGAAGCCGGTCGGAAGGATGTCGGAGAGCATGGTGAGATCACGGATCTTGGCCATCGCCTTGTCGCGATCAGGGAGTTTCAAGAGGTTGAAATCGGCGTAGGGGATCGTGACATAACGCGCCTGGCCGCCGATCCAGCCGCCCATGTCGACATAACCATAAGCGCCGCCGGYCCGCGACGGATTGACTGTCAGGCAGACCCCGGTGTCCTGCGACTTGCAGCAGCGGCAGCGTCCGCAGGCAACATTAAAGGGCACGGACACGATGTCGCCGACATCGAGCATTTCCACGTCGATGCCCTTTTCGATGATCTCGCCGGTGATCTCGTGCCCGAGCACGAGGCCCGGCATCGCTGTGGTGCGGCCACGGACCATGTGCTGGTCCGAACCGCATATATTGGTGGAGATGACTTTCAGGATGACGCCATGTTCGATACGGCGGCCATCCGGCGCTTCGAGTTTCGGATCGTCGATGTCGCGGACTTCCACTTTTCCGGGCCGCAAATAGACGACGCCACGGTTCTTGCTCATTTCCGTCTCCTCCGTTGAAATCAGGGCAGCGCGCCAGCAGCTCCTCCCGCAGCCGTTGCCTATGACAGAGTAGACCAGAAAGATCCGAGTGCCGTCCCGAAAGCGACGCCTCGCGGGCGAAAATCGCAAAACCGAGCCAAAGGGTAGGGCGCATCGATGCGGTCCGGCCACCCGCCTTGGCGGACCCGGAGGCAGGTGGCCTTTCCCCGGCAGGTGGGGTGTCTCCTGCCGAGGCGCCGCGTTAGCATCGCCCCGACGTATACGATATCAAAACAGCCTCTCCCTTTTGACGCGGCTTCCGCTATAGTTGCAGGAACAGAGCCTGGGGGCGATCATGATGCAACGCGGCCGTGCCTTCGCAGACATCGTCTACACGATCCTCATTGTGGAGAGAGCCTACCCGGTGGATGTTGTCGCCGCCGCGCTGGGGATGAACTACGCGGCCTTTCACTCGCGCTTGATCAGCCGAACCTGTTTTTCCGCTGACGAAATCCAGAATTTGCTGGAAGTCGTGCCCGATCCACGCCTCGCATCCTATCTCCTCGAGGGAAGCATCTTTGTTGCCGCGGAGCGCTCTTCCGGTGTGGAACACGCAGAGCCTGTCGCGTCGTTGCAGAGAGGTGCGACGCGCGTGGTCGTCGAAGCGACTGATGTGCTCGAACTGGTGGATGCCGCACTCGCTGGTGGCGGAATGGATCATCGCAAGCAGCGCCTGGTGCTCAAGGAGATCGAGGAGGCGGAGAGGGCGCTCGCATCCCTTCGCCTCGGCCTGAAGGGAACCTACGCCGAGCCGTCCTTGCGCATCAGCAAGAGATAGCCGTCGCCCTCTTCCTCAAGCGCAAGCATCGCTTCGATGATCGACAGGCGCGTCTCCTCCAGATAGGATTTCCAGGCGCCGCCGGCCGTGGCAAGCTGCCGGTCGACCGAAAGAAGACGAAGCTTCAAAAGATTTTTCTCGCGCACGACGCGCGCATATTCCTGGATGGGATGAGAATGATCGGATGCCATGCGAAGACCGGTAAAATTCGTTTGGGCATCTAGCCAGCTGAGCGCAGCTTCGCCATCAAAACGATCTCGACGTTTTTACACAGACAATCCCGCTCGTCATTGTCAGGCATCAACCGGTATGATGAAGCAAATTGGAAAGGATCCCGAAGCGCGTGTCCGAGATCCTGCTCTGAAGCACGCTGTGCCTATMGTACCGCTGCCGGCAGCACCTCGAATTTCCAGAATTTATCCGGCTGGAAATAGGTCGCGGCAAATTGGCGGATACTCTCGGCAGTCACGTTGTCGTAGCCGCTGAGATTGTCTCGTATTCGCTCCAGACGCCGAGGGTCCGTTTGAGCGCCGTTCAGATATTGCACCCAATATTCGTTACTCTGCTGCTGGTGCTTCAATGTCTCGATAATCGGCGCTCGGGCGCGGACAAGTTCGTCTGGCGAGACATCTTTTGATCGCAGATCGGCAGCGATCTTGTCCACGAGCGCATAGAAATTTTCGACCTTGGCCGGCGTCGTCTCGACATAGAGATAGGCGTAGCCATAGCCGGGAATGTCCCATGACAGGTCCATGGCGCCTCGCGGACTGTAGGTCGCGCCTTCGGCAATACGAAACTGGTCGATCAGCCTGTTCTCGAAGATCTGGCCAGCGACGTTGGCCACAAAACCCCGCTGCATATCCGAAAGCATGTCGCCGACAGGAGCAGCGACGATGGCCGCGGCATTATCGGCTCTGCCGCTATGGGTCCGCATGACCGGTTTTCCAGTGGGCGCGGGGAAATTCACCTCGTTTGCCGCATTGCCCAGTGTCGTGTCTGCGCGGGCCGGCAGGGTGCCGAAGGTTTCTGCGGTCCGACGGATTGCCTCGTCCGCCGTTATATCGCCGACGATGGTGATATCGATCGGTCCAGTGGAGATATGGGGCCGAAACAGCGCTTCGAAATCTTCCAGCTTCGTGGCCKACAATTGCGCCCGATCAGGAAAACTCCAGCGCGGATCGCCGGAATGCACGAGGCCGGCAAAATCGCGACTGATGACGGCGCCAGGCGTTGCCTCATACTGATCGAGGTTGTTCAAATAGGCTTGCTGGACGCGCTTGAAAACTTCCGGCCGGTAAGCCGGGTCGGACGTGTAGGCGGTCATGATCTGCAATTGCGTCGCAAGATCCTCCGTCTGCGTCTGACCGGTGAACTGGAAGGTGYTGTCGCCCACGGAAAAGTCGATACCCGCGATCTTCGCTGCCAGTGCTTTCTGCAGATCCGGATAATCCATGGCCTTGGTGCCAGAGAGCACGACGGCCGGCGATGTCCAGATGGGCAGGGGATGGTCTTTCGGCAGGTCCAGCCGGCCGTGGCCGATATCCTCGCGGACAAGCACTTCGTTGGCGCGCAGCTTGGTCGGTTTGACGGTGAGCCGCACGCCGTTGGCAAAGCGCACCATAGTCAGACCGAGATCTTCGACGACGCGTCGTTCGACGACCGTGCCGGGATCGCCAAAATGCGCGTAGGGCCAGACGACGGCTGCCGCACTTGACGGCGCCGTAACCGGAACGGCGAGGGAGGTGTCATAGACCCGCTTGATGTCGCCGGCACCACCCTGCGGCGCTTGCGCCGTCTGCAGCACGAGCTGCGGACCGTTGCCGGAGAAGACATGCGCGAGGGTCTGGTTGACCTCGGCCGCTGTGAGGTCTTTCGTCATGGTTTCGAACATCGACAGATCTTCCGCGGGTGAGGTGAAGACCTGCTTGTCATCGACGCTACTCGCCAGCATGGAAGCGATGTCGGGACTCGTGCGTGTCGCAGCACCGGCCGCAGCGGCCTGCAGAAGCGAGCGGTATTCGATGATTTCGCGATCGAGCTCTGACTGCTCGGCGCCGAATTGCTGGAAACGGCGCTGCTCCTGGTCGATGGCCGCAAGTGCCGGCTGCCATTTGTCCGTCTCGGAATTCGCCATGATGACGACGATGCGGGCGGAGTCGAAAAGATCCTGGGAACCGACGGCGGCGCTGATGAAGGGCGCGTTGGCCCTGTTGGCCATGGCGCTCAGCCGGCGTTTGAGCACGAGAAGACCGAGATCCTCGACCAATTCTGCCCGGCGTTTGGCGAACGTGTCGGGTGAGGCGTCATAGGGACGCGTCCAGGCGATTTGCACATTCGTTGTGCCGCCGGGGACCGGAATGACCTCGGCGCTTTCGCCTTTCGCTTTCAGCATGCCGAGATCGGGCTTCTGCGGGGCCGGAGCGGCGACCTTCCAGTCGCCAAAACGCTGCCTGATCTGGGTCTCGATTGCGGCTGGGTCGACATCGCCGACCACGATCAGCGTTGCGCGCTCTGGCCGGTAGTTGGTGTGGTAGTAATCGCGAAGCAGATCGACGGGCGCATTGCTGATGATGTCGACTTTGCCGATCGGTGAGCGCATCGTAACGCGCTGGCCGGCGAGCAGGGAGTTCGTGACGCCGATTGCGGCACGATATTGCGGCGTGTCGCGCAGCCGCTCTTCCGACAGGATGACACCGCGCTCCCGGTCGAAGGCGCCGGCATCCAGCGTCAGCTCGCTCGCCGTCTCGCGCATCAGCATCAGGCCGGTTGAAAGCGTGTCTGCGTCGACTTCTGGAAGATCGAGCGCATAGACGGTCTCGTCATAGGAGGTGTTGGCATTGGTATCTGGCCCGAAGGCCAGGCCCTTACGCTGCAGGATCCGGATCATCTCGTCCTGGGCGACATGCGTCGAGCCCTTGAAGGCCATATGTTCGAGGAAATGCGCCAGACCTTGTTGATCTTCGTTCTCGTCCAGCGAGCCGGATCCTATACGGAAGCGGATCGCGGCCTGTCCAGGCGGCGTGGCGTTGCGCATGATCGCAAACCGCATGCCGTTTTCGAGCGTGCCGAATCGGATGCCGGATTCCGCCGGCAGGTCGCTCAGCGTCTGTGGCCAGGGTGCGGACGGGTTTTCCGCATAGGCTGGCTGCCCTGACGTGAAGATTGCGGCGAGCGCTATCGCTGCCAGGAACCGCGAAAAAATAGGGGATCTCATATGTTTAAAGCATTCCGCTCAGATGATGGCATGGAGAGGTGTGTGATGTTGATCAAACTATCAGACAAGTTGCATCTCACATCAATGTCTATTTTCCGTGATTGACGCTTCGCCATAAATCATCGCCATGCCGTGCGTCGATCACTTTCAGCGCTCGATCCGCTGTAGGTCGCACTCACTCATCGCCATCAATTCCATCCACGATCGCTTAGCCGTTCAAACATGGGAGTGGGGAGATTTTAAAAGTTCAGAGCAAGCCGTTGATATCATTGGCATGTCGCGCTTAAAAATAGAATGTGCCCGTGGCTGCACGAAAATCGCATAAGATAGATTATGGAACTAAACCTGTGCCGGATAGCTATTCGGCCGCTTGCATCTCCGGCTGCGGCCAGCGCTGCAGCGCTTCCCGTCCGGCGTTCGTCAAGCCATAGATGCCTCTGTCGAGCCGTTCGAACCAGCCGTAGACATTGGACTGCAGTATCTTGCCTGCCTCCGGCACACTGGCCCTGATGTCGCGCACGCGAAGCGGTCCTGACGCCAGCGCTGCCGCACAGCCGAGCGCCTGCTGGCGATATGCCGTCATGAGCGGCGTGCGCGTACTGCCGCCGAGCGCCGGGTCGCCGCGCCGTTTCTGATGCTCGCGCATGAGCCTCGAGCGTCGCTTCGGATTGGTCCGTGGCATTGGCGATACGGAGCCGACGATGATGCTGACGTCACCCGCATCCGAAATGCCGAGCATGCCGATGCCGAGCCTGCGGCAGAGGTCGCGGTAGCGCTTGTCGGCCTCCCGCCCTTTGCCTTTGGCGGAAATCCGCGCCGCGATCCAGACTTCGTCGGAGACGGCAGCGCGATCGACCGCCTGAAGGATGAGCTCGAGATTGAAGCTGAGCTTCAGCTCGCAAACCACCACCACAGGCGGATCGTCATCGCTCAAGCCGACGAGATCACAGCCGCCGACTTCACCCTTGACGACGTAACCTGCCTTTTCGAGGAAGCCTTTGACGGGGAGATAAAGCAAAGTTTCCATGGGCCTGCGGATCGAAGAAAAGAATCGTTCCATAATCTACATCGATCCGTTCGCGCGGGACACCACATCGAGCGCAACCGACCGAATTACACGGCTCAGATTGCAATGGGCATATCCGTGGACGCGGCCGACAACGCATCCCTTCGCCGGTTGACGGAAAACCCTCAAGACGCTAGCACGCTCGAAGCATATCCTGGGGGTACTTCAATATGGATATTTTCACAGCGGCCGGTTTGACGGCTCTGCTGCAGGTCATTGCTATCGACCTCGTTCTCGCCGGCGACAACGCCGTCGTCATCGGCCTTGCTGCTGCCGGCCTGGAAGCTACGCAGCGCCGCAAGGCGATCATTGTCGGCATTCTGGCGGCAACGGTGCTCCGCATCCTGTTTGCTTCCGTCGCCGTCTATCTTCTGGCAATCGTCGGATTGCTGCTCGCTGGCGGCCTGCTGCTTCTCTGGGTCTGCTGGAAGATGTGGCGTGAGCTGCGCGCCGGTCATGGTGAGGAACATGCGGCTGAAGCCGGCGCAGCTGCGCCGAGGAAGACATTTCTCCAGGCTGCGACGCAGATCGTCATCGCCGATGTTTCCATGTCGCTCGACAACGTGCTGGCGGTTGCGGGTGCCGCTCGCGAGCACCCGAGCGTGCTCGTCCTCGGTCTCTGCCTTTCGATCGCGCTGATGGGCATTGCAGCGAACCTCATCGCCCGCCTGCTCAACAAACATCGCTGGATCGCCTACGTCGGCCTGCTGATCATCCTCTATGTCTCGCTGGACATGATCCATCGCGGATACCTCGAGGTTGCGCCTTACATCGGCAGCTAAATCTCGACMTCGAAGCTCATCTGGTCGAACGCCGGTACCACATGGTCCGGCGTTTGCGCCATGACCACATCATAGTCGAGCGGCGTATGCATGTGCGTGAGGATCGCCCGCTTCGGTCCTAGCCGCTCTATCCAGTCGAGCGACTGTTCCAGCGAGAGATGGCTGGGATGATAGGCATATTGCAGAGCGTCGATGATGAGAATGTCGAGGTTCTGCAGCTTCTCTACCGTTTGCGGCGGAAAATCGCTGACATCGCTGCAATAGGCAACATTCCCGATCCGGAAGCCGAGCGAATGGATGTCGCCGTGCTGCTGCAGATGCGGCATGAAGGCGATCGTTCCGCCTGGCCCATGGATCTCAACGGGCTTTTCCATGTCCTCGATCACGTTCGGCAGCGCGATCGGCGGATAATTGCTGCCCGGCGGCGTCTCCAGGCAGTAGCCGAAGKCCTCCTGCAGCCTGCCCATGGTGAACGGTTCGGCAAAGATCGGTACGCGCCGGCGGGTATTGTGGAAATAACCACGCAGATCGTCGATGCCGTGAATATGGTCGGCATGCGGATGGGTGTAGAGAACCGCATCCACGTGGTCGACCCCTGCCCTGATCATCTGTTCGCGAAAATCCGGGCCGGTATCGACCACGACGGTCGTCGCAGCCCCATCTGCCGAAAACTGCTGCACCATAAAGGCCGCGCGCGTTCTTTTGTTCTTTGGATTGTCCGGATTGCAGGCGCCCCAGTCACCGGTGATGCGCGGCACGCCCGGTGACGACGAACAGCCGAGAATGGTGAACCGCTGCCGCCGTGACACGCCGCTAGATCCTCGGCATCTTCGAAAACAGGCGGAAGGCGTTATCGGTGGTGATCCGCGCGACCTCCTCGTAAGGAAGGCCGATCGTATCGGCCAGCACCTCGGCCGTGTTCACCACATAGGACGGCTCATTGCGCTTGCCGCGCCAGCGCTTCGGCGCCAGATACGGGGCATCCGTTTCGACGAGCAGCCGGTCGTGCGGGATCGACTTGGCGATCTCGCGCAGTTCCTCCGATTTCGGAAAGGTCAGGATGCCGGAAAAGGAGATATAGCCGCCGAGCTCGACACCGGTCTTCGCCAGCTCCGGACCGGCAGAAAAGCAATGCAAAATGAAGGGGAAGGCCCCCTTCCCTGTCTCTTCGGTCAGGATTGCAGCCATGTCGGCATCTGCGCTGCGGCTGTGGATGACGAGCGGAAGCTGCGTTTCGCGCGCTGCAGCGATATGGCGACGAAAGCCGGTCTGCTGGTCCTCGGGCTTCTGCGTGTCGTAGAAATAGTCGAGACCCGCTTCGCCGATCGCGACAACCTTCTGATGAGCATTGGCGAGCCGCACCAGATCTTCCGTCTGGATATCCAGTTMGTCACCCGCATTGTTGGGATGCGTTCCGACCGAACAGAAGACGGAGGGATATTTCTCGGTGATGGCAAGCAGCCCGTCGAGCTTGCGCACGCGGGTGCAGATCGTCACCATCTGCGCAACTCCGACCTGATGGGCGCGTGCAACGATCTCGTCGCGCTCCGCCTCGAACTCGGCGAAGTCCAGATGGCAATGCGTATCGACCAGCACGGCCTTAAGCCTCCGGAGCTACATAGCGCGGGAAGACCGGCGTCGGTGCTTCGAGCGGCGTTCCCGGCACCAGGCGGCCCGCTTCGCCAAGCGCTGCGAAATCGCGCTTGTCTGCAGGGGCGGCCACGCGGTCGAGCAGCTTGTCGGCGGAGTCCGGTACGAACGGCTGCAGCAGGATGGCGATCTGACGGACGACCTCTGCTGTCACATAAAGCACCGTGCCCATGCGCGCCGGATCGGTCTTCTTCAGCGCCCACGGCTGCTGGCCGGCGAAATAGCGGTCGGTCTCGGAGACGACGGCGATGATGGAGGCGAGCGCGCGGTGGATCAGCTGCTTGCCCATGTCCTCGCGTGTCGAGGCGTACAGAGCATCGGCCTGCGCCAGCAGGGCCTTGTCCTCGTCGGTCAGCGGGCCGCATTCCGGAATCTGGCCATCGCAATTCTTCACGATCATCGACAGCGAACGGCTGGCAAGGTTGCCGATGCCGTTGGCGAGGTCGGAATTGATGCGCGTGCCGATCGCCTCTTCGCTATAGCTGCCGTCCTGTCCGAAGGAGACTTCGCGCAGGAAGAAATAGCGTACCTGGTCGAGGCCGAAATGGTTCACCAGATTGACCGGATCGACGACGTTGCCGAGCGATTTCGACATCTTCTCGCCCTTGTTGAGCAGGAAGCCGTGGGCAAAGACGCGCTTCGGCAGCGGCAGCTTGGCCGACATCAGGAAGGCCGGCCAGTAGACGGCGTGGAAGCGGATGATGTCCTTGCCGATGATGTGCACATCAGCCGGCCAATATTTCGCCCGCGGTCCGTTGCGGTCTTCGATATAGCCGGTCGCCGTGATGTAGTTCGTCAGCGCATCGACCCACACATACATGACATGCGAGGGATCGTTCGGCACCTGGATGCCCCAGTCGAAGGTCGTGCGCGAGATCGACAAATCCTTCAGGCCCGACTTGACGAAGGAGATCACCTCGTTGCGGCGTTCGGCCGGACCGATGAAATCGGGGTTCTCCTCGTAATGCTTCAGCAGCCGGTCCTGGTATTCGGAGAGCTTGAAGAAGTAGCTTGCCTCTTCCACCCATTCGACAGGGGTGCCCTGCGGCCCATAGCGCACGCCGTCGGCGCGCAGCTCCGTCTCATTTTCCTGGTAATAGGCTTCGTCTCGCACCGAGTACCAGCCGGCATAGGAATCCTTGTAGATATCGCCGTTGTCGGCCATCAGGTTCCAGATGTTCCGCGAGGTCTCGTGGTGACGCTCCTGTGTGGTGCGGATGAAGTCGTCGTTCGAAGCATTGAGCAGCTTCGCCATTGCCTGGAATTCGCCGGAGTTGCGGTCAGCAAGCGCCTGCGCCGTGATGCCCTCCGCCCGCGCCGTCTGCTGCATCTTCTGGCCGTGTTCGTCGGTCCCCGTCAGAAAGAAKACATCCTTGCCGTCGAGGCGCTGGTAGCGCGCCATCGCGTCGGTCGCAATCAGCTCGTAGGCATGGCCGATATGGGGCTTGCCGTTGGGGTAGGAAATCGCGGTCGTGATGTAGAACGGGGTCTTGTCTGTCATGGCGGCCAATTCCGGCTTACTCTATAAAAATCGTCAGCCGCTATTAGCGCATGTCTCGCACGAGCGAAACATCAAGTTTGGCAGCCGCCTACGATTTCGGAGACGCGCGGCGGTGAACTTGACTCACGTTCTGGCGCAATCTACCCCTTCTCTCACAAGAGGGCGGGACGGAAGCGAAGTGCTATTTTTCATCGATCGGAATGGTCATGGCCGCACGCCGTCGGAGGCGCGTATTTGACGTTCGAGCCTCTCTATTCCCTGTCCGGTCTCGTAGTGGGAGCGCTTGTCGGCATTACCGGCGTGGGCGGCGGTTCGCTGATGACGCCCCTGCTCGTTCTCCTCTTCGGCGTCCATCCGGCGACGGCAGTCGGGACCGATCTTCTCTATGCGGCGATCACCAAGACGGCCGGGACCGCCGTTCACGGCATGCATGGGCGCGTCAACTGGAAGATCGTCGGCAGTCTTGCAGCCGGCAGCGTTCCGGCCGCGCTGCTAATGCTCTGGCTGATGGCCGGCGTCGACCGCAAGAGCATCGGCGTGACCAACACCATCACCACGGCGCTCGGCTGGCTTCTGGCCATGACCGCGATCATGCTCGTTTTCCGCAGCCAGATCCTCGAATTTGCCCGCCGCGCCATCGGTGATCGGATGCCGCCGCAGCCGGCGACCATCGCGGTCTTCACGGTCGTTCTCGGTTTTGTGCTTGGCGTGCTCGTCACCCTGACATCGGTCGGCGCCGGCGCTCTCGGCGTCACGATCCTGCTCGTCCTCTACCCACGGCTCGATGTGCGTGAGATCGTCGGCTCCGACATCGTCCATGCGGTGCCCCTGACGCTGATCGGCGGCACGGGTTACTGGCTCATTGGAGAGATCGATTGGTCGATGCTGCTTGCCCTGCTCGTCGGCTCCATTCCCGGCATCATCGTCGGCAGCCTTCTCGCACCGAAACTGCACGAGCGGACAATCCGTATCGTGCTGGCCGTTACGCTTGCCATCGTCGCCTGGAAATTGCTGGCCGGCTGACCAGAACAATTCCAGCAAAAGTGTGCAGCGGTTTTGCGTCCGGGACCGAATAAAAATAAAGAGGTAGAGTATCCTTGGTGCGTCGGAATGAACGCAGGACGTTCTAAGCACCCGGCTGTTTGATGTCGGAAAGCACTTCCATGATCGTCTGCTTGCGGTCGAGATTATAGGCGTCGGAAATGGTCAGCTTCTCGGTGATCGCGGAATAGAGCCGCGCCAGGCGCTCCGCCGTCGCAATCTGCCCCTCGCCTGCCGCGTTGCGCGCGCGGTTCATCACATCATCACCCACATGACTAACGAAGAAATCGAAGATCGTGTCGCTTTCCTTGCCCGAAAGCGCATCGGCAAGCCGGTGCATGGCCTTGCGCGCCGCAGGCCCTTCTGAGGACAGAACCGCGTTATAGGCTTCGATAATATCCCCGCCGCCATAGTTCAGCAATTTCAGCGCCTCGCCCACGCTGCCCTTGGCGGTGGAAAGCAGGGCCTGTCCCTCTCCCTGAATACCGAGATGAGTTAGTGCCGCAACCAGCGCTTGATCGTCGAGCGGCGCAAGCTTCAACGGCAGGCAGCGCGACCGGATCGTCGGCAGCAGCTTTCCCGGCGCATGCGATAGGACGAGGAACATCGCCCGCTTCGGCGGCTCTTCGAGGATCTTCAGGATGGCGTTTGCAGCGTTCCGATTCATGTCGTCCGCAGGATCGATGATGACGATCCGCCAATTGCCGGTGCCCGAGGTCTGCGAGAAGAATTTGCCGGCCCGGCGCACCTCGTCGACGGTGATCGCCGATTTCACTTTCCCGGTCTTTTCATCTACAGGCCGCGCAAGATGCAGCAGATTGTGCGAGGCACCAGAGACGATCTGGCGGCTGACCGCGGAGTTGAGGTCCGGATCGCCAATTCGTTCGGGTGCGCCAGTCGGGTCGGGATGCGACAGCACATGATTGGCGAAGCGGAAGGCAAGCGTCGCCTTGCCGACGCCTTCGGGGCCTTCGATCAGGATCGCATGATGGCCCTTGCCTGAGCGGTAGAACTGCGCCAGGAAATCCTCAGCCTCTTCATGACCGAAGAGCTTCGTATTCTCGGCCGGCCAGATGGCGCCGTCGAGCAGTCCGGGCCTGTCCTCACTCATGATGCGCCGCTTCCGGCATCCGCTCTTCGACTGATGGTTTCAGCAACTGCCTGATGATGGTGAGGATCTCTGCGGCGATCGCCTCTTCGGGCTGCGTGGCATTGACGACGTGGCAGCGCTCCGGCTCGCGCGCGGCGATATCMAGATAGGCTTCGCGACGTTTCTCGTGGGTTTCGAGCGTTTCCTTCTCGAAACGGTCAGGGCCGCCGGCGTTTCGCTGGCTGACGCGCTGCAGTCCCAGCTTGGCAGGAATATCAAGGATCAGTGTGCAATCAGGCATCACACCGTTGATGGCGATGCGCTGCAGCGTCTCGATGAACTCCGCTTCCAGATTGCCGGTGACACCCTGATAGACGCGCGAGGAATCCATGAAGCGGTCGCAGAGCACGATCTTGCCCTTGGCGAGTGCTGGCCGGATGACCTCTTCAACGTGATCGTTGCGGGCGGCGGCAAAGAGGATCGCCTCCATGCGGGTGCCGTAAGCTTCTGCCGCACCGGAAAGCAGCACATGGCGCACCGCTTCGGCTCCCGGCGAGCCTCCCGGCTCCCGGGTCAACAACACGTCATGGCCGTCGACCTTCAGGGCCTCGGCAAGGCGGCGGATCTGCGTGGACTTCCCAGCGCCCTCTCCGCCTTCAAACGTAACGAACAATCCTGTACCGGACGACAATGATACTTTCCCGCATTCTGAGCGCCGCGCTCTTCCTCTATCTATCCGAAGATAGTGCGGAACGAAACCTTTTGCCGCGGCGACATATTCACCTTCCCCGGCTAATCGCCGGAAAATTCGCTCGCAAAAACGGTCTCAGCTCTGCTCGGACGTGTCCCACAGCCAGGAGAAGAACAGCGATTCGCCAAGCTCCAGCAGCGCATCGACCGCCCGGCTGGTGAGCGACCCCACCTCGACGGATTGCACCGTATAGAGCGGCACTTCGCGCAGCATCCTGTTGCCGGAAACGATGCGCAATGTACCGACCTCCGTATCAGCCTTCACGGGCGCCGTCAGCGGCCAGCGATAGACGATGCGGGCTGCGAGCCGGTCGGGATTATTGATCGGAACATAGACGCTGACCGGCGCCTTGGCGACGAGATCGACGGTTCGCGCCGTGCCGCCATAGACGCTTGCAGCGCCGATGACTTCCGTGTCTGCAAAGACCTGATGGCTTTCGAAGGCCGTCAGCCCCCATTCCAGTACGCGTTTGGCTTCTTCCGTACGCTCCTTGTCGGAGGCAATGCCGGCAAGTGCCACGAAGAGCCGCCGTCCGTCGCGCTGCACCGAGGCGACGATCGAATAGCCCTCGCCTTCCGTAAAGCCCGTCGCCAGCCCGTCGGCGCCAAGATCCATGCCGAGCAGCGKATTGCGGTTACGCTGGAAGATCTTGTTCCACTCGAAATCCGCTTGGGCAAAATAGGGATAGAGATTGGGGTAAGAAGCCTGCAGATCGACGGCGAGCGTCACCAATTCCTTTGCCGTCACCTTGCTCTTGCCATCGGGAATCCCGGTTGAATTGCCGAAGACAGCCTTTTCCATACCGAGCTCGCGAGCACGCCGGGTCATCGATGCCGCAAACTGGTCCTCGCTGCCGGCCATGCCCTCGGCAAGGATGATGCAGCCGTCATTAGCGCCCTGGATCGCAACGCCCTTGATCAGATCCTCGACGCGGACCTTCGATTTCAGTGCTGCAAACATCGTGGCCGCACGCGAAGGCGCGCCGCCGGTGCGCCAGGCATATTCGGAGACGGGATATTCCGTATCGAGCGAAATCTGACCCTTGCTGACGGCACTGAAAACGAGATCCATCGTCATCAGCTTGGCAAGCGAAGCAGGGGCAAAGACCTGATTTTCGTTCTTGGAGAGAAGCACCGTTCCCGTCGAAGCTTCAATCATATAGGMTTGCGTGGCCTTGGTGACAAAGCCGGCATCGGTGCCTTCTGCGGCAAGGGCTGCAGAAGCAGGTAAAAGCAGACATGCAAAGAGGCGAAGCAGCGGCTTCAACATCGCTAATCCCATTGATCGTGCGGGCTGATTCAAGAGGGTAAAGCGAGCCGGAAGCCGATGCAATTACACTTTATCGTGGGTTTTTATCGCGCCTGTGCAGCGCCGCCATTCTGCCGCTTGAAGGAAGCGAGGATCGAGTCCTGCGTCAGCCCGTCATTATGCACCATCACGGCGTCGAAGGCGATCGGAACGTTGACGACGACTGCTTCCTGGTAGTTCATGGCAAGCGACGTGCCCTTCGACCAGCCATTCGGGCGCTCATAGGGAATGGGACCGATTTCCGGCAGAACCACCATCTGCTCCATCGCCTGTCCGCCATTGGCGAAGGCGGGCGGCGGGGCCAGGAAATGACCGCCTGCCGGCGCCTGCATCGGCACGGGTGCCATCTGTGCAGCCGGAGCCGCAGTATACCTGGCGCTCTGCGTAGAGCCCTGATACTTGGCGCCGGGATACTTGGCATTCGGCGTCGAGCCCGCATAGGCTGTCGAGGAGAATGGTACCGGTACGTTGGCAGGCGAAGGACTGGAATAGTCGTCAAGGCTCTGCAGTTGGTCGCCGGTGATCTTCTTGCTGTTGGAGGCAACCATCACGCCGGTCGCGATCTGGCCCCCGCCCGGATAGGCGCCCGGAATACGGCTGCCCTTCGGAACATAGGATGCCATCAGATACGGCATGTCGTGGCCGTCAAGCGGCGCCTTCCCGACATATTGAACGCGAACATTGCCCGTGCCGCTGTGCTGCAGGTCGAGCATGGAGGCCGTCTTGTTGGAAAGGTCGATGATGCGGCCTTCATGGTACGGCCCACGGTCGTTGACCCGCACGATCACAKACGAACCGTTCTCCGTATTGGTTACGCGCGCATAGCTCGGCAGCGGAAAGGTCGGATGCGCAGCGGAAAGGTGCATCTGGTCGTAGACTTCGCCATTTGCCGTCAACCGGCCATGGAAGGCGGAACCGTACCAGGAAGCGATGCCTACCTTGTTATAGGAGTAATCTTCCCGAGGGTAATACATCTTGCCCTTCACCACATAGGGATCGCCGACGATGTAGCGGCCGCCGCCCTTCGGGATGTTGTTGCCGTTGGCAACGCGCGGGCTGGCTTTGACGCCGTATTCGCTCTCGGAGAAATATTCCTTGCCGTGGGATTTCTTCTTGGGAACGGCTTGTGTCGTGCCGCAGGCCGCCACTGTTACGCACATGGCCGACAATGCCAGCCATCGAGCTGTCGTTGCGAAAGACGCCGCCCCGTAATTCAGTTTCATATGCCCCACGCCACTCAAGACCGTTATGGTTAAGAAACTCACTCGTGAATGAGTTGGAGTTGCCTTATTACCTGCCTGCCTAACGAGACTTTAATCTTGTGAATATCGTGGCAAATTTGCGAACGATTTCCCGACGATAGCTCGAATTCTAATGACTATGGTTAATGTCTGGTTGATTTTAACCTGTCCGGGAATGGAATAGGGGCATTATCCCCGCATCGGACGGTTTCGCTTCGTGACAGGACTATTCGGTTGGAAGCCGTCGCGATGCCCCACAATGGGGCATTTCTTCCCGATGTTATAAACAGTTGAGTAGATTGGGTAACGCCTGGGGGAGCCGGACGATCGAAGCAGTTTATCTGCGCAATTGCCGCTCGATATGTGAGAGAGCAAGTTGACGCTGAAGTCCGAACCGCTATAAAGCCTGCCAAACCGCGATTTGGTTGTCGACGGAAGCAGTCTTCGTCAAAAACGAATTCTTCCGGCAAAGATCAGCCAGATCAACTGGATGGAAGAGTGTCCGAGTGGTTTAAGGAACCGGTCTTGAAAACCGGCGTGCGGGAAACCGTACCGTGGGTTCGAATCCCACCTCTTCCGCCATAAATATCTGAAAAAACGGTATTTTCGCCTTGTCGGGCTAGCATCGTTCCCTCTCTGGGGTGACGGCTCAGATCTCGCCCGCGGAATCGTATTTCCCCATCGTCATGATTTTGGGATAGGTTCGACAGATGATACTTGGCGCTGAATTGCGTTGTCAGGGGCTCCCAAAATTCGACCGGAGAGGCCCCTCCCCGCAGTTGGAGGATGGAGCTGCATGACGGAGGTACTGGACCTCGACTGCGTCGTCGTGGGTGGAGGGGTCGTGGGGTTGGCGGTAGCGCGCGAACTTGCCATGTCCGGCCGCGAGGTGGTGCTTCTCGAAGCGGAGCCAATGACCGGCAGCATTACGTCTGCCCGCAACAGCGAGGTCATCCACGCCGGGCTCTACTATGCAACTGGCAGTTTGAAGGCAGAGCTCTGCGTTGCGGGAAAACACAAGCTCTACGAATATTGCCGTGAGCGGAGCGTCCCTCACAAGGCTTGCGGCAAGCTCGTCGTTGCGTCGAGCGAGGAGGAACTCGGTTACCTCGAAAAGCTGTCCAGGCAGGCTGAAGCAAATGGAGTGGAGGACTGCTACCTGATCGACGCAGCGGAGCTTACCCGCAGACAACCCCGGATCAGGGGCTTCGCGGCGCTTGTCTCCCCGTCAACAGGCATCATCGACAGTCACAGTCTCATGCAGGCATATATCACGGATATCGAGGCAAACGGGGGAGCGATCGTCTGCAATTCTCCTGTCATCGAAGGCGAGTTGGCTGCGAACAAGATTCATCTATCAGTCGGCGGCCGCGATCCGGTCAAAATTGAAGCAGGCCTCGTGGTGAATGCTGCAGGCTTGAATGCCTGGGCGCTGTCCGAAAAACTGTTGGGCCTGGACGTCAGCACGATCCCGCCACGTCACTATGCCAAGGGATGCTACTTCGCACTGACCGGCCGCGCGCCGGCGACGCAGCTGATCTACCCGGTCCCCGAACCCGGTGGTCTCGGTGTGCACCTGACGCTCGACCTTGCAGGCCAGGCGCGCTTCGGTCCTGATGTCGAGTGGGTTGAGACGATCGACTATGATGTCGACCCGCGTCGCGCGGATAAATTTTATTCCGCAATCCGCCGCTATTGGCCCGATCTGGAGAATGGTGCCCTGCAGCCCGCCTATTCAGGCATACGTCCAAAAATCGCTGGTCCGGTTTCGGGCGGTGGTGGCGACTTCGTGCTTCAAGGGCCGGAGAAAACGGGACACCCCGCCTATATAGCGCTGTATGGGATCGAAAGCCCCGGCCTGACTGCCTCACTGGCTATCGGGCAGAGCGTGGCGCGGCTTGCCGGCAAGGCGTTCGTTGGAAATCCTCACTGACGTCAGCCATTCCGATACGTTTCTCTCAGCAAGCCGCGCGCTTCTTCCGGCCGGGCTCGCCATGGCGCTCCCAGGCAATCAATACCAGGCTCGAGGCGACGATGATGAGCGCGCCTACGAAGACGTTTACCGCCGGGATTTCCGCCCAGATGAGATAGCCGTAAACGAAGGCCCACAAGAGCCCGCTATATTCGACGGGCGCGAGCGCCGAGGCCGGCGCGTATCGGAACCCTTCATAGAGAAGGAATTGCCCGAGTGTGGCGACGAGGCCGAGACCCAGCATCAAAGCCCAGCCTGTGGCATMGGGCGTTTTCCAGATCCAGGGGAACGACAGGGCGCAGGCAATCGCGAACAGCAAGCTTGTCGCGAACATCTGAGTGAGTGTCGTCTCGCTGCGGCTGACGAGCCGGATGAGGATCGTGCTCCAGGCCCAGCAGAAACCCGCGGTGAGGCACATGGCGGCCGGCAGCAGGTTCGGCGAATGCGTGGGGTTTGCGGCGATGGTGACGCCGATGAAGCCGCCGACGCAGGCGATCCAGCGCCCCGGTCCGATTGTTTCCTTGAGAACCAGGATCGACAGGAACATGACGATGATCGGCGCCGAGAAATAGAGCGTCGTCAGCTCGGCAAGTCCCAGATACCGGGCGGCATTGTAAAACAGCAGCCAGGCGATCAGCATCAGCGCCGAGCGAAGCACGACCGTGCCTCTATAGGGGCTCTTGAAGATCGAAGGATGGCGGCGATAGCGCACGAGAACGCCGGTGATGATCACGATGACCATGCTGCGCATGAACAGGATTTCCGGAACCTCGTAGTCGGCCACGAGCCATTTGACCAAGGCATCCTGCAGGGCAAAGCAAGCGTAACCGGCGCAAGCAAGCGCGATGCCTGCCAGCGGCCGTACTTCTACTGTTTCGGACTTCATGCAAACCTCGCCGCACCCGACTTTGCGATAGGAGTCTCCGTCGCGAGGCTCGCCGCAGAATGTCTCTTATCCGCTGGYAGGCAGCAAAGCTACTGCCATCGATGCGAGGTCGTGACGCACCCCGATGAGGCATTTCGGCGTCCATTGCGGGGCATCTTACTGGAAGAGCTGGAGCACGTTTTGCGGTGCGCTGTTGGCGATCCAGAGAGATTGCAGGGCGAGTTGCTGCTGGCTCTGCAGGGCCGTCAGCCGTGAGGATTCTTCCTCCATATTGGCATCGATGAGCCGCCCGATGCCGCTTGCGACGGAATCCTGCAACGTATTGACGAAATTGTCCTGCATATTGAGCCGCTTGCTGACATCGCCCAGATAGCTTGCAGCCTGAATAACTTTCTGCTCCATCATGTTGATACCGCCGATATAGTTTTGCAGGTCATTGGCGGGATTCGTGATGTCGATATCGGTAATATCGAAATTGGGCGCATAGCCGATATTGTCGGTAACGCCGAAAAGCCGGATGGTTGATCGCGTCGCGCCCGCTTGCGGATGCATGGCCGAATCCGCCTGAAGCAATATATTCGAGCCTGCCGCAGTGGCCTGCATTCCGCTTCCGGCCAGCACGGCACCAAGGATGCGCGCATAATCGCCGGCAGTATTGATCTTTCCGTCATTCGTGCCGAGAACGCTGTCGACAAGGCTGCGGTTGATGGTCACGGTTTTCGTGGCGCCATTGTTGACATTCACGCTGAAAGAAAACGCGACATCACGCTGCACGGCGAATGGACCTGCAAATCCGAACTGATAGCTCGCGACGGTGCCGTCCTGCCGTTGTAATGCAGGTACATTGAGCGCAAAAGCATAACCGCCGGCAAGCGTCGAGGTCACGTTTGAAATGACCATGCTCGATGCACTGCTACCCGGAATTTCGCCGCTGGTAAAATAAAGCAGGCCTCCCGGGGATGTGACGCTGCCAGGTGACCAGCCCATGTTGGACATTGCCAGGCGTATAACGGTGGCAAAATCATTGGCGTTGGCGATATAACCATTGGTCGTTCCCAATGCAGCGTCGATCGTATTCCTGTCGATCGTCACCGTGCGCGTTTCCGCGCCGTCGACGGTGAGGTCGAAGGTCATCTTGTCCGTTGCGGTGAAGACGCCGGTGCTTGGATTGGGAAGAGTGGCGGGGCCGAAGAACCAGTAGACACTGTAACCCCTTTGCCCGACGCCGGTAAAATCKGCATTCCGCAATCCGCCGATCAGCCCAAGCGATTTTTCMTCCGCTTGCAGCAGCCCTCCGCCGCTCGAATTGAAAAGCGCCAACCGTGTGAGATCGACATCGGTCGTGTCGACGCTGACACTGCCGTCGCCTCCGCGAATGAAGGCCGAAACGATACTCTTGTTATATTGCGTCATAAGGTCGAGGCCGGGAATGTCGGTATTTAGCCAGTTCTCGCCGGAAAAGGAGGCAGAACTGGCGGTCGCCACCAGTCTGCCGTTCAGCGCATCGAGCTCATCCTGGATTTTTGCCTTGTCGACACTCTTCTCGGTCGCCGCTATCAGCTTGGCTTTCATGTCGCCGATGATATCGACGATCGAGGCAAGCGCGGAAGAACTGGTATCCGTCATCGCTTCGCCGAGGCCCAAGGCATCGGAAACCGCTGAAAGCGCCCTGTTGTCCGTGCGCATCGTCGTTGCAACGGACCAGTAGGCTGCATTGTCGGATGCCTTCTCGACCCGCAGGCCGGTCGAAACTCTATTCTGCGTCGCATAGAGATCTGCCGTCACAGACCGGAGGGTTTGTAACGCCGCCATGCTGGAATAATTTGTATTAATAGAAGACATACGCGGCCTGAAATACGAGAAACAGCAGGGTCGATGAATCGATCTTCTTGAGATTCTGTTAGCTATGAATTGACGTCAGGTTGGGTTAATCCTGCGTAAAAGGAAGCGTGAAATCTCGAATTGTTTTTACTCTTGCTGTACCTTTATTGGGTCTTTCTCGGGCCGGCTTACTTCAATTGAGATACAATCTTGCCGTGCTGCCTAAAGGACAGTATTCCGCGCGATTTTGGCCATCCGGCGCCAGTCTCGCGGGCTGTTCCTCATTCTCGATGAAAAGGGAGGGACGCATATCGATCTCCTCCAGGTGGCGTTGAACGACTGCTTACTCATGAAAATTGAGAAGCGCCTGTTCCAGATAATGTAATATCCTGATAATTTAATATTAGTCGTAGCGCATGTAATGTCGTGACGATTTTACTTAAATTTCATGCTTAACTACTTATTAATAAGCGGCTTGCGCAGTTGAGGCGATGAACTATGCTTGCTCCCGATAAAGGGGGATTTGATGTTCACCAAGAGTTTGCTGATGCCGGCCGGCTTTGCCGCACTGGCGTTTTCAGGCCTGATGTTTCAGATTGCGGTTCACGCGCTTTCTGCGCCGGTGACGTTGCTTCATCCCTGACAGTGCTAAGCCGCTGCCCCAGCGGAACTTTTTTCGATTGTGCGCGTTGTATCTCACGTTTTGCCAGGAGGGAGATTGCCATGGAAAACGAAAGTGTAGGTTGGATTGCAGCTATCATTATCGGCGGCTTCGCCGGATGGCTGGCGGAAAAGTTCATGAACAGCAATATGGGCGTGTTCATGAACATATTGCTTGGCATCATAGGCGCGATTGTCGCCAATTGGATTCTCGGTATCCTTCACATCCAGCCACTCAGCGGCTGGCTAGGCTACCTGGTCACTGGCTTTGTCGGCGCATGCATACTGATCGCGATCGGACGCCTCATCCGCCGCTGAGCTGACAGGAAAAAGATCGCCAGAAAGATTAAAGGCCGGACGTCATGCGTCCGGCTTTTTTTATTTAGCGACGGCTGAGGAGACCGAAGAGATAGGCAACACCGGCCGTAATGGCGATTGCTGTCAGTGGCTCTTCACGCACCTTGTCGCGGACGCGCTCGGTCATGACGGAGGCTTCGTCGGCCACTGCGGTCCTCGCGCCCTGCCCCAGCGCGATCACACTGTCCGAAAGGCGACTCAGATCCTCACGCAACGCAGCAACCTGCGCGGACAGATCTTCGGCGGCAACTTCGGCCTTGACGCGCGCAGCGGTGGATTCGACGGAAGCGGTTTTCAATTCGGCCATGGTCTGCTCCTGTTTAGTGGAATGCCGCTTCAACGAAATGAAGACTGGAAAGGTTCCGCAACCAGGCATCTTTTGTCGCTCAAGGCACCTCAAGAAGCGTGCATGCATTCGGATGCATAAGGGATGCTCTAACGCTTTTGAATCTGCGCATCAGGCTTTCCGAAAATCGATTCCGATTTTCGGGCGGGTGCCGTGGCGAGAGCGTGTGCACGCCCCGCAAGCTTTTCGTGTGACAAGCCTTCATTTCCTCGCAGCTTTGTTTTATGGAACGACGAATGTCTGCCCTTTTGGGCCAATGATAATGCGAGGTTTGCGTTTCCATGTTCCATATTCTGAGAAGAGCTGCTCAGACCTGGGTTGCCAAGCTGCTCCTGCTCCTGCTCGTCGCCTCCTTCGGCATCTGGGGCGTGTCGCGTGAGCTGATAAGCGGCGGCAACAGCACGACGGTGGTCACTGTCGGCGACCAGCATGTGGACGTCAATGAATTCCGTCTCGCCTATCAGCGTCAGGTCGCAGCGCTCGGTCAGCAATACGGTGTGCGCCTGACGCCGGAGCAGGCCCGTGCTTTCGGCGTCGAGCAGCAGGTGCTTGCCCAGCTTCTGGCCGGTGCCTCGCTGGACCAGCTTGCCGATGACATGGGCCTCGGCCTTTCCGAAGACCGGCTCGCCCAGTTGATCGGCGAGGATCCGGCCTTCAAGGCGGTCAACGGCCAGTTCGACCGCTCGCTCTTCACCTCTCGTCTGCGCAATGCCGGCATCCGGGAAGACGACTATATCAAGGATCGCAGCAAGCAGGCTGTGCGCAGCCAGATCATCGAAGCCGTCTCCAACGGCTTCCAGGCGCCTGCGACCCTCGTCAACGCGCTGAAACTCTATGGCAATGAGAGCCGCAGCGTCGATTACCTGCTGCTCACCAACGCCAATATCGAGCCGATCAAGGCGCCCGCCGATGATGTTCTGTCCAAGTGGTTCGAAGACGCCAAGCAGCGCTACCGTGCGCCGGAGTACCGCAAGATCGGCTATCTGAAGCTTCAGCCTGGCGATATCGCCGATCCCACGACGGTCACCGACGACCAGATCAAGGAAGCCTTCGACAAGGCCAAGGCGGCCTACACGACGCCGGAAAGCCGCACGCTGGAGCAGCTGACCTTCGCCAGCAAGGATCTCGCCAACGCGGCTGAAACCGCGCTGAAGAGCGGCACGAGCTTCGATCAGCTCGTCACCGATCAGGGCAAGACCGCAAGCGATGTGCTGCTCGGCGAATTCACCAAGGACAAGGTTCCGGACCAGGCCGTTGCCGAAGCTGCCTTTGGGGTGAAGACGGATGGTGGAACCACGGCTGTCGTCGACGGCAGCTTCGGTCCGGTGATCCTGCGCGTGACCAATATCAAGCCGGAGACCACCAAGAGCTTCGACGAGGTCAAGGAAGAGATCCGCAAGCAGCTTTCGGTCGCCAATGCCTCGCAGGAAGTCATCAACGTTCACGACCGCATCGAGGAAATGCGCGCCGGCGGCACGTCCCTCGAAGAGATCGCCAATCAGCTGAAGCTGAAGGCCGTCACCATCGACGCCATCGACATGACGGGTGCGGACAAGGACGGAAATCCGGTCAAGGATATTCCGGCCCAGCAGCAGTTGCTGCCGGAAGCCTTCAAGACCGATGTCGGCGCCGATGCCTCCGCCATTGCCGTCGGCAATGACGGTTATGTCTGGTTCGACGTGCGCGACGTCATGCCTGATCGCGATCGTCCGCTTGCTGAAGTGCGTGACAGGGCGGTTCAGGACTGGACCGCCGAGCAGCAGAAGGCCGAGCTCGCCAAAAAGGCCGATGAGCTGAAGGCCGAGGCGCAGAAGGGCACCTCGCTGGCCGACATCGCCACGCCGCTCGGCATCGCCGTCGAAAGCAAGAGCGGCTTTACCCGCTCGACCGACGATCCGGTTCTCGGCCGTGTCGGCATCAACGCCGCCTTCTCCGGTCCTGCGGATACCGTGGCAACGGCTGTCGGCGCCGATCCGAGCACGCAGATCCTGCTCAAGGTGACCGAGGTCAACGACGAGCCGACGACCGATGCGCTTGATAACCGCGATCAGCAGATCGCCGCCATCGCAAATGGCGCCGGTGACGACATTCTCGATCAGATGGTCAATCTGCTGCAGACCCAGTACGGTGCACAGGTCAACCAGAACCTCGCCGAACAGGCGACCGTCCGCTAAGGGGAAGCGCCGCATGTCCGATCTGAAGCCGCTTCTGGCCAAGGCAGCAAGCCGTGAGCCCCTGACCCGCGACGAGGCCCGCCAGGCCTTCGATATCCTGATGTCCGGCCAGGCAACGCCTTCGCAGATCGGCGGCTTCCTGATGGCGCTCCGTGTTCGCGGCGAGACGGTCGATGAGATCGTCGGCGCCGTTACCACGATGCGCTCCAAGATGCTGCGGGTGGAAGCGCCGGCCGACGCGATCGATATTGTCGGCACCGGCGGCGATGCCAGCGGCACCTATAACATCTCGACGTTGGCGGCGCTGATCGTTGCCGGCGCCGGCGTTCCGGTCGCCAAGCACGGCAATCGCGCGCTGAGCTCGAAATCAGGCGCTGCCGATAGCCTTGCTGCGCTCGGCGTTAATCTCGAGGTCACCCCCGAAATGATCTCGCGCTGCATTGCCGAGGCCGGTGTCGGCTTCATGTTCGCGCAACAGCATCACTCGGCCATGCGCCACGTTGGCGCTTCCYGCGTCGAACTCGGTACGCGCACCATCTTCAACCTGCTCGGCCCGCTTTCCAATCCGGCCGGCGTCAAGCGCCAGCTTCTCGGCGTCTTCGCGCCGCAATGGGTCGTGCCGCTTGCCGAAGTCATGCGCGATCTCGGCTCCGAAAGCGTCTGGGTCGTCCATGGCGATGGCCTCGATGAAATCACCACGACCGGCAAGACCAGCGTTGCCGCGCTCGAAAACGGTCAGATCCGAACCTTTGAGCTTTCGCCTGATGATTTCGGCATAGCGCCCTGCGTGCTCGCCGACATCAAGGGCGGGGACGGCGCCGTCAATGCTGCAGCCCTGCGTGATGTGCTTGCGGGCGCAAAGAACGCCTATCGCGATATCGCGCTCGCCAATGCCGCCGCCTCGCTCGTCATCGCAGGCAAGGTCGGGACGATCCGCGACGGTATGAAGCTCGCAACGGAATCGCTCGATAGCGGCGCCACGGCGTCTGCGCTCGACAAACTGATCGCCGTGTCCAACGATATCGACTAGGATTGCCGCATGACCGATATCCTGAAGAAGATCGAAGCCTACAAGCGTGAGGAAATCGCTGCCGCCAAGGCGAAGACCTCGCTTGCTGATCTGAAGGCCATGCAGGCCGGCCAGTCCGCGCCGCGCGGCTTCCACAAGGCGCTGGTCGCCAAGCGTGATGCGGGAGAGATCGGCCTGATTGCCGAGATCAAGAAGGCAAGCCCGTCCAAAGGCCTGATCCGTCCGGATTTTGATCCGCCTGCACTTGCCAAGGCGTACGAAGCCGGTGGCGCCGCCTGCCTTTCGGTATTGACGGATACGCCGAGCTTCCAGGGCGCGCCGGAATTCCTGACGGCAGCACGTGCCGCCTGCGCCCTGCCCGCGCTGCGCAAGGATTTCATGTTTGAGACCTATCAGGTCCATGAAGCCCGCGCCTGGGGTGGCGACTGCATCCTGCTCATCATGGCTTCGCTGACGGATGACGATGCCGAGCGTCTGCAGGACGAAGCCTTCTCGCTTGGCATGGATGTGCTGGTCGAAGTTCATGATATCGAGGAAATGGAGCGAGCGCTGAAGCTTTCCTCGCCGCTCGTCGGCATCAACAACCGCAACCTGCGCACCTTCGAAGTCAGCCTCACCGTCAGCGAGACGCTGGCAACAATGGTTCCTGATGACAGGCTCCTCGTCGGCGAGAGCGGCATCTTCACCAATGCAGATTGCAAGCGCCTTCAGGCCGTCGACATCAACACCTTCCTCGTCGGCGAAAGCCTGATGCGCAAAGACGACGTGACGGCCGCCACGCGCGCACTGCTGTTTGGTGAAGCCGCCATCGCGGCTGAATGATATGAGCGGCGGAAAGCCCAGCCTCACTCATATCGGCGCCTCCGGCGAGGCGCATATGGTCGATGTTTCCGACAAGGCCGAGACCGTGCGCATCGCCACCGCCGAGGGCCATGTGAAGATGGCGCCGGAAACGCTTGCTCTTATCCGCGAAGGCAATGCAAGGAAGGGCGATGTCATCGGCACCGCGCGCCTTGCCGGTATCATGGCCGCCAAGCGGACTGCCGATCTCATCCCGCTCTGCCATCCGCTGATGCTGACGAAGGTCACGGTCGAAATCGAGGAAGATGCTTCCCTGCCCGGCTTGCGCGTCACGGCGAGTGCCAAACTCACCGGCAAGACCGGTGTGGAGATGGAGGCGCTGACCGCCGTTTCGGTCGCCTGCCTGACGATCTACGACATGGCCAAGGCCGCCGACAAGGCCATGGAAATCGGTGGCGTCAGGCTGCTGGAAAAATCCGGCGGCAAATCCGGCGATTTCCGTCATCCGGAGGCGAGATGAACCTTCTACCGGTCGCTGAAGCCCTGAGCCGCCTGCTCTCCAGCGCAAATCCCGTCACTACGTCCGAAACGCTGCCGCTTGCCGAGGCCGAAGGCCGCGTCCTTGCCGTTGATCTGACGGCTGGCCTGACACAGCCGCCCTTCAATTCCTCCGCCATGGATGGTTATGCGCTGCGCCGTGAAGATGCGCCGGAGCCCGGTGCCGTTCTGACGGTCGTCGGCACGTCTGCGGCTGGCCACGGCTTCGAGGGAAGCGTCGGTCGGGGAGAGGCTATCAGGATCTTCACCGGTGCGCCGGTGCCGTCTTGGGCCGATAGCGTCCTGCTGCAGGAGGATGCGGAGAAGATCGAAAGCGGCATCAGAACCAAATTCCCGGTAAGGCAGGGTCAGCATGTGCGCCCGCGAGGCCAGGATTTTGCCGAGGGCGAAGTGGTGTTGGCCGCCGGCACTGTGCTCGATTTCTCTCGGTTGACGGCTGCTGCCGGCATGAACCGGCCATCAGTCGAGGTCCTGCGCCGTCCGCTGATCGCGATCCTTGCAACCGGCGACGAGCTTCTGCCCCCCGGAAGCACGCCCGGTCCTTCGCAGATCATCGCATCCAACACCTTTGGCGTAGCAGCCCTTGCCCGCAGGGCCGGCGCTGATGTGCTCGATCTTGGCATCGTGCCCGATGACAGGGCTGAGATCACTGCGGCGATCGACAAGGCGCGCAATGCCAAGGTCGATGTCATCGTCACGCTTGGGGGTGCCTCGGTCGGCGACCACGATCTGGTGCAGGCTACGCTGATTGAGGCCGGCATGCAGCTCGATTTCTGGCGCATCGCCATGCGCCCCGGGAAGCCGCTGATGGTCGGCAGTTTTGGCGAGACGCATGTGCTCGGCCTGCCAGGCAATCCGGTCTCTAGCCTCGTCTGTTCTCTGCTTTTCCTTGAGCCGCTGATCCGCAAGCTCGCCTCGCTGCCGTCGGTCCGGCGCGAGACAACGGTTGAAGCAGCCGTCACGCTGCGGGCCAATGATCACCGACAGGATTATATGCGCGCGAAGCTTTCGAAATCGGCCGACGGCAACTGGCTGGTCGAACCCTTCGACAAGCAGGATTCGTCTATGATGAAGACCTTTGCCCATTCGGACTGCCTGATCATCCGCCCGCCGCATGCGCCGGAACTGCCGGCCGGTGCCACCTGCCCGGTCATGCTTCTGCGGCCAGATCTTCTCGCCTGACATTTCCCGAAGCGACAGCAACCCAGAAGCAGAGCTGCGCCAGCACGCTGGCGCCGAGAATGACGGTCGCCGCTGCAAGCCCCGGATCGCCACCGATGCCGGAAAGAGCGCTGCAGACGGCCCCGACTGCCATCTGTGTCGAGCCGTAGAGACCGGAGGCAGAACCGGTGACCTTTGGGTTGACGCTGACTGCGAGCGTCAGCGCATTGGGCGAGGCCACGCCGGCGCCGATCGTATAGACCATGATGGAGGCCATCATGGGCAAGAGCGTCAGATGGTCGGTCACCGCAAAGCTGAAGAAGACGATCGCGGCTGCGATGCTGACGAGGTTGGACATCACCATCAGTCGCTTCATCGCAAACCGGCCGATCAGCCGCGTGGCGATCATGCTGCCGATCCAGTAGCCGAAGATCAGCAGCGCCAGGCAGATGCCGACTTCTGTTGCCGGACGGCCGAGTTCGTTGATGACGATGAAGGGCGCGGATGCGGTGAAAGCATACATGGAGGTCGTCGCACAGCCGCCGCCGATGGCATAACCGACAAAGGAGCGCGAGGAAAGCAGGCCGAGATAGTCGCGGCCAAGCGCCTTCATCGAAGTCTCGACATTGCGGGTGCCTGTTTCCGGCACCTTGCGCCAGGTCAGCAGCAGGTTGACGATGCCAAGCCCGCAGAGTGCCACGAAGATCGAGCGCCAGCCCAGCGTGGCTGCAAGCGCACCCCCGACAACAGGTGCGAGCCCCGGTCCTACCGTCACCATGAGGTTCATGATGGCGAGCCGCTTGGCTGTTTCATCGGGGCTGGACGTATCGCGGACGATGGCGCGGGCAATGACGAGGCCGGCACAACCGCCGAAAGCCTGAAAGAGCCTTGCTGCGATCAGTGCATGCACGCCGGGTGAGACCAGCGCTGCCACGCCGGCGATCGTATAGAGCACAAGCCCGCTCATCAGCACCGGCCGGCGGCCATAGCGGTCCGAAAGCGGCCCATAGATGAGCTGGCCGACGGCAAGACCGAAGATGTAGAGGCTGACGGTCAGTTGCATCTCGCCGATCGACGCGCCGAGATCGCTCGCCGCCGCCGGCAGGGCCGGCACGAAAATATGCATGGCAAGCGTACCGCTGAAGGTGATGAGCCCGAGCAGCCAGACTGGTATGTGAAGCTTTACACCAAGCGGTCTGGCTTCGGTCATCGGGCCGGGATGCGAATTCACTGTTCGGGCTCCTCGAGCTGTCGGGCAAGTACGTCGCTGATGTGGTCKAGCACACGCCATGTGGTTTCGATGTCCTCACGCGGGAGAAGACCAAGCGCCTCCTCACGAATGCCCTGCGCCACGCGTTCGACCTCCTCCACGGTCTTCCTGCCCTCCTCCGTCAGCAGGATTTCCTTGGCCCGCCTGTCCTCGCCTTCCCRCCGCTCGACCAGCCCGGCTTTCTCCAGATTGTCGATCAGGCGCACGACGGAGGAATTGTCGAGCGAGAGCGAGGCTGCAAGCTCCTTCTGGTGCATCGGCGCCGGCGAGCGGGCGATGCGCAGCAGCGGCAGCCATGTCGCTTCCGTCAGTCCAAAAGGCTGCAGGCGCAGGTTGGCGACCCGGCGCCAGTAGCGCGCGGTCTGGGAGACGAGGCTCCCGAATGAGGTTGTGATCTTGTCTTCGGTCATGAGAATATCGATGAGATAACAATAGATGACATATCATCTAATTTAACGCAAGGCGAAGTGACGCGCCACCCGCGCAATCCTCCTTCACTCACCTTAAGCGGAAAACCGCACTATTGGCGKCCGTACCCTGAGCAGGCCCGCCGAAATCCGGCACCGGATATTCCGCAATTTTCTCCAGGGACGTAGCGGGCAGAGGCGCCCTCCCCGGATCGCCGATGAGCACGTCGAGCCCGGCTGCACGGCAGCGTTCAAGGAAAGCCAGAACACGCTCCGCCAGCGCCTCGTCATAGAAGACATCGCCTGCCAGGATCATATCGGCTTCAGGCGGCTCGTCTTCGATAATGTCGCCGAGCCGCGTCTCGATCTTGACATCGTTGGCATGAGCATTCAGCCGCGCTGCAGCGATCGCCTTCGCATCGATATCGATAGCGAGCACTTGGGCTGCACCGCATTTCATCGCTGCGATGGCGACGAGGCCGGAGCCGGTGCCGAGATCGACGACACGTTTGCCGGCCACCTCTTCGGGATGGTCGAAAAGATAGTGGGCAAGCACCGCCCCGCCCGCCCAGGGATAAGCCCAATAGGGCGGCATCAAATCGGAATCGTCAGCCATTGCAAGGCGATAGAGGCCGCTCCTCGGTGTCGCCACATGCAGCCTTACCTTGGGTATGGAAGGTACGCTGGCAAGCGGCAAGTTTGCCTCGATGAAGGCCGCCAGGTCGAGACGATCATCTGCGGAAGCCGGTYTCATCTGATATCGGTTGCCCCTCGTTACGACAGGCCATCTGGCCGTGCTGGACGGCATAATACCTCGCTGGACCTTTGTATAGTTATCCAAGCCCGAGTCTCGGCGTAACGTTTCCGCAGCGATCCAAAGGGTATCGCCCCAAATTTCCTACAAGCCGGAGGACTCCATTATGCAACCGATGACCAGACGTTCATTCTCGGCCGCGCTCGCTGCAGGGGCCGCACTCAGCATGTTTCCGGCCGCCGGCCGGGCCGCCGATATCGCCAAGGCAAAGAATGTCGTTCTCGTTCACGGCGCCTATGCCGATGCTTCCTGCTGGCTGGATGTCATCCCCCATCTCCAGGCTGCCGGCCTGAATGTGATGGCCGTGCAGAACCCTCTCACCTCCTTCGCCGATGATGTCGAGGCGACCAAGCGCATCCTGGCGCTCATGGATGGCCCGACAGTGCTCGTCGGCCATTCCTATTCCGGCATGCTCGTTACCGAAGCCGGTGTCGACCCGAAGGTGACCGCGCTCGTCTATATCGCCGCCCGCGCGCCGGATGCTGGTGAGGATTATACCGCGCTTGCCAAGCAATATCCGACGCCACCGGCCAGCGCCGGCCTTGTTCAGGCCGGCGGTTACGCCCAGTTGAGCGAAGAAGCCTTCGTCCGGGATTTTGCCGGCGACCTGCCGGTTGCCCGCGCCAAGGCGCTTTACGCCGTGCAGGGCCGCATTTCCGACACGCTGTTCACTGCCAGGACGACGGTCGCCGCCTGGCGTTCCAAACCGTCATGGTACGCGGTTTCGAAGAATGACCGGACCATTAATCCGGATCTCGAACGCTTCATGGCAAAGCGCATGAACGCGACAACGATCGAACTCGACGCCAGCCATGTCTCGCTGATCTCTCAGCCGCAGGCTGTCGCCAATCTCATCCTCGCAGCAGCCGGCCTCAGCAACAAGGGCTGAAGCCGCTGTAGGATGCCAGCCGCGTCACCTTACCGGCGCGGCCGGCGACCGCCTCAGCGGTCTTTCTTCTTGCTGAACTTGCCCTTGCCGCCCTCGAACTTGGCGCCTTCGAATTTCGGCTTCGGGTCTTTCTTCGTCCAGGGCTTGTCGTCCTGACGTCCAGCGCCAGCGGGCCTGTCCTTCCCGAACTTGCCCTTTGGCTTGTCGCTGCGGAAACGATCCTCGCCGCGGTCTTCGAACGGCTTCTTGGCGTAGGCGGGMTTGGCCGGCTTGCTGAAGTCGGGCGTGCCGTTCAGCCTGGCCACGCGGATGCCGCGTTCCATCGTCTTGTTCGGGCCAAGTGCACCGAGGAAGCTGTCGGCGCTGTCGGCGGCGATTTCCACGAATGTCTCGTCCGGCTGCATCTTGATCGCGCCGATCTCGCGCTTGGTCACGTTGCCGGCGCGGCAGAGCATCGGGATCAGCCAGCGCGGTTCGGCATTCTGCTTGCGGCCGACGGAGACCGAGAACCAGACGCTCGGGCCGAAATCATCGCGCGGTCCCTTTTGCGCCGGTGCGAATTCGCGTGGCTCGCCTTCGCGGCGCTTGCGGGCGCGATCGTCCTGCACCGAAACTTCGATCAGGTCTTCCGGCGCCGACTGGTTGGAGCGGTAAAGACGCACGAAGGCGGCGGCAAGCGTCTCGGCGCCGTGGCTGGCGATGAGCTTCTGCACCAGCCCCAGCTCTTCCTCCAGCGGCTTGTCGGCGAAGATCGGGTCGGCCAGCAGCCGCTCGTCATCACGCTCCGTCACTTCCTCCACCGAGGGCGGCCGCGCCCAGGTGGCGGCGATGCCGGCATTTTCAAGAAGTCGCTCGGCCTTGCGGCGTGCATTGAGCGGCACGATGATCGCGCTGACACCCTTGCGCCCGGCGCGGCCCGTACGGCCGCTGCGATGCAGAAGCGTGTCTGGATTGGTCGGCAGATCGGCATGCACGACGAGATCGAGACCTGGCAGGTCGATGCCGCGTGCGGCAACGTCGGTTGCAATGCAAACCCGCGCACGCCCGTCGCGCATCGCCTGCAGCGCATGGCTGCGCTCGTTCTGCGTCAGTTCGCCCGAGAGCGCCACGACGTGGAAATTGCGGTTGTGGAACCGCGCGGTCAGGTGATTGACGGCTGCGCGCGTCGAACAGAAGACGATCGCATTGCGCGCTTCGTAATAGCGCAGAACGTTGATGATCGCGTTTTCGCGGTCGCTCGGCGACACGGCGAGCGCGCGATATTCGATATCGATATGCTGCTTTTCTTCCGCCTGCGTGCTGATGCGCACTGCGTCGCGCTGATAGCTTTTCGCCAGCTTGGCGATGGCTGCGGGAACCGTGGCGGAAAACATCAGCGTCCGGCGTTCGGCCGGTGCGGCGTCAAGGATGAATTCCAGATCTTCGCGGAAGCCGAGATCGAGCATCTCGTCCGCTTCGTCCAGCACCGCTGCCTTGAGCTCKCTCATGTCAAGCGCGTTGCGACGGATGTGGTCGCAGAGGCGTCCTGGCGTGCCGACGACAATATGGGCGCCACGCTCCAGCGCACGGCGCTCGCTGCGAATGTCCATGCCGCCAACGCAGCTGACGATGACAGCACCGGTTATTTCATAAAGCCATTCCAGCTCGCGCTTCACCTGCAGCGCCAGTTCGCGCGTCGGCGCGATCACGAGGGCAACGGGAGCAGCGGCAGGGCCGAACCGTTCGGCGCTTTCGAGAAGCGTCGGCGCGAGTGCAAGCCCGAATGCGACGGTCTTGCCTGAGCCGGTCTGCGCGGAGACGAGTGCATCCGATGCAGCGAGCGCCGGATCGAGCATCGCCTTCTGGACAGGGGTGAGCTCGGTATAGCCGCGCTTCTGCAACGCCTTGGCGATCGCCGGAGAGACGCCGTTATAGTCAGTCATGTGTTCGATCTTTCGGAGCTGTCAGACGCATAACGCGCCGTAGCCGGAATCGTCCGGCCGAAGAGTTGGGCCGTTCCTACTCGCTCCGGGTGCGAATGTCAAAGTGTCTCGCCACGCCATGTGTAGATGGCGATGCTGCCCGAGCGGCCACGAAGCTTCGTCTCGAACGGTCCAGTCAGCCGTCCTGCCTGCGACGGAACAGCCTCCGGACCGGCCGCGTCGAGCAGGTCGGCGCTCAGCGCAAGTTCAGCGCCGCGGCTCGCCGCCACCTCCATGAGCCGCTGTGCGACATTGACGGTATCACCCGTCGCAGTGATCTGCTGCCGGTCGCCGCTGCCGAGCCGTGAGGCGACGATCGTGCCGCAATGAGCGCCGAGCTTGAAACCGATCTTCCTGCGACGAAGCTCCAGATGGCCTGCARGGAAGCTGCGCGTGCGGTCGGCAAGCCGCACGGCGCAGGCTGCTGCCCGGGCTGCATCGTCCGCCGTCGGTTCCGGCAGCCCGAAGAGGATCATGGCGCCGTCGCCCATGAAGCTGGTGATCGCCCCGCCAAGCAGCCGCACTTCCTCGTCGATGAGTTCGAAGAAACTGCTGAGGATCTCCCGCACCGCCGCCGGCCCGACCGCTTCGCTGAGGCCGGTGAAGCCCGAGAGGTCGATGAAGACGACGGAAGCATTCTGCCGAACCGGCTCGGCCAGGAAGGCCGGGTCGCGCGCCAGCCACTCGCCCAGGCCCGGCGCCTCGATGCGCTGCAGCCGCTCGGACTGATCGGCGAAGTGCCGCGCACGGCTGCGGTCGCGCCAGAGTTCAGTGGCGCCGAAAATAACTGCGGGTGGGAGGGCGGCCGCAATCGGCAATGCAGCACTCAGCCAGTAGCCGTTTGCGAAAGCGGCAAGGTTGAGCATCGCCCAGACAATGACCGTCAGGCCGATGATGACGAAGCCGAGGGCACCGCGGCGCCATGCGATCAGTGCGACCAGGAGAACAGGCAAGGCCGTCGCAATGCCGGCATCCGCCTGTCGTGTCCTGCTGTCGCGCACCATGCCGTCGCCTGCGATCAGATGGGTAATTGCCGTCGACATGACTTCGACACCTGGCAGGATGGGATCGAACGGGGTGGGAAAGACATCGCCGCCGCCGGTCACGGTCGCACCGATCACCACCACCTTGCCGGTGATGGCATCCGCCGGCAGCTTGCCATCGAGCGCATCGGCAGCGCTGAAAGTGCGGATGCTGCCTGCAGGTCCGTAGAACGTCAGCGGCAGGCGCTGGCCCGTATCCGTTGGAATGCGGCGGGCGCCAAGCCGGATGCCGTCCGCCTCGATCAATGGTTCGGCGCCGAGCGCAATCGATGCGACCCTTAGTGGAAAGGCTGCATCCAGACGGTCGGCAGCGCGAGAAAACAGCGGAATGAATCTCGGCACACCGCTCTGGTCCGTCGCCACATTGACGATGCCTAGCGCCGCAGCCTCTGCGAAGCGAGGCTGCGGCAGCAGGAGCTGCTGCGCCTCGGGAACCGCCGCAAGCGGATCCTCCGCGTTTACCGTCACCGATTGGAGACTTTGCGGGAAGGTCGCAGCACCGGCGATGATGCTGGGCGCCGCTTTGATAGCTGTTGCGAGCGCCGCATCCCCCTCCTCCGTGTCGGGATCGACGAGCAATATATCGAGAGCCAAAGCCTTTGGTTTCAACGCTCCGATCGACGTGACGAGTTGCGCAAGCGTCTCCCGCTTGAGCGGATAGCCATGTGTTGCGGCGGTACTGTCATCKATCGCGATAATGGAAACGATATCGGGCGGCGCGCGGACGCCGACGATCGTGCTGCGCAGATCGGCCAGCGTGGCCTCCATGCGCTCCATGAGGCCGGAGTCCGACTGCAGATGGAAATAGCCGAGTACCGCGCCCCACAGACCGGCGAGCAGCAGCGCGATAACGGTCTGACGCCGATGGTTCATGAGACCACTTATTGACCGAGGCGTGCAAGAAGGGCCGCGACGCGCGGCGCCGGCCACGTGCGGACGGTGAGCGCAGCGGTTCCGCGTGTTACATCCACACCCTCGCCAGGTCCGAGCACGACGGCTGCGCCTGTCGGACGGCGTACGCCGACGCGACCACGGGTTACCAGTACGGAGGTCGTGCCGCCTTTGACATCGACGGCCCATTGCGTGCCTCGAACGGCGGCGATCGCCTGCGGCGTCACCACCTGGAAGCCGCCGCGGTGCTGGCTGCTATCGACGTCGACAAGGGCAGCCTTGCTGCGCAATGCAAGCGAATCCGGGCTGCCGTCGCGATTGCGGTCGGTGAGCGTGAAGGATGCGCCACGCTCAGCTGTGATGTTGACGCCACCGGGGCAACGGAAAATCTGGTTGCCGTTCGCCGCACGCGAAATCGCGCAGCCGGCAGACTGGGCATAAGCTGGGCCATCAGGCAGCAGGCTGATGATCAGCACCGCGGAAAACAGGCTGCGGGAGATTGCTGACATGGCTTTCATGATCCGCCCCTCGTGACCCGCCGGTACATCCTCGAATGGCGCCGGCCGGCTCATACTAGCTGAATTCGCCGGTTTCCCTATGCAAAAACGTGAGACTGCGCAAGCCATTCGGAGCGCGCGTCGCCCAACTCAGGTCTCGGCTGGCGAAGGCCCGACATAGCGGGCACGCGGGCGGATCAGATGGCCGCTTTCGATCTGCTCCATCGCATGCGCCAGCCAGCCGGCCGTGCGCGCCAGCGCAAAGATGATGATCGGTGCCTCCTCGGGCAGATCGAAGGCTGCTGTCATGGCGGCAAGCGCGAAATCGACGTTCACCTTCTCGCCCACTATTTCCTCGCCGGCTTGCCGAACATCGCGAAAAACCGGCGGCGCTTCGAAGGATGACAGCAGCACGCTCGCTCGCACATCGCCGTCGGGGTAAAGTGGATGTCCGAAGGCCACTAACCTGTTTCCCCGCAACAACAGGCCGCGGATCGCCTGTTCTGCCCCGAAGGTGGATGCAGCCTCGGCGAGGGCATCGACGCTCCGCCATGCCGAACCGTGCAGCGGTCCTGTCAGCGTCGCGAGGCCCGAAAGCACGGCAGCAGAAAGTGCTGCCCCCGTCGAAACAGTGACGCGGACCGCGAAGGTGGAGGCGTTGAGCTCATGATCAGCCAGCACGACAAGCGCCCGCMGCAGGCATTCGGCCGCTTCCGGCCTGCCCCAGCATGCGGAGAGACGGTCATGTAGGGGATGGTCCGCCGGTCCCGGCGCCAGCGCATCGGCAACGGTGGACAGCACGCTACATGCTTCCATCTGCAAGGCCGGGCGTGCGCGCCCGAGGGACGGCAGATCGGCGCTCACTCGTCCAGCCAGCGCCAGAAGTGCCGCCCGGATGGAGGGAGATGCCGGCTCCAAGGCCGATGCCGGTACGCAAGCGAAACTCTCCGCATTCCAGAGAAGCAGCGCCGTATCCTCCAGCGTCGCATGAGCTGAAAGCTCCGCCGCATCCTGCCCCCGATAAAGCAATCGTCCGGCGGCGATGGTCGAGATCGAGGATGTCAGCACCGGATCGCCCCAGCGGATCGCTTCGGCGGCAACCGTCTCGCTTTTGCGCCGGCCCGTATGCCGCTCGGCAAGCCGCTTGACGTCGCTTTCCTGATAGAGGCTGCGGCGTGGATCAGACGGATCTGCCTTGGAGTGGATCCGTCCGCGGCTGACATTGGCATAGAGCGTTTGCGGCTTGGTGCCGAGTTCGGCCAGTGCTTCCTCAGCCGTCAACCAGGTCATGTCAGCCTCATATTGATTAATTACATCAAGATTGACGTCAACCAAATTAGGGCGGATCTTTCATCCGGTAAAGGAGAAAGACCCATGAAAAACGGTTTGGAAGATGTCATTGCCGCTGAAACCCAGCTCTCGGATGTCGACGGTGAAGCCGGACGACTGATTATCCGCGGCGTGTCGCTGGATCATCTGGCGGGACGCAGCACCTATGAGGACGTTGCGGCCCTGCTGCTGGACGGCCTGATCGAACCGCATCTCGATGCTGGCGAATTACGCCGCCGGCTCGGTAAGGCACGAACGGAGGTATTCGCCGAAGTCAAGGCCGCCGATTCCCGCCTGCTGGCGCTGCCGCCGGTTGATGCCATGCGCGCGCTCGTCGCTCGTCTGCCCGATGGCGAGGAAATCGATACCGCGCTTCGCCTTCTTGCCGCACCCGCTGTCTTCCTGCCGGCGGTCCTGCGACTGCAACGCGGCGAAAAGCCGGTGAAGCCGAATGCAGGCCTCTCGCAGTCCGCCGATATCCTGCGAATGCTCACAGGTGCCGCGCCGAGTGCCGAGCAGACCGCCGCCCTCGACACCTATCTCGTGACGATTTCGGATCACGGCCTGAATGCCTCGACCTTCGCGTCGCGCATCATCGCCTCCACCCGCGCCGGCCTCACCTCGTCGGTGCTGGCGGCCATCAGTGCGCTTAAGGGACCTCTGCATGGCGGCGCGCCGGGACCGGTGCTTGATATGCTGGACGGTATCGGCAGCGAGGCCAATGCCGGCTCCTGGCTGCGTTMAGCGCTCGATCGCGGTGAGCGGCTGATGGGTTTCGGCCACCGCGTCTATCGGGTACGCGACCCGCGGGCCGATGCCCTGAAAAATGCGCTGAAGCCGATCGTTGCCGCAGGCCAGGTCAATGCAGGGCGTATCGCTCTTGCCGAAGCCGTGGAGCAAGCAGCACTTGCGGTTCTCAGGGAGCGCAAGCCGGACCGGCCGCTGGATGTAAATGTGGAATTCTATACCGCTCTGCTGTTGGAAAGCCTTGGCTTTCCACGCGACGCCTTTACCGGCGTTTTCGCGATCGGTCGCACCGTCGGCTGGATCGCCCATGCCCGTGAGCAGGCGCTGGAAGGCCGCCTCATCCGTCCGCGTTCGGTCTATGTCGGACCATTGCCGGAAGCCGCATGACCTGAAGAAAAAAGCCGCTCCCTTTTTAAGGGAKCGGCTGAACTTTAAACCAGCCGGCTCTGCTCGGTTGCCGCTTCGATGAAGCTGGCAAAGAGCGGATGCGGGTCAAGCGGCCGGGACTTCAGTTCCGGATGGTACTGAACGCCGATGAACCACGGATGGTCAGGATATTCGATCGTCTCAGGCAGCACACCGTCCGGCGACATGCCGGAGAAGACGAGGCCGCAATCTTCCAGCCGGTCCTTGTAGTCGATATTGACTTCGTAGCGGTGGCGGTGACGCTCGGAAATATCGGTCGAGCCGTAGATATCCGAAATCTTCGTGCCCTTCTTCAGCGCTGCCTTGTAAGCGCCGAGACGCATCGTGCCGCCGAGATTGCCGGAAGCGGCACGCTTCTCCAAAGCATTGCCCTTGACCCACTCGGTCATCAGACCGACGACCGGTTCCGGCGTCGGGCCGAATTCGGTCGACGAGGCGTTTGGAACATCGGCGAGATTGCGGGCAGCCTCGATGACGGCCATCTGCATGCCGAAGCAGATGCCGAAATACGGCACCTTGCGCTCGCGGGCAAAACGCGCCGCATGGATCTTGCCTTCCGAACCGCGTTCGCCGAAGCCGCCGGGCACCAGGATGCCGTGGACCTTCTCGAGGTAGGGTGCCGGATCTTCCTTTTCGAAGACTTCCGACTCGATCCACTCGAGCTTGACCTTGACGCGATTGGCGATACCGCCGTGATGCAGCGCTTCGATCAGCGACTTGTAGGCATCCTTGAGGCCGGTATATTTGCCGACGATCGCAATCGTCACCTCGCCTTCCGGCGTGCGGATGCGGTTGCAGACCTCTTCCCACTGGTCGAGACGCGGCTTGGGAGCCGGCTCGATGCCGAAGGCGGCCAGAACTTCGTCGTCGAGGCCTTCCTTGTGATAAGCCATCGGCACGTCGTAGATATTGGCAACGTCGAGCGCCTGGATGACGGCGGACGGACGCACGTTACAGAACAGCGAAAGCTTGCGGCGTTCGGCTTCCGGGATTTCCCGATCGGCGCGCACCAGCAGGATATCGGGATGAATGCCGAGCGCCTGCAGTTCCTTCACGGAATGCTGCGTCGGCTTGGTCTTCAATTCGCCGGCTGCCGGAATATAGGGCATCAGCGTCAGGTGGACGTAAACAGCCGTGCCGCGCGGCAAGTCGTTGCCGAGCTGGCGGATCGCCTCCATGAAGGGCATGGCCTCGATATCGCCGACCGTTCCGCCGATCTCGCAGATGACGAAGTCGTAATCGTCATTGCCCTCGATAACGAAATCCTTGATCTCGTTGGTGACATGCGGAATGACCTGAACGGTCGCGCCGAGATAATCGCCGCGGCGTTCCTTGTCGATGATGTTCTTGTAGATGCGGCCGGTGGTGATGTTGTCGGTCTTGGTCGCCGAGCGTCCGGTAAAACGCTCGTAGTGGCCGAGATCGAGATCGGTTTCGGCACCGTCATCGGTGACGAAGACTTCGCCGTGCTGGGTCGGGCTCATAGTGCCCGGATCCACGTTCAGATAGGGGTCAAGTTTGCGAAGCCGCACCCGATAACCACGGGCCTGCAACAACGCTCCGAGAGCCGCGGCCGCAATTCCTTTTCCKAGGGAAGAAACCACGCCGCCAGTGATGAATACGTATCGCGCCATGGGAGTCACCGGATACCTTTTCAAAAACGATTCCACCAGCCCAAAAATTCTTTTCCAGAACTTTTGGTGCATGGCGCAGGAATCAGAACAAAAGAAAACCGGCAGACCCGAGGGCCTGCCGGCGGTTTATTTTCTGGACCGGCTTATTGTCCCGTGGGGACGCCGGAAGGCTGTGCCGGCACGGTGGCGGCCGGTGCCTCAGGCTGAGCCGGAGCCGTCGTCGGAGCTGCCGGAGCAGTCGCCGCAGGGGCGCTTGCAGCCGGAGCCGGAGTTGCTGGTGTCTGCGTTGCCGGAGCAGTCGTCGCCGGCGCCGCTGCACCGCTATTCGGAATGCCGCTGTTATCCGCAGGCTGGGCCGGAGCCGGTGCGTTGGCACCGCCGAGCGAATCGAGAATGCCGTTGCCCTGTCCGCTCGTTGCCGGAATGCGGTTGAGAATATCGGTCGGGCGACCTTCGTAACGGGTCAGGATACCGAGACCAAGCGAGGTCAGGAAAAATAGCGTCGCCAAAATCGCTGTCGTACGCGTCAGCGCATTGGCCGTGCCGCGGGCCGACATGAAGCCCGATCCGCCGCCGATTCCGAGGCCACCGCCTTCGGAGCGCTGGATAAGCACGACGCCGACGAGCGCGAGCACGATCATGAGATGGATGACAATCAATACGGTCTGCATGGGTCCAGTCCTGCCCGTCTGAGGACGGACATAAAGTAAAATCTGGCGGCTCTTTACATGAGGTCTTCAGCTATTCCAAGCCCTTCGGCCAGGAATATGCAATCGCTTCAGGCAAGCAGCGTTTCATATGCGCCGTAGATGGCGAGGAAATCAGTGGCTTTCAAGCTCGCCCCGCCAATGAGAGCGCCGTCAACATTGTCGACGGCCAAGAGCTCGAGGGCATTTCCGGGCTTGACCGAACCGCCATAGAGAATGCGCATGCCCCTGCCCTCTTTGCCGAAGCGCAGGACGAGCTCGTCGCGGATGAAGGCGTGGACGATCTCCACATCCTGTGCGGTCGGCGTCAGGCCGGTGCCGATCGCCCAGACAGGTTCGTAGGCGATAACGGTATTCTCCGCCGTTGCCTCCTCGGGCAACGAACCCGAAAGCTGGCGCTTGAGGATGTCGAGTGTCTGGTAAGCGTCGCGCTCGTCTCCGGTTTCGCCAACGCAGACGATCGCGGTCAGATCGGCCTGATAGGCGGCCTGTGCCTTGGCACGCACCAGATGATCGGTCTCGGCATGATTGGTGCGGCGCTCCGAATGGCCGACGATCACATAGGTGCCGAAGCAGTCGGCGATCATGTCAGCCGAAATATCGCCCGTATGCGCGCCGCATTCGGCCTGGTGGCAGTCCTGGCCGCCGATCGCAAGCGGGCTGTCGGTGGCGAGCGCCGTCGCCACGTAGAGCAGCGTCGCCGGCGGGCAGATCAAGGCTTCGACTTTTTCGGACAAGGGGGTGCTGACGCCTTGGGCTATCGCCTTGATCTGGTCCAATGAGGCGCGCGTGCCATTCATCTTCCAGTTCCCCGCCACCAGCGGGCGTACGTCAGGTGTCATGCTGCTCTCCCAAAATCTGCATATCCGGGCGGCCTTAGCAAAAGCCTGCAATAAAGGAAAGCGCCCCGCTTAACCTTGGGGGAATATGATCGTTTGAAAGCTCTGCGCGGCGTTAAATCCGCCCCTTCAGGACGCCAATATCCAGTTCAATACTTTCCGCCAGTCAATCATGCGGATCGGCGTGCCGTGATTGCCGTTCTGGAACAGGGTGAAATGCGTCGGGTACTTCGCCTTGTAGAGCTTCTCGAACAGCGCCTGCTGGTTGGCTGCGGCATAGACCGGGTCTCGGCTGCCATGCGCAAACCAGAGCGGCAGCTTCGCCTTGTAAAACGGGCTCTTGGTGAAATCCGGGTCCGAGACGCCGCTCATGATCAGCATGCCCTTCAGCCGCTTGACGCTGTCAGCATCGCGCGTGATGCCCCAGCAGATCTGGCTGCCCATGGAGGCGCAGCTGAGGATGACAGTCCGGCCGGGAGATTGGGCGCTCGCGTAGCGGATAAGCCCCGCAATGGCCGCAACGCCATTGGCATCGAAGGTCTTGACGGTCGGCGAATAATAGACGCCGCCATTGCCGGCCGTAAGGTTCTTCAGCCGGTTGAAATTGCCGCCGAAGGAATAGTCGTTGGCGCCGAGCCGCCGGTCGCCGTCGCGGCCGTGGATGAAGATGACCGTGAAGGCGGCGTTCTCAGTCGGTCCCACCCTGGTGACATCGAGCCTGATGCCGTCGAGCGACAGCGTCTCATCAGCCTGCAGCTTCTTCACGCCGAGCGAGACATATTTCTGCTGCACCCGCTTTTGCGGGATCTGATCGCGCCCGTTGATGTCGCGCATCTCGTCGTAATCGATCATGTCGAAGGCGCCGTCATCGCCCGTCCGCAGCACGGTCTGCTTCGAAAACAGATCGTCCTTGTAGGGCGGCAGGGCATCGGCCTCGGCGGTCGTGACAGCCGCGGACAGGAAAAAGGCCGCAATTGCGGTGATAATGGTGCAATGACTTGTKGACATCGGCATGCGTATGGTTCCCAGAGAGCTGCCGCGACTTGCCATTCGCCGCCCGGCAACGCAAATCACATCTTGAAAAGCTCCGCAAATCCGGGGCGCGTCGCGTATCGGGGCGCTTTCTGTCAGAATTCCCCTGATTCGCAAACGCGATGCCGAATGCAGATATTGTGGGCCAGCGGCGGCCCTTCACGAGAATGAAGATCTGAACGGTTCCATGGAAGACAGCAACGACCTCTTTTCCGGAGTGCCCCTGACACAGAAGCAGGAGGCCGCAAAGCCTGCTGCGCCGGCCGAAAAGCCTGCAGTGGCCGCCGCACCCGCCGCCCCCCGCCCCGCCCCGGCGACATCGAACGGCGATGATTACGGCGCCTCCTCAATCCGCGTTCTGGAAGGCCTGGAACCGGTGCGCATGCGCCCCGGCATGTATATCGGCGGCACCGACGAGAAGGCGCTGCACCACCTTTTTGCCGAAGTCATCGACAACTCGATGGACGAAGCGGTGGCCGGCCATGCCGATTTCATCGATGTTCATCTCGATACCCAGGGCTATCTGACGGTCACCGACAACGGCCGCGGCATTCCGGTCGAGAACCATCCGCAGGTTCCCGGCAAATCGACGCTCGAAGTCATCATGACCAAGCTGCATGCCGGCGGTAAATTCGACGGCAAGGCCTATGAGACCTCGGGCGGTCTGCACGGCGTCGGCGTCTCTGTCGTCAACGCTCTGTCGGATCATCTCGAAGTCGAGGTCGCCCGTAACCGCAAGCTCTATCGCCAGCGCTTCTCGCGCGGCGTGCCGCAGGGCGGGCTCGAAGAGCTGGGCGATGTGCATAACCGTCGCGGCACCAAGGTTCGCTTTCATCCCGACCCGCAGATTTTCGGTGATCATGCGAAGTTCGATGCGGCGCGTGTGTTCCGCATGGCCCGCTCCAAGGCCTATCTCTTCGGCGGCGTCGAAATCCGCTGGAGCTGCGATCCGGGCGTGCTGCCGGAAGGATCGGACCTGCCCGACAAGGCCGTCTTCCACTTCCCCGGCGGCCTGAAGGATTACCTGCAGGCAACGATGGGCAAGGAATTCACCGTCACCCGCGAGATCTTCGCCGGCAAGACCGAGAAGGTAGCCGGCCACGGTGCACTGGAATGGGCGATCACCTGGTATGGCRGCGATCCGCAGGTCCATTCCTACTGCAACACCATCCCGACGCCCGAAGGCGGCACGCATGAGGCCGGTCTTCGCATTGCGATGACCAAGGGCCTGAAGAGCTATGCCGAGCTGACGCAGAACAAGCGTGCCGCACAGATCACCACCGATGATGTGATGATCTCGGCCGTCGGCATGCTCTCGGTCTTCATCCGCGAGCCGGAATTCGTCGGCCAGACCAAGGATCGACTGGCGAGCGTCGAAGCCCAGCGCCTCGTCGAAAATGCGCTGCGCGACCCCTTCGACCATTATCTTGCCGACAATCCGAACGAGGCCGAGAAGCTTCTCGACTGGGTGATCGAGCGCGCCGAAGAGCGCCTGCGCCGCCGCAAGGAGAAGGAAGTCAACCGCAAGACGGCCGTGCGCRAGCTGCGCCTGCCCGGCAAGCTTGCTGACTGCTCGCAGAACACCGCCGTAGGTGCTGAACTTTTCCTGGTCGAGGGTGACTCGGCAGGTGGCTCGGCCAAGCAGGCGCGCAACCGCGCCAACCAGGCGATCCTGCCGCTGCGCGGCAAGATCCTCAACGTTGCCAGCGCCGGCCGCGAAAAGCTCGGCGCCAACCAGCAAATCTCCGATCTCGTCCAGGCGCTCGGCTGCGGCACCCGCTCGAAATACCGTGAAGAAGATCTGCGTTACGAACGCGTCATCGTCATGACCGATGCCGACGTCGATGGTGCGCATATCGCTTCGCTGCTCATCACCTTCTTCTATCAGGAGATGCCGGAGCTCGTCCGCGGCGGTCATCTCTTCCTTGCCGTGCCGCCGCTCTACAAGATCACGCAAGGGGCAAAGTCCGCCTATGCCCGCGACGACGATCACCGCGCCGAGCTGATGGAGACCGAATTCAAGGGCAAGGCCAAGATCGAGATCAGCCGCTTCAAAGGTCTCGGCGAAATGCTGCCCGCCCAGCTCAAGGAAACCACCATGGATCCGTCCAAGCGCACGCTTCTGCGGGTGCTGATCGACGAGGTGGATTTCGAGGGAACGCGCAATGCCGTCGACGACCTGATGGGAACCAAGGCCGAAGCCCGTTTCCGCTTCATCCAGGAGCGTGCGGCCTTTGCCGAGGACCTCGATATTTAAGGCACTGCGAATTCATCGAACTGACGAAGAACCGTTACGAGTCCGTCAAATTACCGGCGCAATAGAACGGCCGGCGCTCTGTCCTCCCTCGAGGTTTCCGCAGCGCCGGCCGTTTTGTTTCAACCTTTTGCCGGATGTTTGTCATGACCAAGCGTTTTCTCGCGACTGCCGCTTTCGTTCTCCTGTCCAGAACCGCTTCCGTTTACGCGACCGATATTGGCGCGACGGTCGAGACCGCCTGCCCCTTCGGCGATTGTGCGGCAGCGATCTCTCTTTCCTATCTCGGTGAATTCGTTATCCCGACCGGCCAGATGGAAAACGGCGTCGAATTCGGCGGCATTTCCGGCCTCGATTTCGATGTTGCTACCGGCCACTACATCGCCATCAGCGATGACCGCTCCGAAAAGGCCCCCGCCCGCTTCTTCGATCTCGATATCGATGTCAGTGCTGAAGGCCTGGAGGGCGTGACCGTGGCCAAGCACGTCACCCTGCAGGACAAGAACGGCCAGCCTTTCGCCATCCGCACCGTCGATCCGGAATCCATCCGCTTCGGCAAGGACGGCATCTATTGGGGCAGCGAAGGTGATGCGAAGGCGCTCATCTCGCCTTTCGTCCGCGTCGCTTCTCCTGATGGAGCCTTCGTGCGCGAGTTCAAGCTGCCTGACGGTTTTGCGCCGACCGCCGACAAGTCCACCGGCATCCGCGACAACCTCGCTTTCGAAAATCTGGCGGTGTCTCCGTCCGGTGACGTTTTCGTCGGCGTCGAAGCAGCTCTCTATCAGGATGGCCCGAACCCCAATCTGACGACCGGCAGCCTCTCGCGCATCATCCGTTATGACGGCGCAACGGGCGAGCCGAAGGCTCAATACGTCTATCCGGTCTCGCCGATCCCGCAGGCCGCCGTTAAACCCGACGGTGGCAACGACAACGGCATGTCGGAAATGGTCGCCCTTGACGATCATCGCCTGCTCGCCGTTGAACGCAGCTATGCGCAGGGCTTCGGCAACAACATCAAGCTCTTCATGATGGATCTCGACGGCGCGACCGACGTTTCCAGTATCGCCTCGCTCGCCAAGAACGACCAGCGCGTGGTGCCAGCCCGCAAGAGCCAGGTGCTCGACCTGCGCGCCATCGGCCTGACGCCTGACAATATCGAGGCTATGGCGATCGGCAAGGCGAAGGATGGAACCGATATTTTGATCCTCGGCTCGGACAATAATTTCTCGACCGGCCAGAAGAGTCAGTTCTACGCCTTCAAGATCAACCGTCGCCCGCAATAATATCTCAAGGATTTACCGACCAGATAACCACGCTTTGTATACCCTTTATCCGGGCGGACCTTGAAACCGCCCGGTTCATAGCCCATAAAATAGGGCAACAATAAAAAGAGGCGCGCGTGGGTGTGTTTGATCGTCAGAAAAGCAATACGGAGCCGCGATGGCTAGGGCCGTCGGCGACGACGCGTACGCCGCTGATACCCTCCATTTCAGCAGCCCGCTGGTTGCTCATACTGGTCGCCGCAGCCGGCGTTTATTTCTTCTATGGCTTCGTCGTGCCGGTGCTGGCCGCTCTCGTAATCGGCTTTGCGAGCTGGCCGCTCTACCGCAAGCTCCTGGCGCGTGTGGGCGGCAATACGACCGTTGCCGCAACGATCGCGATCATCCTCATCGTCACCTTCCTCGTCATTCCGATCGGCCTCGCGGGCACCTATACGACCGGTGAAGTGCGCACCTGGGTTGCCTGGGCGATCCACGCCAACCGCTTTGGTGCGGAAACGCCGCAATGGATCGTCGCCCTGCCTCTGGCCGGTTCCTACCTCGACGAGCTCTGGACGAAATATATCGGCAGCCCCGGCGCCATGGGTGAGCTCATCCAGGCTGTCAGCGGCGCCAATATCGGCAATATCTACCGTGCGGTTCTGGCGGCTGGCGGCGGTGCCTTCCACCTGTTCCTGACGCTGCTCTTCATGCTGATCGCGCTCTTCTTCGTCTATCGCGACGGTTTCTCCTTTTCCAAGCAGATCGACATGCTCGGCGAGCGCATCCTGCCGAACMGCTGGGAGCGTATTTCCCGTGTCGTACCTGCTACCATCAGCTCCACCGTCATGGGCATGACCCTGATCGCGATCGGCGAAGGCATCGTACTCGGTGTGGCCTACTGGATCGCCGGCGTTCCCTCGCCCGTCACGCTTGGCGTGCTGACCGGCGTCATGGCGCTGATCCCCGGCGGCGCCCCGCTCTCCTTCACGCTGGTATCCGTCTATCTGCTGGCCAGCGGCTCGCATGTCGCCGGCATCGGCCTGTTCGTCTGGGGTACCGTCGAACTCTTCATCGTCGACAAGACGCTGCGGCCGAAACTTGTCGGCGGACCGATCAAGCTGCCTTTCCTGCCCACCTTCTTCGGCCTCGTCGGCGGCGTGAAGACGATGGGTTTTCTCGGCCTTTTCATTGGTCCGGTACTGATGGCTCTGCTGGTCGCAATCTGGCGCGAATGGATACACGAAGTCCGCACCGCCGATGTGGGTCCGCAGATCATTCTCGACGAGCACGCGCCGCCCGTGCCGCGGGCTGCCGAGGGTTAAGTCAGATAAACCGCTTTTCCATGAAAAGGCTGAGCGGATCCGGCAGATAGGAGCCGAACGGCTCGATATCCCCGTATCCATATTTCCTGTAAAGGCCGATCGCCTCCGGCTGGTAAATGCCGGTCTCCAGACGGATTACATGAAGACCCTTCTCCCTGCCGATCTCCTCCAGCCGGTCCATGAGCCGGCTCGCGACCCTCAAGCCGCGGGCCTGCGGATCGACGAACATGCGCTTGATCTCGGCCGTCCCGTCGCCCGCCTCGACCAGCGCGCAGCAGCCGACGATCTCGCTGTCGTTGCGCGCCACAAGGAAACTGACGGAGGGCTTTTCCAGCGTCGAAATATCGACGAGGTGGTTGCTCTCTGGCGGATAGAGTGACTGCGCATAGGCATCCGAAAGATTGAGAAGGCGGATCACGCCATCCTGACGCGGCGGCTCCAGGGCAATGGTGACGGACATTCTCACTCCTTTTGCGGTAATGGGCGCGATTTTTCGCCGGTATGACGAAAAGTTAATGTCGCTGCCTTCATTCCGTTGGAATTGCGCTTTCGAAGATGGGGACATGCTCAATAGCCATGGAAGCAGAATATGCAAGCCGTCCTCATCGCCATGACGATCCTCGGTTGCGACGATTCCGTCAGCCAGTGCAATTACGTCGCCACGGTAGATAAACGCTGGGAAACCGTCGTCGCCTGCGATGCCGAGGCCGAACAACGGTTGAGGATTTATGCGAATGCCAACTATCCGACTGTCATTGCTGTCTGCGAGGCGCCGAAGGCGCTTGCCGCTGCCGAACCGGCCAAGCCGGCGCCTGCTGCTCCGGCAGTGGCCGAGGTAGCCGAAGAACGGGATGGCGTTGGTGGTTTTGTGGATACGATTGCCGGGCGTGTGCGTGCCAATCTGCCTTCCGGCCAGGACGTGAAAAACACCCTGGCGAAGCCGTTGCATTTCGTCTCTTCGAGCTATTCCTGGGCTGCGGCCCGGTTTACCGACTAGGCAGCTGCAAGCGAAGCATATACGCGGGCCGACCGGCGCTGGTCGGCCACGTGCAGTTTCTCGACCATGTCGAGCAACTCGCCGACGGCGTCATGCTGCCCTATCCGGCTATGGAATTTCTGAAGCAGGCGTCCGCAAATGCTGCCGAGCAACGAGCCTGACGTCTTGCGGGAAGCCTCGCGCCAGAGAAAGGTCGCTTCCACGAAAATGATGCTGATGTCGCGCGGCAGACCGGCCGATTCATAAAGCGCGCGCACGGCATGCATCCGTCCGGTAGCAAGGATTGCCCGCACGCGCCGGTCGCTGCAGCCCGACAGATTGACAATGGCGCAGGCGAAGAATTCCACCTTGCCGCAGCAGAGGGCATGCATGAGAAAGGACGGCGTCAGCCGTTCGTTCAGGCGAAGATGCTCGACGAGGTCGGGCACTTCGATCGGCGCGATATCGCCGGCGATGGAAACGATCGCCGCTTCCGTCGCCTCGCGACTGATGCGTTGCAGCCTTTGCAGGCCGATTGCCGCCTGGGCCAGAGGCAGGCCGACAAGCGCATTGCTGACATGCTGGGTCAGGAGCTGGCGGGCATCGGCCGGCAGGTCGATGCGGTCGAGAAGCAGGTTTCTGACGTCGCTGATATCACCGAGCCGTTCCGCAATCCGTTTCAGGGACTGGGCGGAAATCGACGCACCGTCATTTTCGAGCAGGCAGAGTACTTCGTCCTCGTCGCCGACTTCGGCGAGTGCCGCCGAAACGGGACGCGTCACATGGGCGCGTGCTGCAATCAGCATCCGCGTTGCGCCGCTGCCGCGCGCGGCGAGGTCGACGAGATCGGCATCGGTCAGGATCGGCGAGCAGGTCACTGCATGACAGGCGATTTCCGGCTGGTCCTCGGCGAGCAAAAGAATGATATTGCGCGGCGCATGTGGTGACCAGGCGATCGCTTCGGCCAGTGCAAGACGCACACGTGGTGACGGATCGTCGAGCAGATAGGTCATCGCCTTTTCAGCGGCGTCGCGCCGCTCGTCCGACATTTCGGATTTGAGATAGACGCGTCCCAGAGCACTTGCAGCGGCCGCCCTGTCAGCGGCCTTGGCCGTTTCGGCCCAACGAAGAAATGCCTCAATGATCACGACCACGCCCCAGCACTGAACGCGATTCCTTCGCGCCTCATTCAATACGAGGACGGTAGCCGGAAAAAGTTTATGATTGGTTCACCATGTTTATTAGGGTCTGGCCGAACCCGCGCGGCGACTGTCAGATCTTCGGCCTGAACATTTCGAAGACGTCGCTGCCCTCGCAATAATCCATATAGCCCATGCGTGCGACCGGCCGCGCCAGCGCCATGTCGAGCCGCCCGTTGCTGACAACAGCCTCATCGATATGGATGCCGACGACCTGTCCGAAAACGAAGACATTCTCGGTCGGTTCACCGGACAGCGTCTTCGGCTCGATGATCTCGGTCACCTTGCATTCGAGCACGGCAAAAGCCTCGGCCACACAGGGCGCATCGATCAGCTCGGCCCGCCTCGGCGTCAATCCTGCGAATTCGAATTCGCTCGTGCCGTAGGGCAAGGCAGCGGAGGTAAGGTTCATTTTGTCAGCCAGATTGCGGCTGACGAAATTGCAGGTGAAAACACCAGTCTCCCTGGCGTTTTGCTGGCTATGCTTGTGTCCGCTCGACGAAAACATCACCAGCTTTGGCGTGTCGGCAACCGCGTTGAAGAAGGAATAGGGTGCGAGATTGAGCGACCCATCCCTGCCCTTGCTGCCGATCCAGCCGATCGGGCGTGGTGAGACGATCGCCTTGAAGGGATCGTGCGCCAGACCGTGCCGGTTGGTATCCGTCGTATAGAACATCAGCCTTCCCCGCCGACCCACGTGACCGTCTCGGTCAGTTCGGGGCGCGGACGCTCGACGGGCGGGAAGGTAGTGGAGCCGATATGGATGAAGCCGGCGACCTTCTCGCCCGGCTGGACGCCGAGCAGCGGATAGGCACGCTCGTCGAAGGCGAACCATTCCGTCAGCCAGTTGGCGACATAGCCATGCGCATTGGCAGCCAGGATGACGTTGAGGCACAGCGCGCCCGCCGACATGATCTGTTCCCATTCAGGGATCTTGAAATGCGGGCCGGCCTTGCTGACGATCCCGACGACGACGGGTGCACGGGTAAAGCGCGTGCGCTCCACCTGGATCATTTCCTCCGAGAGGTCGGGTTTTGCTTCGAGCGCGAGCTTCAGCAGCTCTTCGCCCAGCCGCACGCGTTCCTCGCCGCGATAGACGATGAAGCGCCAGGGCGCGAGCTTGCCGTGATCGGGAACGCGCGATGAAAGGCGCAGGATTTCCTCGATCTCGTCCTTTTCCGGTCCCGGTTCGCACATCTGGAACGCAGGGATGGAACGGCGCACGGAGAGGTAATCGATCAGCTTGATGTCGGATTTCATACGGAAGAAACTCTCATTTGTATGCAGAGGATGGCCAGAGGTCTTGAATTTGCCATGGCATTGGTCTTGAAGTGGACTCTGCCATTTCAGAAGTCAATCGGTTCACGAACAGGATGTTTGGCATTTTGCCTTTTGCACGGATCGGCCTTGCTATTGCCCTGATGATGCTGACGCCGTTTGGCGCTGCTGCCCAGGACGCTTTCAAGGAATTCAAGCAGCTCGAATCGACGCCGAAAATGCCGAAGCTCAACGCGTTTATCGCGCCAGGCACGGCACAGGGGGGCGCGCATCTGCGCGACGTCTCTCTGGAGGCCAAACTCACGGCTGATGGCGCGCCTGTCGAAGACGGGCTTTCCTGGTATGTATTCAGCCCGGTCGCCGGAACCGATGGCAAGCTGCCGCTTATCGCCAGCTCCCGGGGCGGCACCGCTGCTTTCCAGCTCGCTGCCGGCGACTATTTCGTCAACGTCTCTTTCGGCCGCGCCGGCGTCACCAAGAAGCTGACGGTGCCGGATGAAGGTGAAGTCGATAGACAGGTGATGGTACTCGATGCCGGCGGCCTGCTGTTGAATGCCGTTTCCGGTTCTGATGTCCGCATCCGTCCCAACCAGCTGAGCTTCTCGATCTATTCCGCTGAGATCCGCGACGATGGCGAGCGCGGCCTCGTGATGGCCGATGTGCCGCCGAATACGGTCGTGCGCCTTAATGCCGGCACCTATCACGTCGTTTCCGAGTATGGCAGTGTCAACGCCACGATCCGCGCCGACATCCAGGTGGAAGCTGGCAAACTGACCGAAGCAACGATCCAGCACAGGGCAGCGCAGATCAATTTCAAGCTGGTCTCGGATACCGGCGGCGAAGCGATCGCCGATACCGCATGGTCGATCCTGACGGCGGCCGGCGACAGTGTCGGTGAAAGTGTGAGCGCCTTCCCGGCCATGGTCCTGTCTGAAGGTGAATACACCGCCGTTGCCCGCAACAAGGACAAGATCTACCAGCGCGACTTCACCGTCGCTGCCGGCGTCAATACCGATGTCGAAGTGCTCATGAAGGACCAGCAGGCCCAGCAGCCGATTGCCCCGGCTGCAACGGCCGTGCCGCCTGGACAGACCGCGGCCGGGCCGAAGGGCGTGCCCCAGCCGGGCGGTGAGATCCCGCCGCAGCCGCCCTTGCCGTCCTATGAAGATCTTCAAAGCGACGGCGGCGCCAGCCTCGACTGACGCCGTATCCCGGATATCAGGAGTTTTGAGTTTTCAGCTTGCGCGCTTGAGGAAGGCCTTCTTCTTCGGCGCCATAGAGAAGACAGCGTCAAAGAGACGGGCGAGCAAATCCTTGCGGTCGCTGCCGCTGCTCAATTCTTCGAAGGACAGTACCCTGCCCACATGTGCGGTGATCGTGCTGCCTGAAAGACGGCGGAACTCGCGGATGAGCAGCGACAGGCGCAGCGTCATCGAAACCCTGCTGGCGAGATGGAAGAGCCGGCCATTCTGGCCCTCGAAATAGATCGGCAATACGCTGGCGCGGGTCGCCTGGATGAGCTTGGCCGGGAACATCTTCCACGGCAGGTCCTCGGCGCGGCCGAAGCCCTTCTTGGCGGTGGCCACGCCGCCGGCCGGGAAAATCACGATCGTCGTGCCTTCCTTCAGCAGGCGAACCGCCTCGTGACGGCTCTTCATGTTCATCGCCATCGCTTCCTTGGTCTCCTCGAAGGAGATCGGCAGCGAATAGGGCGCCATTTCCGGCACCTTCAGGAGATCGTTGTGGATCAGCACCCGGAACGGACGTCCGAGCTGTTCAGCAAGCGCCAGCACCGCAATTCCGTCGCCGATGCCGAAGGGATGGTTGGCGACGATGACGATCGGCTCGTCCGGTACCGGCGCGAGCGGCCAGCTGCCCTTCACATTGATCTCGACATCGATGAGATCGAGCATCTTGCCGAAGACGCGCTCGCTCTTGCCGACGATATCGCTGCGCCACATGTCATAGAGCCGCACATAGCGATCGCGGCCCGAAAGCCCCTCGATGGAGCGGATGAGCCAGCGCTTGAAACGCGGATCTCTTTCGTTCGCGTAGGAAAGCTCTTTGAAGCGCACTGGAATGCCTGGCGGGATGAACCCGTCCCCTGTTTTATGGCGGCTATATTACTGTTGCATGTCAGATTTCTGACAGCGCCGAGCAGATCAATGCCGGGCGCTGCCATCATCCAATAGGCAATTTCAGGCGGCTTTAGCCTTCTTTGCCTCGATCTTACGACGGATATCGGGCGCAGTCGCCTCCAGGGCAAGGCTTTCGATCGCCGAATCCAGCGACATCGACGTCTGTTCCTGGCTGCCGAGGCGGCGGATATTGACCGTGCGCTCTTCCGCTTCCTTCTTGCCGCAGACGATGATGACGGGAACTTTCGTAACGGAATGTTCGCGGATCTTGTAATTGATCTTCTCGTTACGGAAGTCGGTCTGGACATGCAGCCCGGCGTCGCGCAGCGCGTCAGCCACTTCCTGGCCGTAGCCATCGGCCTCCGAGGTGATCGTCGCAACGACGACCTGCAGCGGCGAGACCCACAGCGGCAGATGGCCGGCGAAGTTCTCGATCAGGATGCCGAGGAAGCGCTCCATCGAGCCGCAGATGGCGCGATGGATCATGACCGGCTGCGTCTTCTCCGAATTGCTGTCGATGTAGAAGGCGCCGAAACGTTCCGGCAGGTTGAAGTCCACCTGCGTCGTGCCGCACTGCCATTCGCGGCCGATCGCGTCCTTCAGCGTATATTCGAACTTCGGCCCGTAGAAGGCGCCCTCGCCCGGCAGGATGCCGGTCTTGATGCGTCCTTCGGATTGAGCCTCGATCGTATTCAGCACATCGGTCATGACGGCTTCCGCACGATCCCAGAGCGCATCGGAGCCGACACGCTTGTCCGGACGGGTGGAGAGCTTGACGACGATTTCCTTGAAGCCGAAGTCTTCATAGACCGACAGGATCAGGTCGTTGATCTTCAGGCATTCGGCCGCCATCTGCTCGTCGGTGCAGAAGATGTGCGCGTCGTCCTGCGTGAAGCCGCGCACACGCATCAGCCCGTGCAGCGCGCCCGAAGGCTCGTAGCGATGCACCAGGMCGAATTCGGCGAAGCGGATCGGCAGTTCGCGATAGGACTTCAAGCCATGCTTGAAGATCTGCACGTGACCAGGGCAGTTCATCGGCTTCAGCGCAAAGACGCGGTTGTCCGCTTCCTTGTCTTCCGGATGCGTCATCGCATGCGCTGATTTCACGGCAAACATGTTCTCCTGGTACCAGCCCCAGTGCCCCGAGGTTTMCCAGAGCGAGGTGTCGAGCACCTGAGGTGCATTGACTTCTTCATAATCGACGGCCAGCCGGCGCCGCATGTAGGAGACGAGCGACTGGAAGATGCGCCAGCCCTTGCCATGCCAGAAAACGACGCCCGGGCCTTCTTCCTGGAAATGGAACAGGTCCATTTCACGGCCGAGCTTGCGGTGGTCGCGCTTTTCGGCTTCCGCCAGCATGTGCAGATAGTTGTCGAGATCGGCCTGGTCGGCCCATGCCGTGCCGTAGATGCGCGACAGCATGGCGTTGTTGCTGTCGCCGCGCCAATAGGCGCCGGCAACCTTCATCAGCTTGAAGGCGCTGCCGATCTGGCCGGTGGAGGCCATGTGCGGGCCGCGGCAAAGGTCGAACCATTCGCCCTGATTGTAGATCTTCAGATCCTGTCCTTCAGGGATCGCGTCGACGAGCTCGACCTTGTACTGTTCGCCCTTGGCGGCAAACACTTCCTTGGCCTTTTCGCGCGACCAGATCTGCTTTGTGAAGGGCGCATTGCGGGCAATGATCTCCTTCATCTTCTTTTCGATCTTCGGCAGATCGTCGGGCGTGAAGGGCTCGTTCTTGGCGAAGTCGTAGTAGAAACCGTTCTCGATCACGGGACCGATGGTCACCTGGGTGCCGGGCCACAGTTCCTGCACGGCTTCTGCCATCACGTGCGCGGCGTCATGCCGGATAAGCTCCAGCGCGCGCGGGTCCTTGCGCGTGACGATCTCGATCTTGCCGTCGGTGACAGTGTCGGAAAGGTCTTGCACGGTACCGTCGATCGCAATGGCGACGGCGCTCTTGGCAAGCGACTTGGAAATGGATTCGGCGACATCCTTGCCGGTTGYGCCAGCCGGGAAACTGCGCACCGAACCATCGGGAAATGTCAGGGAAATAGATTGGGACATTTAAATTCTCCTTGTCCAGTCCCGCCAACGAATGCGGGTGGTTGAAACGGAAGCGTCATCCGGCCGCGGATGCGCTGCCGCCTGATAATGATATTTACGGTGGTAGTAAAGGAAAAGCCTGCTTAGGCGACCATTTCGAAGAGGCCGCGCACGGTGTTCCAATTGCGCATCGTTCCCACGCCCATGCGTTTGGTCGTAAGCGCCGAGAGCAGTTTCGACTCGCTCGGCTTACCGTGAAAATCGATCCAGAGATCGCAGCCAACCAGCTTCATTCGCTGCCCATCCGAAAGGAGCGGCTTCAGTGCCTCCACCTTTTCCGGATCGATCGGCAACCGGCTGACGCGCACGATCACCTGATCGCCTATGCCGTCCTTGAAGGGATTGGCGCTGCAGAGCGCCATCCAGGTGCAGTCGCTGCGCACGATGATATCGACATGCTTGCCGAACTTTTCTTCAAAGGCCTCTTCCAGCTGCTCTTCGACTTCATGCGGCCGCATCCCGTCCGCCTCGAAGACGAGGTTGCCGGTGGAAACCAGCGTGCGCGGTTCACGATAACCCAGCTCTTCAGCAAGCTTTCGCAGATCCTCCATGATCACACGCCGCTCGGAGGTCAGGACGATGCTATGCAGCAGTGCGATGAAGGTACACACCTTATGCCTCCTTTCGCCCAAGCACGAAGTAGCGCCAGGGCGTAAACCAGCGGAAACGGGATTCGAGGTTGTCAGGCACGAGGTCGAGTCCGCTCGTGCCGCCCGGACCGCATCGGCCGACGCGGAAAAGCGTCATCCACCCGCCGGCCCAAAGCCCGTGGCGGGCGACGGCCTCATAACCATATTCGGAACAGGTCGGAATGTGCCGGCAGGCATTGCCGACGAAGCCGGAGAGTGTCAGCTGATAGAGCCGGATCAGCCCCATGCCGAAAAGTCGGTCCGGCGTCTTGCGGAACGGCCCCCGGTAATTGCGCGAAAATTTCTGCTGCGGCTGAGCGCGAGGCTGCGGCGCAGCCGCACCGCCCTCGTCTTCCTCCTCGCGCAGCAGGCAGAATTCGCACATAACTTAGGCCTCGACGACTTCAGCACGCTTGGCCTCGACCTGGCCGATCGCGTCGACGACGGCATCGAAGGTCAGCATGGTGGAGGCGTGGCGCGCTTTGTATTCTCTCACGGGGAGAAGATAGCGCATGTCGGCAAATCGTCCATCCGGCCCCTCGCCATCCGCCTTCAGCATGGCGAGCATGTCCTCGCGCGCCTTGCGTACTTCGCCTGATGTCGCGCCGATGACGTGACGGGCCATGATCGAGGAGGAAGCCTGGCCGAGCGCGCAGGCCTTGACGTCATGCGAAAAGGCGCTGATCGTATCGCCGTCCATTTTCAGCCAGATGCGCACTTTCGAACCGCAGAGCCTGGAATGCGCCTGGGCGCTCGCATCCGCATCGTCAAGCATACCGGTCAGGGAAATATTGCCGGCAAATTCGAGGATTTTGCTGTTATAGATGTCGTCCATGACGGATTTGGCTCCAAAAACGCCTAAAATCGACGCTAATTCCTATGTGATTGTCGTGTAAACAAAAAACACACAGTCAAACGACAACGTACTTACATAGCCGGGTCGTCTTACTATATGTATGTCGTTCGAGGGCCATCGAAATGCAATGGCCTCGAATGAGTTTGATTGGGAAACCGTGCCGGAAGGGTTCGAGAAAGCGAGCCTGGAAAGCCCCGGAGCCTGCCAAAGGTGCAAGAATTCCCGCTTGGGATACCAGTGGCTAGTCCGATTGCGGTCCGCGTTGCGGACCAGGAGACCATTGAATATGGACGCCATCGTCAAGAATTTTCCGCATACCACCCGTGAATCCGATCGCCCCTCCCAGCAGGAGGCCGAGGACGCCGTTCGTGTCCTGTTGCGCTGGGCTGGTGACGATCCGGCACGTGAGGGCCTGCTGGATACGCCTGCCCGCGTCGCCAAGTCCTATCGCGAGCTCTTCGCGGGTTACGAGATGAGCCCGGAAGACGTGCTCGGCCGTACCTTCGAGGAGGTCGCAGGTTATGACGACATGGTGCTGGTGAAGGACATTCCCTTCTTCTCTCACTGCGAACACCACATGGTGCCGATCATCGGCAAGGCGCATGTCGCCTATATGCCGGACGGACGGGTTCTGGGCCTCTCCAAGATTGCCCGTGTCGTTGAAATCTATGGTCGCCGCCTGCAGACGCAGGAAACGATGACCTCACAGATCGCCAAGGCCATCGACGAAACGCTGCGTCCGCGCGGTGTCGCCGTCATGATCGAGGCCGAACATATGTGCATGGCCATGCGCGGCGTTCAGAAGCAGGGCTCGACCACATTGACGACAACCTTTACAGGAACGTTCAAGACTGAACCGGCCGATCAGGTTCGATTCATGACAATGGTGCGGGGCCGCTGATACCGGCTCCCTCAGGAGGGCCGCGATGAGTGAACTGATTTTCAATCAGCCGTCGGAAGACAAATCCGAGCTGGAGGATGCTGGCGATTTCACGCCACGCTTCGACGATCGCGGCCTGATCACGGCCATCGTCACCGATGCCGGTGACGGCGAACTCCTGATGGTCGCTCATATGAATGCGCAGGCCCTGGCGCTGACCATCCAGACCGGCTTCGCCCACTATTTCAGCCGCTCGCGCGGCAAACTCTGGAAGAAGGGCGAGACCTCGGGCAATCTCCAGACCGTCAGGGAAATCCGCACAGACTGCGATCAGGACGCCATCTGGCTGAAGGTCGAGGTCGCCGGCCACGACGCCACTTGCCATACCGGCCGCCGCTCCTGCTTCTACCGCACCGTCACCCTGGAAGATGGAAAGCCTGTTCTGACCATCGTCGATGACGATCTGCATTTCGATCCGAAGGATGTTTACGCAAAATAGGCTAGATCCCGGCCACCTGCCCCTTATTGCGACGCAAGTCGCCTCTATATACAATTTGGAAAGGGTTCGGGGCGGCTAATAGAAACCCGAGTGTTCTGCCTGGAGGGAGGGACGCCATGCTGGGCTGGAATATGCATCGTCAAAGCGCCGAGGGCGGAAGTTCCGGCACGGTAGCGCTTCAGGATACGACAATTCCCCCAGTTCAATCCTTATCCGAAAAGAAAGCAAAGCTCGCTTTGGCGCTTGGCGKCGGTGCCGCCCGTGGCTGGGCGCATATCGGCGTGCTCCGTGCGCTCGACGAGGCCGGCATCGAGATCGGCATGATCGCCGGCACATCGATCGGCKCGCTCGTCGGCGGCTGCTATCTCGCCGGGAAGCTAGACGAACTGGAGAACTTCGCTCGTTCGCTCACCATGCGCCGCATTGCAAGCCTGCTCGATCTGACGATCGGCGGCTCCGGCCTCTTCGGCGGCATGCGGCTGACCAAGCGCATGCAGGAGCATCTGGAAGGCCTGACGATCGAGGATCTCGACCGGCCCTTTGTCGCAGTCGCAGCCGAGGTCAATACCGGCCACGAAGTCTGGATCGCCAATGGCTCGCTGATCACGGCGATCCGCGCCTCCTATGCCCTGCCCGGCATTTTCGAGCCGGTGCGCAGCAATAACCGCACATTGGTCGATGGCGCGCTCGTCAATCCCGTGCCGGTTTCCGTCTGCCGCAGCTACGAGCAGCCGCTCGTCGTCGCCGTCAACCTCAACTACGATCTCTACGGCCGCTCCGCCGTCGTCCGCCACAATGCCAGCCTCTCGCCTGCCGAAGTGCAGCAGCAGAGGAATGCGCCCTACGCCGCAAGGATGGGCATGACCGGCGTCATGGTGCAGGCTTTCAACATCATTCAGGATCGCATCGCCCGCGCCCGCCTTGCCGGCGATCCGCCTGACATTTCGCTACAGCCGCGCCTGTCGGACATCGGTCTGTCGGAGTTCCATCGTGCAGGGGAAGCCATCGAACGTGGCTATGAGGAAGCCCGGGTAAGGCTACCCGAGTTGCAGCGGATGCAGGAACTCTACGCCAGGCACCCCTGATGCAGAGCGTTATCCGAAGAAATTCCAGCAAAAGTGTGCCGCGGTTTTGCGTCGGGAATTGCTCGAAAAAAGAGCCTAGCTTGCAATATAGGCCTTGATCTCTTCGGCCTCGCGCTCGACCTCAGCGATGCGCGACTTCACTACGTCACCGATCGAGATGATGCCGGCGAGCTTGCCGTTAGCCTCGACCGGAATATGGCGGAAGCGCTTGCTGGTCATCAACTCCATGAGCTCGTTAACCGAGGTCTGCTCGTTGCAGCGGAAGACCTTCGAGGTCATGACGGAAGAAAGCGTCTGGTCGAGCCCGTCCTTGCCGGCCTTTGCGATGACATGCACGAGATCGCGCTCGGTGAACATGCCGGAAATCTTGTTCTCCATGCCGACGACGACGATCGCGCCGATCTTCTTCTTGCTGAGAATCTGAGCCGCTTCCGAAACCGTGGTATTCGGCMCGGTTGTGACGACGTCCCGACCCTTCAGATCGAGTATTGCTTTGACGGAACTGGCCATTTGGACCTCCTATGGCGAAAGTGAAACACTTGTCGGGAACACAGGCTCCGCGGTGGTCTCTCCTCCCATCGCGGATTGGTCAATGGTGCACTGCTTGGCTCAGGATTGCAACTCGTCGTCAGGAGTCGGCACGGGTTCCTGCGGCAGTTTTCGGTCGAACAGAGCAAAGAGGAAAAAGCCGAAGACGAAACCGCCGATATGCGCATCCCAGGCGATTTCCTGGCTGCCGTCGCCGACAAGCGGAATGCCGACGGCGATCAGCGCGTTGCCGACCAGCCAGAAAAGCATGAACATGACCACGGTGCGGCTCCGAACCGCCTGCACTATAGACAGGCGCGGATTGAGATGCGCCGGGCCGAACATCTGCCGCCCGGAGGGGAAGGCAAAGCGGCAGGCAGCGCCCATCAGACCGGAGACAACGCCGGATGCGCCGATAAGCAGCGCTTCGCTGCCCCAGTTCAGCGCCGTGTGCAGCGCAGCCGAGGCGACAGAAGAAAGAATCCAGAAGATGATGTATCGGGCCGTGCCGATGCGGCGCACGACCGGCGCGCCGAAGGCCATCAGCCATAGCCCGTTGAAGACGATATGCTCGACGCTTCCATGCAGCAGCGAATAGGTGACGGGCGTCCAATAGAGCTGCGGCCCCTGCTCTGCGAGTGAAACGGCATAACGCAGCGGAATGAAGCCGAAGCTGAACAGAAACCAGTTGAACCAATCGACCGGCAGAAGTGATTGCACGGCATAGATCAGGATCAGAAGCAGCAGCGTAGCGAGCAATGCCGGCGGAAGATTGAAAACCGGCTGACGCGGCGGGCGGGCCGGCGGTTCGGGCTGTGAAGGCTGGAATGCCTGGTCGGGCCCGGACGTCTGTTCATTCATGCTTTTGTCGCCTCGTTTTGAGGTCTCAGCCATACAGGAGCCGGCTTCAAAAAAAAAGCCGTCCGGTATGGCCGGACGGCTTGCCTGAGCATTCCCAACCATCGGCCCGAAAATCGAAATCGATTTTCGGAAAGCCTGATGCGTACTCAAAGAGTAGAGCGTCCTTTGTTCGCCCGCATGGGCGAACGACGCTCTATGGATGACCCCTGCCCTGGCAGTCTTGTGCAGAACTTCACTGTTCGAAGTGATGGAGAGACGGTCTCATGACAGGGCTCCGCGCTCAAGCGAAACCCTTCCTTAACCTTAACTCCCCGGATTTGGCATGAAATCCGCAAGGTAGAAGGTGAAGGGGCGAAAATCGCCCGCCAATGAACCGAAATGAGACAGCGTCATGCGCCTTCAAACCACGATCGACATCTTCGACTACTGGAATGCTCTGCGTGTTGGAGAGGATGCTCCGCTGAAATCGCAGATCGAGCCCGGCGCGATCCCTCACCTCCTGTCGAGGCTCTTCATTTTGGAGACAGAAGCGGACCGGCATATTCGTTTCCGCCTGGCCGGCACCAAGATCTGCGATCTTTTCGGCCGCGATCTTCGCTGCGAGCGTTTCTCCGCCCTCTGGGCCAACGGCCAGCACGAGGATATCGAAAGGACGGCCAAAGGCGTCATGGATCACGCCATCCCGACGCTTTTCAACGCAACGGGCTACAGCACCGCCGGCCACCATGCTGCCTTCGAGATCATCATGATGCCGCTGCGTTCGCCGCAAGGCGGCTGCGACCGGCTGCTCGGCGCCATCGCACCTGCCGTTGTTGCAAGCTGGCTGGAAATCGTGCCGCTGGAGCTTCTCGCCCTCGACCGCAGCCGCCTGCTGCACGGCAAGTTTGGCCGCGCGGTACAAATGGAGCCCCGTCGCCCCGTCGAAGTCACGACCGAAAAACAACCCACTTTCGGCCGGGCCATGCTGCGCGCCATGTCGCATTTCCTGCACGGGGCAACCGCCCGGTGACTGCCCCATTTTGGGTCGCCGCCCATAGTACTTTAGGGTTATATGACAGCTAGTTCCTACAACCTTCTGTTAATGGATTGGGGGTAAGGATTGGGCCTAGCAATTTCATGAAGAAGCCCTTTGATGCACTCGTTCCAGTCCGCTCAGACGCACAGACCTGCGCCGCGCCCTGAACAGGGAGTGTTCCAGCGCGTCCCCATCAATATGCAGGGCCGCCTGATGCTTGCGAATTACGAAGAATTCGAGTGCACGGTGATCGATATGTCGCCCGGCGACATGTATGTCACCTGTGCCGGTCGCCCGCGGGCCAATGAGCGTGTCGTTGCCTATATCGATCATCTCGGCCGCGTCGAAGGCCATGTGCAGACGGTCGATATGCGTGGTTTCACCATGTCGATCAACGCCACCGAGCGTAAGCGCGAGAAGCTCGCGGCTCAGCTCACCTGGCTCGCCAACAAACACGAGCTCGGCCTGCCGGAAGATCGCCGTCATGATCGTCTGACCCCGCGCGAAACCAAGACCGATCTCACCCTCGATGACGGCACGCGCTATACCTGCCGTATCATGGACCTTTCACTTTCGGGCGCTGCCGTCGATTGCGAAGTGCGCCCGCCGCTCGGCACGCCTGCTCGTCTGGGCAACATGCGCGGCCGCGTCGTTCGCCACTTCTCGGAAGGTGTTGCGATCGAGTTCCTTTCGGTCCAGTCGCGCGAAACACTGCGCGAATTTCTCTAAAGCAATTCCAGCAAAAGTGATCAGCGGTTTTGCGTCCGGAATTGCGCAAAGCAAGAAGCACTTCCAGCAAAAGTGATCGGTGGTTTGCGTCTTTGCGTCCGGTTTTCGGGCCTATGCAGCTTCGTCATCTATCCGTCACAGAATTGAAGGATACAGCGCGCCTCAACGAGTGGCGCGGTCATGTCAATCCTGTTTCCCGAAATCGAACCTTATGAACACGGCTTGCTCGACACGGGCGACGGCAACCTCGTCTATTGGGAGGCCTGCGGCAATCCGGCGGGCAAGACAGCACTCGTCCTGCATGGCGGACCGGGTTCCGGCTGCTCCACCGCTGCACGGCGCTATTTCGATCCGTCCGCCTACCGCATCATCCTCTTCGATCAGCGCAATTGCGGGCGCAGCCTGCCGAATGCCGCTGACGCAGCAACCGACCTCTCCCGCAATACGACCGCCCACCTCATCGGGGATATCGAGAGGCTGCGCAGCCTCTTCGGCGTAGACCGGTGGATCATCTTCGGAAATTCCTGGGGCTCGACGCTGGCGCTCGCCTATGCGCAATCCCATCCCGACCATGTCGGTGGCATCGTCATTGCAGGCGTCACCACGACACGGCGTTCCGAGATCGACTGGCTTTATCGCGGCATGGCGCCGCTCTTTCCGGAGGAATGGCACCGGTTCGGTGAGGCGCTGCCGCCGGCACTCCGCAGCATCGACCGGGTGAGCGCCTATCACAGACTGCTCAACGCTTCCGAAGAGCAGGTGCGGCTGAAGGCGGCGCGCGACTGGCACGAATGGGAAGCGGCGACGATTCTGCTTGCCGATCCCGCCGGCCTGCCCCGGCGCTGGTCCGATCCGCGCTATCTTCTGACGCGCGCCCGCATCATCACCCACTATTTCCGTGAGGGTGCGTGGTTGGAAGACGGCACACTCCTGGAAAATGCCGGTCGCCTCGCGGGCATTCCCGGGCTCCTCATCCACGGACGTTTCGATATAGAAGCACCGCTTGTCACCGCCTGGGAACTTGCCCGCGCATGGCCCGGCGCCGAGCTCATCGTGCTGCCGAAAGCGGCCCATTCCACTGCAAATGCCGATATTGCCGCCGCGATCGTCGCTGCGACGAACAGATTTCGCGATCTCTGACGAAATTATTTTTTCGGTTGAAGATTGGGAAATGAGGCGGAATCGCGTTTTAGGGCGGCCATGACGCCTGTTTGTGCGCTTCAACAGGATTGCCGCCAGCCGCAGTTTTCGGTGCAACTCGTCGCAGAAATTTACCCAGCATGTCGAAAATCGTTAACACCCTGTCCGGTTTCCGGCCATTTTCGGTTCGAAAGCGTTTTTCCCAATCCTTCAATTTTAATCGAATTCGAGACGAATGCGTCTTTAATTTTAGGCGTATTCGAGCTGAATTTGAATCAAGTTCGACGCGCATTTGATTCAAGTAAGCCTTTAATTCTATTGCGTAATTTTGCGTGAGATAAAAACGTCCGTGTCATTGTCATCCTCATAACGGRGAGACGATAATGTCAATTCGAAATCTACTGAAACGCGGCCTTCTGGCCGTTGGCATGACAGTGGCAATGGCGGGCGCAGGACAGGCATCACCCGCCAGCATGACACTTGCAGGCAATGCGAGCCCGCCGATCGGGCACTATGAATTCTGTCAGGCCAATCCGAGCGAATGCGCCTATGCCGGCGGCGATGCCGGCCCGGCAATCCTGACCGAGGATCGCTGGAAGGAGATTCTCAAGGTCAACTACACGGTCAACTCCACCATCCAGCCGATGACGGACAAAGAGATCTACGGTGTCGAAGAGCGCTGGGCCTATCCGCGCACCGTCGGCGACTGTGAGGATTTCGCGTTGCTGAAGCGCAAGATGCTGATCGATGCCGGCTTCTCTCCATCAGACACGCTGATGACTGTCGTGCTGCAGCCAAATGGCGAAGGCCATGCGGTGCTTACGGTTCGCACCGATCACGGCGACTTTGTTCTCGACAACATGCGCAACAAGGTGCTGCTGTGGTCGGATACCGAATACACCTACCTGAAGCGCCAGTCCGCCGACGATCCGGCCCGCTGGACGAAGCTGCAGGATGGCCGCGCCGTCGCGGTCGGCAGCGTGAAGTAACAGGCATACCGGCCCCGGTCAGTCCCCGCATCCCCGTCCCGACCGGCGCCCAGAGCCGTTCCCGCTGTCCCGGGAACGGCTCGCTTCTTTTGTGGCTGTTCTGCTCGATAGGGTTAACGCCTCGTTAACCCCGTCATCTCATCATCATGGAGAGATTCACAACCGGCACCCGACGACTCGCGTCCTTCCTGCGGCGGCCCGATATCCGAGGACGATGATGAGCCATTCCGCCGCGGGCCATCCTGGTGAGCAACCCCTTCTTTCGACCCGCTTCCTGGTCCGTGTCACCGCGACGATTGCGGTTCTGGCGCTGCTGACGGTTGCCATCAGCGTTGCCGGCCGCTGGTTCGGCCGTCACATCTCTCTTGCCGGCAATACGGAAGGCACCACAGGCATTACCCTGACAATCGGCCGCGATACGATCGGCCTGCCCGCCAATACGATTCGCTTCCCCAGTGAACGTCATGACGGCGCGGCCGAACGGGCTGATCTCTACCTTACCTGGCCGGAAATGCAGGGCTACAGCAAGGAAACGCGCCAGCGTTTCGATGATGTCGTCCAATCCTCGGGCCTGATTTTCCTGCAGATCACCCAAGGAACGATGTCGCGGGACATGTCGGGCCGGCTGGAGCCGATCTATTCGCATCTAATGGACGGCGCGCCGGAAGCCTTTGCGCATGGCCTGACACTGCACCGCCTGCGTGCCGATGCCGGTTACAACGGCGAAGTGCTGTTGGCTGCGCCGCGCGAAGGCGCCGCCGATTATGTCGTTCGCTGCGTCCTGCCCTCGTCTGCGGAAACGGCGACCAGCGGAGATTGCCAGCGCGATATCAAGGTCKGCAAGGATTTAAGTGTGCTTTACCGGTTCTCGAGCCGTCATTTGGCTGACTGGGACCACATTGATGCCGCGATCAGGAGTTTTGTCGAGGCTCGTCTGGTGAGCCGGACTGCAACAGCTCACTAAAATCCCCTCCAATGTCTGAAGAAACGATTCATCATAAACGGATTGGTAACGCTGAACCGGTAGTCTTCGAAGACGGCCGGTTGCGCAGCAGGGGGTGCGTGGCCCGCCAAACATCAGAAATGCAAGCGAAGAGTGGAATAGTGTCAAGGTCAATCTCCTCCGTATCATCGCCGCGGTCTGCCGGTTTCCTMGCAAAGGTGYTGACGATCCTTTCGATGGCTATCGCGATCGTCGCGGTCGACTCGGTCAATGCCGAAGCGGAAGCTGCAAATCCTAAATATGCCGGTATCGTCGTCGACGCCCGGACGGGAAATGTTCTCTACAGCGAGAATGCCGACCGTCTTCAGTACCCGGCATCGCTCACGAAGATGATGACGCTCTACATGACCTTCGAGGCCCTTGAGCAGGGCCGCATCCGCCTCGACACGCCTGTCCCCTTCTCCGCTCACGCCGCAGCCCAGGCGCCGACCAAGCTTGGCGTGCGCGCCGGCAGTACGATTACCGTTGAGCAGGGTATCCTCGGCCTTGTGACGTTGTCTGCCAATGACGCCGCGACCGCGCTCGGCGAAATGCTCGGCGGCACGGAAGACCGTTTCGGCCAGATGATGACGGCCAAGGCCCATGCGCTCGGCATGACGCGCACGACGTATCGCAACGCCAACGGCCTTCCGAATACCGCGCAGATGACGACGGCGCGCGACCAGGCCCGCCTGGGCATCGCCCTTCGCCAGCATTTCCCCCAATATTACGGCTATTTCTMTGCGCGCGCCTTCAAGTTCGGCAATCGCGTGATCCGCAGCCATAACCGCCTCGTCGGCTCCGTCCGCGGCGTCGATGGCATCAAGACCGGTTACACCCGCGCTGCCGGCTTCAATCTGGTCAGTTCGCTGCAGGTCGACGGCAAGTCGATCGTCGGCGTGGTTCTCGGCGGTGCATCCACTCCTGCCCGCGACTCGCAGATGCGCAAGCTGCTCGCCACCTACATGCCGAAGGCTTCCATGAGCGGCGCGCTTGTCGCCCAGTCGAAGCCGGTACCCGAGATGATTGAGACGCCTGCTCCGGTTTCCCCGGCCAAGGTTGCCCAGGTGGCGCAGAAGAAGACGATTACCGCAGATCAGGTGCCGGTGACGGCGGCCGCAGCCGACCTCGGCCTGCCGCATAAGGGACCGCTTCCGGACAGCCGCTATCAGCAGGCAAGCACCGAGGTTGCCTATGCGGAAACCGCAGCACCTAAGACCGATAATCCATTGCTGACGCAACCGATGCCGTCCCCGACCAAGGTCAAGACGGTCGCGATCAAGACGGCCACGGTCAAGCAGCAGGAACAGGCATCGGTCGCCGTGCCGACACCGGCTCCCGCCTACATCCCGCCGGAACAGGGCGATACTTCCGTCGACGATCTGACGACTGCTTCCACCAAGGCGACGCCGGCCAAGGAGGTTGCCGCGAAGGAAGTGCCGCAGCCGTCGGGATGGGTTGTCCAGATTGGCGTCTCGTCAAGCCGTGAATTGGCGATGGACCTTCTGGCAAACGCCAAGGCCAAGGGCGGCAGGGCACTGAACTCCGCCAAGCCCTTCGCTGTTGCCTATGCCAATGACGGCGATCAGATCTATCGCGCCCGCTTTGGCGGTTTCGATGGCCAGCGTGATGCAGTCAATGCCTGCAAGGCTCTCAAGAAGGCCGGTGTGAAGTGCTGGGCGGCTGCCCAATGAGATATCCAGCGCTGCCTATGACTGATTTGGCGGCGTACCTGCCTGCCGGCTGCGGTGTTCGCGCTGCCGGCAGTCGATTCTAGTTCGATTTGTATTGCGTACGAGGAAGATGATGTCGATCAACGAGAATGTTCCAAATGCGCCTGCGGGGCGCCGGGCGGTTAACAAGGGGCGCTCCGGCCTGCATCCGCTGCACGAAGCAGCGCTCCGGCTTGCCGAAATCGGCCTGCAGCGCCCGAGGGCGAAGTCGCCGAAAACCCGTGATCTGATCAACCTGTTGCTGTGCCATGGTGCGCGCGCCTGGCGCTATTCGCAGCCTGAGGCGTATATCCATCTGCACATCACTTCGCCTGACGGCCATTCGCCGGTCGTGCTGCGCCTGCGCTGAAGTATTTTAGAGTAGGCCGAGTTCCGAAAGCTCACGGCGAAGATCCGCGGGCAGTTCTGCAATGCCGACGCCGAGGCTGTCGAGATCGCGCGGCACATCTTCGGTCGGATAGTAGCGCCAGCCCTGGAAGGCCCGCTTCGGCTGAACCGAGGTTTCGATCACCTCCGGACCGAGTATCAGATGGCAGCGGCCGATCCCTTCTCCATCGGTAAACGTCTGGATGTCGAGGATCTTCTGGCGAGCCTGGACCTGACCCTTGATCACCCAATAGAGCGAACCACCGTCGATMAGTTCTTCCACGCGCTTCGGCACCATGCGGGTCGTGTGGACTGAGTGTGGTTCCAGTCCGGCAGCCATGGCGCGCAACGAGCGCTCGGCCACCCATTCACGCAGGTCTTCGATCGAGTCGCAGCCGACGCAGAGCTTGATGAGATTTAGTGCCATGCTGCCGTTGAAATCCTTTTGACCGGCAGCGTCAAGCGGCTAAAGCATGTCTCGCAAAACTGTGCAGCGGTTTTGCGATAACGACATGAGGCAAAGAGCTAAAGCGCGAAATCTGAAAGATCGCGACGCGCTTTAACATCAGCCGTCCGCAAACTCAGCATTCGACGACGTTGACGGCCAGACCTCCGGTCGAGGTTTCCTTATATTTCTCACTCATGTCGTAGCCGGTCTGGCGCATGGTCTCGATGCAGGCGTCGAGCGGGACGAAATGCTGGCCGTCGCCCTTCACTGCGAGCGATGCGGCCGTGACCGCCTTTACCGCACCCAGCGCATTGCGTTCGATGCAGGGAACCTGCACCAGACCGGCGATCGGATCGCAGGTCATGCCGAGATGGTGTTCGAGCGCGATTTCCGCGGCATTTTCGATCTGAGCCGGCGTGCCGCCCATGACGGCTGCGAGGCCGGCGGCTGCCATGGCGGCGGCCGAGCCGACCTCGCCCTGACAGCCGACCTCCGCGCCCGAGATCGACGCATTGTGCTTGATGATGCCGCCGATCGCCGCTGCGGTCAGCAGATAGTCGTGGATGCCCTTCTGGTCCCAGTCTTCGTGGAAATGCTCGTAATAGCGGATCGTGGCGGGAATGACGCCTGCCGCGCCATTGGTCGGCGCCGTCACGACACGCCCGCCGGCAGCATTCTCCTCGTTGACCGCCATCGCGTAGACGCTCAGCCAGTCATTGGCGAGCAGCGGGTTGACGCGGTTGCTGCGCCACTCCTCCTGCAGCTTGTCGTGAATATGCTTTGCGCGGCGCCTGACGTTCAGACCGCCGGGCATGATGCCTTCTACCTTCAGTCCGCGCTCGATACAGGAGCGCATCGCTTCCCAGATACGGTCGAGGCCGGAATCCAGCTCCTCGCGGCTGCGCTGGCTTTCCTCATTGGCGCGTTTCATCTGTGCGATTGACAGGCCGGAACGTTCGGCCATTTCCAGCATCTGCTTGGCGCTGGCGAAGGGATAGGGCACCTTGTAATTGCCCTGCGATGCTTTCTTGCGCGCCCGCATCTGCTCCAGCTCYGTATCGGTGACGACGAAGCCACCGCCGACGGAATAATAGATGCGCTTGACGAGAAGCCGTCCGTCCTTGTCATAGGCGGAAAAGGTCATGCCATTCGCATGGCCCGGCAGCGGCTGCTTCTTGTCGAAGATCAGGTCCGTCTTCGGCTGGAACTGATAGGCCGGATGCCCCTCCGGCGTGATCCGGCCGCTCTTTTCAACCTCATCGATGATGGCGTCCATTTGATCGGGATCGACCTTGTCGGGCKCTTCGCCCATCAGACCGAGGATGACCGCCCTGCCCGTTCCGTGGCCGATCCCCGTATGGGCGAGCGAACCGTGCAGGCTGACCTTGATGGCAGTCACCTGCGCGCCGATGGAAGGACGCGGCCATTCGTTGGACAGGATGAGGTCAAGGAACCGATTGGCAGCCGTCATCGGCCCCATCGTGTGCGAACTCGACGGCCCCACCCCGATCTTGAATACATCGAATACCGAAAGAAACATGAGGGCGCCTTCTAAAATTCACGATGCAGACTATGCGAGCCAGGCTCGGTATCCGCGTGACGGACCGACATCGCCTTGAACCGGTGCGACATCCGGCCGGACACTAGTTAAAAGCAGACCATCTTGCCAGCAATTCTCATCTTGCCGGTCATTGCAGCATTCGAATGCATCTATAGAGTGGCCGCATTTATATGGGAACTGACTCGCTGATGATGACGACGGCGGACTATATCGCGCTTGCCTTCTTTATCTTTATCTGGATGGGCTATTCCTGGCTGCTGCACGGTCAGACCTTCTTCGGGCGCACCAGCCTGACCCACGCCATGGCGGAGCGGCGGCGTGAATGGATATATAACTCCCTGCGTCGCGATTTGAAGATGATCGACACCCAGATCATGGCAGGGCTGCAGAACGGCACGGCCTTTTTCGCCTCGACATCCATCTTCGCGGTCGGCAGCTGCTTTGCGCTGCTCGGCGCCACGGAAAAGGTGGATGCCGTCTTCGCCGACCTGCCCTTCGTCTTCCACAGCGGACATGCCGTCTTTGAAATGAAGGTCGGCGGCCTTGCTGCCCTCTTCGGCTACGCCTTCTTCAAGTTCGGCTGGTCCTATCGCCTCTTCAACTATTGCACCATTCTCTTCGGCGGCATTCCGATGGTGCATGACTCGGAGAAGGACATGATCGCCGCCGAGCGCGCCGCGGAGCGTGTCATCCGCATGAATGTCATCGCCGGCGGCCATTTCAACGAAGGGCTCAGGGCAATCTTCCTGTCGATCGGCTATCTCGGCTGGTTCATCAACCCCTATGTTTTTATGGGTACGACGGCCATGGTCATTGTGGTCCTGACCCGACGGCAGTTCTTTTCGGAAGCGCGCCTCGCCATCATGGACGCAAACCCGCCACCAAATCTCCACCTTTCTCCTGTTCAGCGCAACAAGCCGTCAGCGAGTGACGGTGATGAGCTGTCCGAGGGATTGTGAATGATAGTGTCGGCAACGGAAGCGACGGCCCCGCAGAGGCCACCGCGCATCGGCCTTGTGGATACGGCGCGCGGCGCCGCGCTTATTGCCATGGCCACCTACCATTTCAGCTGGGATCTGGAATTCATGGGCTATCTGCAGCCCGGGACCGCCGAAACCGGCTGGCTGAAGATCTATGCCCGCGCGATCGCCACCACCTTCCTCTTCATCGTCGGCATCAGCCTGGTGCTATCAAGCCGGCCCGAAATCCGCTGGCCTTCCTTCTGGAAGCGTTTCGCTATGGTCGCCGGCGCAGCCGTGGTCATATCCGCCGCGACACGCTACTTCGTGCCCGGCGAATGGATCTATTTCGGCATCCTGCATTCCATTGCGGCTCTGAGCCTCATCGGCGTGGTTTTTCTGCGCCTGCCATTGCCCGTGACGCTGCTCGTCACGCTGGCGCTGTTCGTCGCCTGGATTGTCGACGCCTTCGTCATGCCCGGCGTGCTGGATACGCACCTTTTCGACCCGAAATATCTGGCCTGGCTCGGCTTTGCGGCCACCCCAGACCGGTCGAACGATTTTGTGCCGCTCTTTCCCTGGGCGACGCCCTTCTTTCTGGGCATGAGCCTCGCCCGTCTTTCCTTCCGCACGAAGCTGCCCCAGAGACTGGCATCATTGGGCACGGGTGGAACATGGCTTGCGCGCCTCGGCCGCCACAGCCTCGCCTTCTACCTCATTCATCAGCCGGTATTGATCGCCATCGCTTATGGCCTGACCTTCATCATCGCGCCGCCGAAACCCGATCCGGCAGCGACATATCTGCGCCAGTGCAATACGTCCTGCACGGTCGAACAGGGCGAAGCGCTCTGCCGCAGCTTTTGCCAGTGCACGCTCGACCAGTTGCAGGCACAACAGCTCTTGACGCCGTTCCAGACAGGCGCGGTCAAGGCGGATGATGAGAGAATTATGGTGCTTGCCACCCAGTGCAGCGCCGAAATAGAACCCGCGCCGCAGTCGCAGCCCGAGCCCCAACAGTGATCAGGTCGTGACGCCGATCTCGGCGAGGCGGCCAAGGCAGGACTCCTCGATATTGTCGAGCTCGGTGATCGTTTCGTCGATATCCTTGCGCTTCTGGCGCAGGTCTTCGCGCTTCTCGTCCACACGCTTCATCAACAGTTTGAGCTGGCCGAGCTCGCCCGGCGGCTCCTTGTAGACCTGAATGATCTCGCGGATTTCGGCAATGGTGAAGCCGATGCGCCGGCCGCGCAGGATTTCCTGAATGAGCCGCCGGTCGGCAGGACGGAACAGCCGCGTGCGTCCGCGGCGTTCCGGTTGGATCAAACCTTCGTCTTCATAGAAGCGAAGCGTGCGCGTCGATACTCCGAATTCGCGCGTCAGCTCCGTTATGGTATAGTACTTGTTCACCAGCATGGCATCCCCGTCATCCGCCTGACATAATATTGACTTTTACGTAATAGTCAATTTAGGCATCTGTTCAGATGCCGAACCACCATGTCGCTAAGCCGAGGAAGGCGAAAAAGCCGGTACAGTCGGTGACGGTCGTGACGAAGACGGACGAGGCGATCGCAGGGTCCGCTCCCATCTTGTCGAGCAGCAGCGGCAGCAGGATGCCGGCAAGGGCTGCTGCAATCAGATTGATGATCATCGCCGCCCMGATGACGGCGCCAAGCTGGTAATTGTGGAACCAAGTGCCGGCGATCAAGCCCAGCAGCAAGGCGAAGAGCATTCCGTTCAGGATGCCGACGCCCGCCTCTCTGCGGATGATGCGGCCGGCATTGTAGATATCGAGGTCACGGGTTGCGAGTGCACGCACGGTCACGGTCATGGTCTGCGTGCCGGCGTTGCCGCCCATGGAGGCAACGATAGGCATCAGCACTGCAAGCGCAATCATCTTCTCGATCGAGCCGTCGAAGAGGCCGATGACGCTTGCAGACAGCATCGCCGTGCCCAAGTTGATCAACAGCCAGAGGAAGCGCGAGCGCACGGTCGAGATCACGTTGTCGGACAGTTCTTCGTCGCCCACACCGCCGAGACGCTTGATGTCCTCGTCCGCCTCTTCGTGGATGACGTCGACCACGTCGTCGATGGTGAGCACGCCGACGAGCCGTTCGTTCTCATCGACGACAGCTGCAGACAGGAGGTCGTACTGTTCGAAGAGCTGGGCGGCCTCTTCCTGGTCCATCTCGGCGGGGATCGGATGGTTCGTTTCCCGCATGATGGCTTCGATCTTGTTCTGCCGCTTGGTGCGCAGGATCTGATCGAGATCGACGGCCCCGAGCAACTTGAAGGTCGGGTCGATGACGAAGATCTGCGAGAAGGAATAGGGCAGATCCTCCTCGTCGCGCATGTAGTCGATCGTCTGTCCGACCGTCCAGAACGGCGGCACGGCGACGAATTCCGTCTGCATGCGGCGGCCGGCCGAGCTTTCGGGATAATCGAGCGCGCGGCGAAGGCGCACCCGCTCCGTAAACGGCAGCTGCGCGAGGATCTCTTCCCGGTCTTCCTTGTCGAGGTCTTCGAGAATGTAGACCGCGTCGTCCGAATCCAGTTCGCCGATGGCCGCGGCGATCTGCTCGTTCGGCAGCTGGTCGACGATCTCGCGGCGGATCGTCTCGTCCACTTCGGTCAGCGCCGTCATGTCGAAATCGTCGCCGAGCAGGCGCACCAGCGCCAGGCGCTGATCCGGCTGGATCGATTCCAGGAGGTCGCCTATCTCCGATTCGTGCAGGCGCGCGACGTTCTGGCGAAGAAACAGCGTATCGCGATCGGCGATGGCTGCACCCAGGCGCGCCAGGAAATCGCTGCGCACATTGCCATCTTCATTATAGATATCGACTTCTTCGTCGGTCGGACGCTTGCGGCGGTCTTCGGTATCGGTCGTCGTCATATGCCGCCCTCGCATCTGATTTCAAAGACTATCGAGCCGCATTGGAAAATGTCGGCTGAAAATGCATTGTCAACAAGCGGATAAGCGAATTCCGCCCTGCCCTTGCGGCCGCGGGATTCCTTATCGACCTGCTAGCCCAAAGCATTTCTGCCGTAAAGCTCAAACACATGCTTTCTGATGACAATGCCTGTGGCCGGCTATAGTTTCCGCTGCCATTTGCCGAAAGGAAGCTTAGCTGTGCCGATCCGCCCCATTCTCCGCTATCCGCATCCCGGCCTGAAGACGGTCTGCGCCCCGGTAATGTCGTTCGATTCGGCCCTGTCAGGGCTTGCCGACGACCTGTTGCAGACGATGCGGGCGGCACCCGGTGTCGGCATCACCGCTGCCCATATCGGCGTCTTTGAGCGGCTGACGGTGCTGGAACTCGACAAGGCCGACGGCGTGCGCATCTATGTCAATCCCGACATCACCTGGTTTTCGGACGAGACGATGATCCATATGGAGGGCAGCGTCTCGATGCCGGGTGCGACGGACGAGGTCACACGCCCGAAGGCGATCCGCTTTCACTATCAGGATCTCCAGGGCCATCACCACGAAGAAGAGGCATCGGACTTCCTCGCCATCTGCGTCCAGCACGAGGTCGATCAGCTCGACGGCATTTTCTGGCTGCAGCGCCTGTCGCGGCTGAAGCGTGACCGGCTGGTCAAAAAGTGGGATAGAATGAAAAGCTGAGGGTAGCGCCGCAATCGGTCGAACCAACAGCGCCCTTCCTGCGTTTGCCTTGCAGAATGGAACCGGAAGGAGACGGAAATGCCAAAGATCACTGACAAGACCTCGCTTTCCCGCGAAGAGGATTATCGCGACTTCGAGGAGCGCAATCTGGACGACGGCTGGCCTTATGCCGACGGCAGCGGTGCGAAAGCCGCAGCAACCGAAAACCGTGCCTATGGCGAAACCTCGGCCAATTTCGACCGTGACCGCAACGGCGGCTTCCGCATCGACGGGACGGACGAGGACGGCAATGAAAATCGTCTGAAGGATTCGCTCGAGCCTGATACCATCGACCGCGGCGAGAGCGACGATCTCGAGGCCCGCGTGACCGAAAATCTGGAAAATATCCCCGAGGTAGATATCGACAGCGTCGAGGTTCACGCCGACGGGCATACCGTGACGCTGGACGGGTCGGTCGAAACGATCGGCATCGCCCGCAAGGTCGAGCTCGGCGCTCTGTCGGTGGACGGTGTCCACCATGTGCGTAACCGGTTGCAGATGACAGGTGTCGATGCCCACATCCCGAATGAAGACTAAGGCCGAAAACACGAAATCGCCACATTTCAGGACCGGAAAGCTCCCTGCTTTCCGGTTTTTCCGTCTCTAAAATTACAAATAGTTAATCAATTAAAGATTGCAAAATTGCCCTTCGGATGAAAGCGTTGACATCTCAGGCAATTAACTGTGCCGGCTAAGGTAACGTACCCCTCAAAAACATTGACAAATATGTGATTTCATTCGGACAAAACGTCGCAACATGGCCGTCATCTTTCTCACAAATTTGCCCGAATTGGGGAGCGAACTGAGCTTGCCGAGGGTTGGTTTTGTGTTGTTGCTTGCAACAAGAGATTGAGGAGATGACCCATGCGCATGAAAATCGCCGCCGCCGCCACCCTGTTTGCCGTCAGCCTGGCCAGTGCAGCCTTCGCTCAGACGAAGTACAATGACGACTATTCCAACGATGGCGACGGCCTCTACCAGACCCCGGTCGCACCGGCCAAGCCCATGCACTATCCGACCCATGCGGCCGCCCCTGCCTATTCCAGCGACTACACGAATGACAGCGATGGCTTCTCGCCGACAGCGATGACGAAGCCGGCGAAAGTCGACAACACCGCGACCGCCAGCATCAAGCCGCTGCCGGACTGCCACAGCATGGTCGGCCCGAAGGGCTCCCACCAGAAAGGCGCCGATAGCGGAGCAAGCCGCACCGAAGCATGCCGCGCAATGCACTGACATAATCCGAGAAAGGGCCGGTTTCCGGCCCTTTTCTTTTGTAATTTCAATGTCTCCTGCGGCGTAATCCACACCTCGGACAAGCTTTTAAAAAAAACTGTCACATCGCGCTTGTGTACCTCTGAGGCTTTTGCTACATGCTGCCTCGCCGACGCAAATCGGCCCTACCACGATGCGGTCGTGGCGGAATTGGTAGACGCGCAGCGTTGAGGTCGCTGTGGGGTAACCCGTGGAAGTTCGAGTCTTCTCGACCGCACCATTCCCCTCTCAGGGGTATTATTTTGATTATGTTTTTTTGGACGAGTGCGAATATTTCTCCGCGCGATTTTAGTTACGCCAGAACCATACTTTTATTGGTTCTGTTTGTGTGGTCGCGAAAAAAGCAACCCATTTGATCGATGTTCAACGTTCGCACCTCTCTTAAGCAGCTCCCGTGATMATCTCAGTTCAATCCCTCCAAGACTGAGTCCTCGGCGTGACGGTTTGCTTTTCAAACGCCCCTCGAATCTCCGATCTGACAAAGAGACTGTGCTGCCTCTTTGAGCATCACTGATACGCGACTCATCCCATATCGCCCTTCACCGGAATCGGCGCGGTCCTCCGGCACTTTATCTTCCCGCCTCTTCAACGTGACACCAGACCGCGAGAAGCGGAGTAGTGGTGCAACGCATGGCAAACGACTGTCCGGCTTCAGCAGCGAAGACACCGCCTATTCCGGTCGAAAACCAGTTCTCTCCGGCTATTGAAAGTTCGCATGGGGAAAGCAGCAGGAAGGCCCGTGAAAACCGTTGGACGTGATCCGGGAAACGGCTGTAGGGTTCCATATATGTAAGGCCAACCCGGATATCCGTCCGGTCCTCCAGGCCACCTGGCCCAACAATCACGCTATGTGCATGGGCCTTCTCAAAGTTGAGGCTGGCAAACGGTCCACTTCTGCCTCTGATCCACACGAGTGATTCGGCAAGGCGCCAAACGCACTGCGCTATCTCGGAGTATAAGTCGCCAGTCGCGATTGCGTTTTGAAGTGCCGCCTCGAGGCCTGAAGGGGTTCCGGTATCCTGGAGCCGCGTGTCGCGCAGCGTTCCTGTACGCTCGAGCTTTTGAAAGACCTTACCCGCGACAAAGCTCGCCATCGTCGAAGCCGAGGGATTCAGCATCGCCCGGACCAGCAAGTTCAGGAAGTTGTCGAGCATCGCTGGGCGCTGCGCAGCGCCGCGTTCGCGAAGCCTGCTTTTTACCGGCTCATTCTCATCGGTGATGAGCAGATCTGCTGCCCGCTTGATTATCCTGCCCATTACCTTCTCCGTGCAGAACCTTCCCTACAGTGCCGGGTCCAGCTCCTGCAAGGACTCTGATCGATTTGCCGCCAGACCATGATCGGCGGCATAGCGTTCCGTCTCCCGCTTCGTTCCGCATTTCATCATGGACTGATTGGCGCGCAGAAGCTCCGTGCTGAAAAGCCGCCTGCAGCAAAGAACAATTGAATCACTCTTCGCCCGAGTCCATATAGAAGCCCGCGCCGCGCCCCTCTTTGCGTGATGGCGCCAAGGACTGTCATGCTACGCACCGATCTCGATTTCTCTATGCTCCCGAAACTTGGTTCGCGCCCCGTTCGCTGGCGGATCTCGGATGAACTCGTGCCCTATGTGGAAGCGGTAGAGACGATGGAGCGGGAGGTAGCTGATATTGCCCAAGGCGGCGACGAGCTTGTCTGGCTGCTGGAGCATCCGTCGCTCTATACGGCCGGCACCAGTGCCGATGCCAAGGATCTCGTCGAGCCGGATCGCTTTCCGGTCTTCGCCACCGGCCGCGGCGGTGAATATACCTACCACGGTCCGGGCCAGCGTGTTGCCTATGTCATGCTTGATCTCAAGCGCCGCCGGCAGGATGTCCGCGCCTTCGTCGCAGCACTGGAAGAAGTCATCATCCGGACGCTCGATTCGATGAATGTGCGCGGTGAACGGCGCGAGGATCGTGTCGGTGTCTGGGTCCGCCGGCCGGAGAGGCCGCTCTTGCCTGACGGGACCATGGCGGAAGACAAGATCGCCGCACTTGGCATCCGCCTGCGCAAATGGGTGACGTTCCACGGCCTGTCGCTGAACGTCGATCCTGATCTCGATCATTTCACCGGCATCGTGCCATGTGGCATCTCGGCCTTCGGCGTTACCAGCCTCGTCGATCTCGGCCTGCCGGTGATGATGGCCGATGCCGATATCCGCCTGCGTGCTGCCTTCGAAGAGATCTTCGGCGAAACCGTCAACGATACGGGGCACTGTCCTTGATTGCCAGTGCTTGATTGCCGGTGCTTGATTGCCAGTCCTTGATTGAATGACCTTCCTGTGGTTGATGACGTCATCCGCAAGAAGCAGCCCTCATGTCCCAATCTCCCTCCGCACAGAATCCGCTCCAGGGCATGGCTATCATGGCTGGGGCCATGGCCATCCTGCCGACGATGGATGCGATCGCCAAATACATGGCGACCTTCGAGGGCATGTCGCCTGGACAGGTAACCTTCTACCGCTTCTTCTTCCAGCTGGTCTGCACTCTGCCGATCCTCTTTGCCATGTTCGGCATGCAGGCGCTGTCTGCCAAGCGCCCGTGGATGAACCTCCTGCGCGGTGCGCTGCATGGCGCAGCCAGCCTGCTTTTCTTCGTCGCGGTCAAATACATGCCGCTCGCCGATGTCTTCGCCATCTACTTCGTCGAGCCCTTCATGCTGACAGCGCTCTCGGCACTGTTTCYGGGAGACAAGGTCGGCTGGCGCCGCTGGATGGCAATCGTCGTCGGTTTCAGCGGCGCGATGATCGTCATCCAGCCAAGCTATGAGATCTTTGGCCTGAAGGCGCTGCTGCCGGTTTTCTGCGCCTTCCTCTTCTCGCTTTATCTCTTCCTCAACCGTGCGATCGGCGAGGCGGATTCGCCGCTGACGATGCAAACGATGTCGGGTATCGGCGGTACGATCTTCATGGCGGGCGCAATGTTTGTCGGAAGCAGCATCGGCAATGCCGACTTCATCCCCTCCCTGCCCGCCTCCTGGCTCGGCCTCGCGCTGCTGGTCATTCTCGGCACGATCTCGGGCTATGCGCACATGCTGGTTGTTAAGGCTTTCCGCCTGGCGCCGCTGTCGCTGCTTGCGCCGTTCCAATATTTCGAGATCATTTCGGCGACCGTGCTCGGTTACGCCCTCTTCGGCGATTTTCCGAATGTTTCCAAATGGATCGGCATCGCCATCATAGTTGCATCGGGTCTTTTTATCATCTGGCGCGAGCGTTTGCAGGCACGGTCGTTAAAATCCGAATGAAACGGCCAATCCAAGGTTAACCCTCCTTCTTGAGGGATCTTCAATTCGGCATCGATAAAACCACTTCCGGCTTCATGATGAAGTCTGGAGATAAAAGATGAGTGAGTTCCGTCTCGCTTTTCCGGCGTGTGTCATCGCCGGTAAGCATCGGCTGACGGCCGAGGACATTGTGCTGCTGCGCAAACATACCTTTCCGGAGGGAATCCGGACATCCGATGATGTCGTGGTGATGTTGGCGCTCAATAATTCCTGCCCCGAAAAATGCTCGGAATGKAACGCGTTCTTCGTGGAACAGCTGGCAGGCTTCATCGTCGATTATACCTATCCGCAGGGCTCACTGGACGAAATAAATGTCGCATGGATCATGCGCATGTTCACGACCGACGGCGTTGTCAATTCCGCGCTCGAGCTTGAGCTCGTCCTGCACGTCATGGAACTCAGCGCCCATGTGCCCGATGAGCTGCGGGCGCTCGCGCTCGATCAGCTCCGCTTGGCGCTATCAGAGGATATCGGCGGCTACAAACTGACCCGCGCTATCGACCGCAAGAGCATCGCACGCCAGGATGTCGACTACGTCATGCGCGTTTTGAGAAGCGTCAGCGAAGGCGGCGTCATCGGCGTTTCGCCGGTCGAATATGGCGTTCTGCAGCGCATCGAGGCGGCAACGCTACCAGGCGCGAATCATCAGCGCTGGGGCGAGATCATGGCTGCGGTCGAAATCAGAGATTATGCCGAGCCGAAACGCAGCCGTTGGCTGCGCATCATCGACGAAGAGCCGGTCGTCGCTGCTGCGGTTGCCTGATCGTCTGTAATATCTCAGCCCGCCCTGATTCTTCAGCCCAATTGTACGTTCCGGCTTTTTATGCGTAAAACTCCGGAACGCATTTCCTGGGTGGAGTCTCGATGTTCAAGAAAATCCTGATCGCGAATCGCGGCGAGATTGCCTGCCGCGTGATCAAAACCGCGCGCCGCATGGGCATTGCCACCGTTGCGGTCTATTCGGATGCGGATCGGGATGCCCTGCATGTCGAAATGGCCGATGAGGCCGTCCACATTGGCCCTGCCCCGGCTGCCGAAAGCTATCTCGTTGCCGAAAAGATAATCGCTGCCTGCAAAGAGACCGGTGCCGAAGCCGTGCACCCCGGCTATGGCTTCCTGTCGGAGCGCGCTTCCTTTTGCGAGGCGCTGGAGAAGGAAGGCATCATCTTCATCGGCCCGAAGCCCAGGGCGATCATGGCGATGGGCGACAAGATCGAATCGAAGAAATTCGCCAATGCCGCCAAGGTCTCGACCGTACCCGGTTATCTCGGGGTGATCGATGACGTGGCGCATGCCGAAAAGATCGCCGCTGAGATCGGCTATCCCGTGATGATCAAGGCATCAGCCGGCGGCGGCGGCAAGGGTATGCGCATTGCCTGGAATCAGGCGGAGGTGCGCGACGGCTTCGACCGCGCCCGCTCGGAAGCCAAGAGTTCCTTCGGCGACGACCGCGTCTTCATCGAGAAATATGTGGTCGATCCGCGCCATATCGAAATCCAGGTACTGGCCGATGCGCATGGCAATGTCGTCTATCTCGGCGAGCGCGAATGCTCCATCCAGCGCCGGAACCAGAAGGTCGCCGAAGAAGCGCCCTCGCCTTTCCTCGATGAGAAGACCCGTGCAGCCATGGGCGCGCAGTCGGTGGCGCTCGCAAAGGCTGTCGACTATCAGAGCGCCGGCACGGTGGAGTTCATTGTCGACCGCGACCGCAATTTCTATTTCCTCGAAATGAATACTCGCCTGCAGGTTGAGCATCCGGTGACGGAACTCGTGACCGGCATCGATCTCGTCGAGCAGATGATCCGCGTTGCATCAGGCGAGAAGCTGCCCTTCGCCCAGAAGGACATCAGGTTGAATGGCTGGGCGGTGGAAAGCCGTCTCTATGCCGAAGATCCCTACCGCAACTTCCTGCCCTCGATCGGCCGCCTGACGCGTTACCGACCACCGGCAGAGGGCCGGACTGGCGATCTGATCATCCGCAACGATACCGGTGTCTTCGAAGGCGCTGAAATCTCCATGTATTACGACCCGATGATCGCCAAGCTCTGCACCTGGGCGCCGAGCCGCCTGCAGGCGGTGGAAGCCATGGGCCAGGCGCTCGACGCGTTCGTGGTCGATGGCATTGAACACAATGTTCCCTTCCTCTCGGCGCTCATGAAGCATCCGCGCTGGCGCGAAGGCCGCCTTTCCACCGGCTTCATCGCTGAAGAATATCCTGAAGGCTTCGCCCCGATGGCGCCTGACGCGGCGGAAGAGGCAGCGCTTGCCGCCATCGCGCTTTCCGTTTCCTTGATCGAGTCCGGCCGCCGCGAGGACTTTGCCGACCGCTTGCGCCAGGCGAGCGGCTCCTTGCGTGACGAATGGGCCGTCAAGCTTGGCAGCACCTATGTGCCTGTCAAACTGATCGATGGCCTCGTCACGATTCCCTTCGAGATGGAAATGGAGGTCGGTGGCCGCACCGAAACCGTTGTCACCGATTGGAGACCGGGCGATCCGGTCTGGCATGGCAGGATTGCCAGCCGGCCGGTGACGGCGCAGATCCGTCCGATCCTGAATGGCCTGCGAATCGACTGGCAGGGTCTTTCGGTCAAGGCGCGTGTCTTTACGCCGCGTCATGCCGAGTTGGATCGCCTGATGCCCGTCAAGTTGCCGCCGGATACCTCCAAGCTCCTGCTCTGCCCCATKCCCGGCCTCGTCGTCTCGATCGCCGTCTCCGAAGGCCAGGAGGTCAAGGCAGGCGAAACGCTCGCTGTCGTCGAAGCGATGAAGATGGAAAACGTGCTGCGTGCCGAGCGCGATCTCGTCGTCGGCAAGATTACGGCCGCTCCTGGCGAAAGCCTCGCGGTCGATGCCGTCATCATGGAATTTGCCTGAGGCGAAGCCGATATGGAATTCACCTAGGCGAAGCCGATATGGAATTCACCTAGGCGAAGCCGATATGGAATTCACCTAGGCGAAGCCGATATGGAATTCACCTAGGCGAAGCCGATATGGAATTCACCTAGGCGAAGCCGATTTTCGAATGGCGTTCTAAGCCCTTTTTGTGCTTGAGCCATCCTCGCCGAGCGTGCAAGAGTCCGCCACGCAAATCAGAGGAGATCGAAGATGGATGTTCGCGCCGCCGTTGCCGTTCAGGCAGGAAAACCCCTTGAGGTCATGACCGTTCAGCTCGAAGGCCCGAAGGCAGGCGAAGTGCTGATCGAGGTCAAGGCGACCGGCATTTGCCACACTGATGATTTCACGCTTTCCGGTGCCGATCCGGAAGGTCTTTTCCCGGCGATCCTTGGCCATGAAGGCGCCGGCATCGTCGTCGATGTCGGYCCCGGCGTCACGTCCGTGAAAAAGGGCGATCACGTGATTCCGCTCTACACGCCGGAATGCCGCGAATGCTATTCCTGCACCTCGCGCAAGACCAATCTCTGCACCTCGATCCGCGCGACCCAGGGCCAGGGCGTGATGCCCGACGGCACCTCGCGCTTCTCGATCGGCAAGGACAAGATCCACCACTATATGGGCTGCTCGACCTTCGCGAACTTCACCGTTCTGCCGGAGATCGCGCTTGCCAAGATCAATCCCGACGCCCCCTTCGACAAGGTCTGCTATATCGGCTGCGGTGTCACGACGGGCATCGGCGCGGTCATCAACACCGCCAAGGTCGAGATCGGCTCGACGGCCATCGTCTTCGGTCTCGGCGGTATCGGTCTCAACGTTCTCCAGGGCTTGCGCCTTGCCGGTGCCGACATGATCATCGGTGTCGATATCAACCCTGACCGCAAGGCATGGGGCGAGAGGTTCGGCATGACGCATTTCGTCAACCCGAAGGAAGTCGGCGACGACATCGTGCCCTATCTCGTCAACATGACGAAGCGCCATGGCGACCTGATCGGCGGCGCCGATTACACCTTCGACTGCACCGGCAACACCAAGGTCATGCGCCAGGCGCTGGAAGCCAGCCACCGTGGCTGGGGCAAGTCCGTCATCATTGGCGTCGCCGGCGCCGGCCAGGAGATCTCGACGCGTCCCTTCCAGCTGGTCACTGGCCGCAACTGGATGGGCACGGCCTTCGGCGGTGCCCGCGGTCGCACCGACGTGCCGAAGATCGTCGACTGGTACATGGAGGGCAAGATCCAGATCGACCCGATGATCACCCACACAATGCCGCTCGAAGACATCAACAAGGGCTTCGATCTCATGCACAAGGGTGAAAGCATCCGCGGCGTCGTGGTCTATTGATGACTGCTATTGCCTACAGCGTCGATCTGAAGGGCCTCGATGAGCTCTCCGCGCGGGAGCTTTACGACCTCTTGAGAATGCGTGTGGATGTCTTCGTCGTCGAGCAGAATTGCCCCTATCCGGAACTCKACGGCAAGGATATCGATGCCCTGCACCTGCGGCTGCTGGAGGGCACTGAACTCATTGCCTCCACGCGGCTCCTGAAGCCCTATAATGCACAGGATCCCGCAAAGATCGGCCGCGTCGTTGTCTCACCCGCCCATCGCGGCAGGCGGCTCGGCGATGCGGTGATGAAGGAATCGATCATCGTCTGTGAAAGGCTCTTTCCCGAAAATCCCATCGCGCTTTCGGCGCAGGCCCATCTGCGTCGCTTCTACGAATCCTTCGGTTTCGTGAAGACCTCGGAGGAATATCTGGAAGACGGCATTCCCCATATCGATATGGTCCGCCAGCTGGCCGGAGAGCCGGCATGAGGGTTTTCCCATGATCTATGTCGATGCCGATGCCTGCCCGGTCAAACCCGAAATCCTGAAAGTGGCCGAACGCCTCGGCATGGAGGTGACCTTCGTCGCCAATTCCGGCCTGCGCCCATCCCGTGACCCGATGGTGCGCAACGTCATTGTCTCGAATGCCTTTGACGCCGCCGACAACTGGATCGCCGACAATACCGGCCCGACGGATGTCGTGGTGACTGCCGACGTGCCGCTTGCGGTTCGCTGCGTCGCCAAGGGCTCCTTCGTGACAGGCCCGACAGGACGTGTCTTTGATCAGACCAACATCGGCATGGCGAGCGCCATGCGCGATCTCGGCGCTCATCTGCGAGAGACCGGCGAAAGCAAGGGCTACAATGCCGCTTTCAGCCCCAAGGATCGTTCGCGTTTCCTCGAGACCTTCGATCGTCTCTGCCGCCGCGCGAAGAACGCCTGATTGCCAGGCCTGCCCGCTGGAATCGGGTGGCATGGCAGCTATGCCAATTCCTAACTTGAACTCAGCCGTTCCCTCGTCCATATCAAGCGTGACGCAGACGACTGCGGCGCTCGGGTCTGCCCGGGGCGCAAAAGTCGCGGGGACGGCCTCGCTCTTGACAAGGAGAGTATGATGGCCTGGTTCCTGCTTTTTCTCGCTGGCCTTTTTGAATGCGGTTGGGCAATCGGTCTGAAATATACCGACGGCTTCACCCGTCCGATGCCGACGATCCTCACAGTCATTTGCATGGTGGTGAGCGTCATCCTGCTCGGTCTTGCCGTCAAAACCCTGCCCATCGGCACGGCTTACGCGATCTGGACCGGTATAGGCACTGTTGGTACCGTCTTGCTCGGTATCTGGCTTCTGGGGGATGCGGCAAGCGCCTCGCGCCTGATCTGCATTGCGCTGATCGTCACCGGCATTGCCGGCCTCAAGCTGACGGCCTGAAAAAGAAATATCTGAAATGAAGAAGAGGCTGCGGCGATGAAGCACCCGCAGCCTCTTCTGTTAGGCAGCCGCGTTTCTGTTATCGACGGACCATGCACCGGCGCCGGCAAAGAACAGGTAGAGGAAGACGAAGCAGAACAGGATCGCGCCATCGCCCTGGTTGAGAGCCGGGAAGAAGCTGTGCGGCATATGCGCCATGAAATAGGCGATCGCCATTTCGCCCGCCAACAGGAAGGCAACCGGCCGTGTTGCGAAGCCGATGAGAATGAGGATACCGCCAAAGGTTTCCAGCAGTGCCGCAATCAGGAACAAAGTGGACAGCGGGCCGTCGCCCTGCGCTGCCGGGAAGCCGAAAAGCTTCATCGTTCCGTGCTCGATGAACAGAAGCGCGGTCATGATTCTGAGAGCGGCCAGACCATAGGGGCGGTAGGCGGATAGACGCTCGAAAGTTGACATAAAGACTCTCCTTAAGGGTGTACTGCCGAGCGTTACCGTGTCTCTAACAGGGATTGAAGACACAGTTTGCTGACAGGCGTTCACAACTTCGACAGTGGATAAACACCTGAAGAGGCTCCTTTATTCGTTCACAACGGGATGTTGTCGTGCTTCTTCCAGGGATTGCTGAGATCCTTGTTCCGCAGCATCTTCAGTCCGCGAGCCAGCCGGCGCCGTGTCGAATGCGGCATGATCACCTCGTCGACATAGCCCCGCTCGGCCGCCACGAAGGGTGACAGGAAGCGATCCTCATACATTTTCGTGTGCGCCGCAATCTTTTCGGGATCGGCGATATCCTTGCGGAAGATGATCTCGACGGCGCCCTTGGCGCCCATGACGGCGATCTGGGCCGTCGGCCAGGCATAGTTCAAATCGCCCCGCAGATGTTTCGACGCCATCACGTCATAGGCGCCGCCGAAGGCCTTGCGGGTAATGACCGTCAGCTTCGGCACCGTCGCTTCCGCATAGGCAAAGAGCAGCTTGGCGCCATGCTTGATGAGCCCGCCATATTCCTGCGCCGTGCCCGGCAGGAAACCCGGCACGTCGACGAAGGTGACGATCGGAATGTTGAAGCAGTCGCAGAAGCGCACGAAGCGCGCCGCCTTGCGTGAGGCGTCGCTGTCAAGCACGCCGGCAAGCACCATTGGCTGATTGGCGACGAAGCCGACAGTCGAGCCCTCGATGCGCCCGAAGCCGCAGACGATATTCTTGGCAAAGCTCGCCTGGATCTCGAAGAAATCCCCCTCGTCCGCCACCTTCTGGATCAATTCCTTGATGTCGTAGGGCTTGTTGGCATTGGCCGGGATCAACGTATCCAGCGAATTGTCGGCATCGGTCGCCGACTGATAAGATTCGATTTCCGGCACCGGCGACGTGTTCGACTGCGGCAGGAAATCGATGAGGCGGCGAACCTGCAAGAGCGTATCGACATCATTGTCATAGGCGCCATCGGCTATCGAGGAGCGCGTCGTATGCACGCTCGCGCCACCGAGTTCTTCCGATGTCACCGTCTCGTTGGTGACGGTCTTCACGACATCGGGACCGGTCACGAACATGTAGGACGTGTCGCGCACCATGAAGATGAAATCCGTCATGGCAGGCGAATAGACGTCGCCGCCGGCGCACGGCCCCATGATGACGGAGATCTGCGGAATGACGCCAGACGCCAGTACATTGCGCTGGAAGACTTCGGCATAACCGCCGAGTGCCGCGACACCTTCCTGAATGCGCGCGCCGCCTGCATCATAGATGCCGATGATAGGCGCGCGGTTCTTCAGCGCCATATCCTGCACCTTGATGATCTTCTCGGCATGGGCTTCCGAAAGCGAACCGCCGAAGACGGTGAAATCCTTGGCGAAGACGAAGACGGTGCGGCCGTTGACAGTGCCCCAGCCGGTCACCACGCCGTCGCCGGCGATGCGGCTCTTGTCCATGCCGAAATCGGTAGAGCGGTGCTCGACGAACATGTCGAACTCCTCGAAGGAGCCTTCGTCGAGGAAGAGGTCGATGCGCTCACGCGCCGTCAGCTTGCCGCGCTGATGCTGCGCGTCGATGCGCACCTGGCCGCCGCCGAGACGGGCAATTTTGCGGCGGCGTTCGAGCTCTTCCAGAATATCCTTCATGATCCCCCCTCGCCGCTTTCAGCGGTTATGCAGCATTTCAGCAAAGTATGCGCGGTTTTGTGTCCGGAGTTGCTTAGAAACAGAAATGCCCTAGCGTCCGCTCAGTGAAAAGGCGGAGCGCACGCGTGCAGCGATATCTTCCGCCAGAATGTCGTCGGCAAGGTCAGGATCGGCGGTCAGGCTTGTAACTTCGAAGGAGGTTAYGGCGATCACGGAGCCGTCTTCCACGGAGGCCGCATCGATCCTCACCTTCGCGACATTGCGGTCCTTCTGGAAACCGAGGCCCTTTGTGACGGAAACGATGCGGATCGTCAGCACCACGCGCGGCAATTCGCTCGTGCGGACCGTCGCGCGGATGGCGGAGTTGACGCGGTCGCTGATGCCGGAAAGCAGTTCCGCCGACAGGGTCGTGCTCGAAAGCACGACGGCGCTTCGCACGTCGTAGACGGGCTTTTCCTCCTTCTTCGGCATGAGGCTGGCGCAGGCCGTCAGCGCGATGCAAACAAGCGCTATCAGGCAAAATTTCCACGTCTGCCAATTCATTCCAAATTCCCGCATATCCCCGTCTGGAGTCGCAGATTTGGTCATAAAGCCCGTCAAGGCAATATGATTCAGGC